>CANKOI010000071.1 GCA_947484175.1 Deltaproteobacteria bacterium
AGCACGCGGTAGGCATCGTTCACCGCCTTGAACACCGAGTTCGCGACCGTCCGGAACTCCGGGGCCGCGCCCGCCGCGGCGCGATCGGGATGAAGCCGGCGGCCCTCATTGCGAAAAGCAGCGTCCACATCGTGCTGTGGGCAGCCCAACTCCAGCCCCAGCAGCTGGTAGTAGTCCAGTTGCGGGAGGAGTTCGTGCATCGTCTCGACTTCGAAGCGCAGGCGCAGGCGAGGATCCATGCGAGCAGTCTACCCGCTCGCGCTCAGAAGTCGATGTCGTCGAAACGATGGGACTGCTCGGGCGCTGCGGAGGCGCCACCGCTCGACTCGATTCGGATGCTGCGCTCAAGCCCCAGCACGCTGTCGATGGCCCGTACGTGCACGATGCCATCGGTGTCGATCTCAAAGGTCACCCGCACCCGCACCTGCCCGCGGGGTTTTTCCGCGAGGCCTCCCAGCACGAACTCGCCGAGCAGCTCGTTGTCGTCGGCCATTCGGCCTTCCCCTTGGCACACGGAGATGCGCACCTCGGTCTGGTTGTCGACAGCGGTGTGAAACACCTTGGTGCTTTCGGTGGGGATCGCGGTGTTCCGCGGGATCAGCGTTTCGCAGAAGCCGCCCAAGGTTCTCACGCCGAGCGACTGCGGCGTAACGTCGAGCAGGACCGACCCCCCTCCCTCAACCTCCGTGTTCGTAAGGTTCCAGGCCTGAATCGCAGCCCCTATGGCGACAACTTCGTCCGGGTTCACCGTCGTGTTCGGCGGCTTACGGAAGTGGTCCCGCACGGCCTCGCGCACCAGCGGGTAGCGGGTCATCCCGCCAACCATCAACACGTGGTCGATCTGACGGATGGACATGCCTGCGGCCTTCAGGGCATCGTCGCACACATCGAACGTGCGGCTCACCAGCGGCAACACCCACTGGTCGTAAGTGAAACGGTCCACCGTCGTGTGAAATCCAAGCTCCTGCCCACCTGCGGCGCGGTGGAGCGCCGGCACACTCACTTCCACGTCTCCGCCCCCCGACAACGCCACCTTCGCACGCTCAGCCGCCTCCCGCAGCTTCATCCGCACCGTTCGGTTCGCTCGCAGATCGAGCCCGGTCTGCGCACAGAACAGCTCCATGAACTGGTCTGCCGCCGCGTAGTCGAAGTCGTCGCCGCCGAGAAAGGTGTCGCCCGACGTGGCGATCACCTCGAAGAAGTCGTCGTCGATGCGGAGGATGGAGATGTCGAACGTGCCCCCCCCAAGGTCGTACACGGCCACGTGCTGCCGCTTCCCCTTGTTGAAGCCGTAGGCGAGAGCCGCCGCGGTAGGCTCGTTCAGGATGCGGAGGCACTCCAAGCCGGCCATGGCGGCCGCGCTGCGGGTGGCCTGCCGCTGGTTGTCGTTGAAGTACGCGGGCACGGTGATCACGGCCTGGGTCACGCTCTCGCCGAGCGCCTCCTCCGCGATCTTCTTCATATGCACGAGCACATGCGCGCTGATCTCGGCCGGCGTGAACAGCTTGCCCTGCACCCGCACCGCAAGCTCACCGCCTTCGCCTTCCGTGATGCCGTAGGCGCATTGCGCCTTCATCCGCTCCACTTCCTCGGCGCCGGCCCGGCGGCCAATGAGCCGCTTGGCACTGATTACCGTGCTCTCCGGCGCGTAGAGCAGCTGCCGCCGAGCCCGCCACCCGACCACCGCGCTCTTGCCATAGCCGAACGCCACGATCGAAGGCTGGGTGCGGCGCCCCTCCTTGTCGGCGAATACCACCGGCTCCCCGTCTACCACCGCGCACACGCAGGAGTTGCTCGTGCCAAGGTCGATGCCGATCGCCACGCCCATGGGACGCCGGGTATCACGGGCGGATGAGGGGAGCCGGCACCGCCACCTACCGCCGCGGCACCCCTTGCACGATCGGGGCGGGATCGGTTAGCCGGCGGGGCCGCTTCATCCGAGGCGGTCGGCAACGGCCCACGAGATCCTCTCGAAACCCCCGTTCGCCGTACTCTTCGCACCCCCAAGGAGCCATATATCATGGCACGTTATCGTGGACCCCGGCTCGCAAAGTGCCGGCGTGTGGGCGTGGTGCTTCCCGGTCTGACCACGGTCCCTTCGCTGGATCGTGCAACGCCCCCGGGACAGCACGGCGCTCGTCGTAAAGGAAAGAGCAGCGACTTCCGGGATCGTTTGCTCGAAAAGCAGAAGTTGCGCTGGCACTTCGGCATTCTCGAAAAGCAGTTCCGCCGCTACGTCACCGAAGCCACCCGTCGTAAGGGCCCCACGGGGCGTACGCTGATCACGATGCTCGAGTCTCGGCTCGACAACGTGGTGTGGCGCCTCGGCCTGGCCGCCACCATCCCCGCCGCGCGTCAGTTGGTCGTTCACGGCCACATCACCGTGGGCGGCAAGCGGGTGGACCGTCCGAGCTTCAGCGTAAGCCCGGGCGCGGCCGTGAGCGTGCACGAAAAGTCGCGCGCCAAGCCGTTCATCGTGGCCGCCCTCGAAGGAGGCGCAACGCGCATCCGTCCGGGCTACCTCGACTTCGACCCGGCCACCGCGACCGGCAAGATCGTCACCGAGCCGCAGCGTGAAGACCTGCCGTTCGAATGCGATCCGCAGAAGATCATCGAGTTCTACTCGCAGAAGATCTGACCCCTCGGGGTTGGCGGGCCCGCGTGCGCCTCAACGGCGCCGCGGGCTCGTTTCGTTTTGCTCAGGCCCCGTCTACGTCGGAAGGGTCGAGGGCGGCGCGGATGAGCCGCGAGTCGCTCGCGCTGCGCCCCTCCCCGTCTGTGGACTCCATGCGCACCCGCAGCTCCTCCCCCGCTAGGAGTTCAGGAGGAGTGTCGAGCTCATCGTCATGGAGCGCCGACACGTCGAGTATACCGAACATGCCCGCGTACACTCCACCGCAGCCTTCGTCGTTGGCCACCAGCATCACGCGGAACTGACCGCGGGAGAGCTCCACATCGCCGCGCGCGGGCCACTCCACGGTGTACAGCAGGGTCACGATGGGCTCCATGCTCCGCACATCGGCGCTGGCGAGCAGATGCCAGCCGCCCTGCGGACCATGGACCATCGTCTGCTCGCTGCCTTCCGGCATGGCGATCCACAGGGGGCGGCCGTCCGCGTCCACGTCACTTCCCCCGATCTCCACGCCCGCATCGCGCTCGAAGCAGGTCGCAGTGTCGCCGCTCTCCGAGTCCGACCCGGCCGTGCACGCGAAGAGAACGACGGAGAGGAGCACCGCTAGACTTTAGCCGCCTTTTTTTGGGATGCGTCACACACCATGCGCACGACACCCGGCACGAGGCGCTGGGCCAGCGCACTCGACCAACCGTCAAAGCCGGGAACGATCTCGAAGTGGTTCGCCGCCATGCCCGCGAGCATGGCCTCGGCAACGGCGGCGGCAGGCAACGTCTTCACGTTCCCGGCGATGGCCTTGGTCTCCGCGGGCTTGTACTGGTTTTCGAACGCCAACTGCGGCGTGTCGGTGTCGGGCGGCAAGCACACGCTCACCCGGATGCCGTGAGGCCACATCTCGGCGCGAAGGCACTGGGAGAAGCCGCACAGCGCGAACTTCGTGGCCGAGTAGGCGGTGTAGCCGTAGATGCCGATGACACCGGCCATCGACGACACGTTCAGGATGTGCCCGCCCCCCTTCGCCTGAATCGAAGGGATGAGCGCCTTGCAGCAGTGGACGGCCCCGAAGTAGTTGATGTCCATCATCCAGCGAAACTGTTCAGTTGGAAGGTCGAGGAATCGCCCGGGCATCACGACGCCTGCGTTGTTGAGCAGCACATCGACAGGGTGCGCCGCCGCGTGTGCGCCGAGCCGTTCGGCGACTTCGGCTCCATTCGCCACGTCCACCGCCAGCGCCATCGCCCTCTCCCCCAGCTTCGCCCGGGCCGCCTCGAGCACGTCCACGCGACGCGCTACCAGCGTCACGGTCGCCCCTGCCCGCACCAGCCGCTCCGCGGCAGCGAAGCCGATGCCGCTCGACCCCCCGGTGATCACCACGTGCTTCTTGTCGAAATAGGCGTCGATGGACATTCGGGCGCGCTAACACGGCGGCACAGCAGGTCGGACAGATGCGGGCGGTCGTGCAACGGGTGAAACGGGCCGACGTGCGGGTGGCCGGAGAGCAGGTCGGCGCCATCGAACAGGGCCTGTGTGTGCTCCTCGGTGTCGCTCCCGACGATGGCCCGCACGACGTGGCCTGGATGGTCGACAAGATCGACACCCTCCGCATCTTCGCCGACGACGAAGGGAAGATGAACCGCAGCGTGCGCGACGTGGGGGGCGGGGTGCTGTTGGTGTCGCAGTTCACCCTGTACGGCGACGTTTCCAAGGGTCGCCGTCCCAGCTTCACGGGAGCCGCCCCGCCGACGCTGGCCCAACCGCTCTACGAAGCCGTGGCTACCGGGCTGGGCGCAGCTCGGGGCCGCTTTGGAGCCGACATGGAGCTGAGCCTCGTGAACGACGGACCCGTCACCCTCGTGTTGGACTCCCCGAGGCGGCCGTGAGGCGTGACCTTGCCGACCTCGCCGCCGCCGCGGAGAGAGCGGCACGGGAGGCCGGGCAGTTGCTGCTGCGGCGGCCGGCCGAGGTGCACCACAAGGGCGCCATCGATCTCGTCACGGAAGTGGACATAGCCAGCGAAAGGTGCATCCGAGCGGCCCTCGCACCCTTAGGGATTCCCGTGCAGGGCGAAGAAGCGGGTGGCCCACAGGCAGGTGAACGCTGGGTCGTCGACCCGCTCGACGGCACGACGAACTTCGTGCACGGCTACCCTGCGTACTGCGTGAGCATCGCCTTCGTAGCGGGAAACGTTCCGCTCGTGGGGGCGATCTACGACCCGCTGCGGGATGCGGCGTTCAGCGGCTTCGCGGGCGGCGGCGCGCGCCGCAACGGCGTGCCCTTGCGGGTGAGCGAGTGCCGCTCTCTCGAACAAGCCCTGTGTGTGACGGGGTTCCCCTACGACCGGCGCGAGCGCGCCTCCTTCTACCTGCGGTACGTGGATCGGGTGCTCCGGCGCACCCAGGGGATGCGCCGCAGCGGCAGCGCCGCCATGGACATGGCGACGCTGGCCAGCGGACAGTCCGACGTCTTCTGGGAGTTCGGGCTGAAGGCGTGGGACACCGCGGCCGGCCAGCTGCTGGTCGCCGAGGCGGGCGGGGTGGTGTCCCGCCTCTCCGGCCGTACTCACGCCCCCGGCGCGCCCGACGTGCTGGCCACCAATCCGTGGCTTCACGAGCAGGCCGTCGCGCTATTCGCGGGCCTGCCTCGCACGCCCCGCCGCGCCGCGAAATAGCCCTTTTGCATGAAGAGCCTCCAAGATGCCCTGCGCGGAGCGCTCGTGACCGAACCAGCGCCGCCGACGGGAGCGCCCTCCCCCCCTCCCTTGGCCGCCCGCGAGCCGGCGCCCCCCTCCGGCGTAGCCCTGCTACCGAAGCCGGCAGGCGGCGCCTGGGCTGAGTTGCTCGCCGTCTACGGCGTTCGCCCGGACCGTGACGCGCCGGTAGGCCAGTGGGTCCAGAAAACGGCTGGCGTGCTCAGACAGCTCGAAACGGCAGGGCGTCGCTACGACGTCCGCGCCCTGAAGCAGGCCCGCGACGAGTTCCTGAAGCAGCGGGAGAAGCGCGCCTGGGAGGGGGTCAAGGCCCGCTTTGAGGAGCTCGACCTCCCCGACAAGGCCTACCGCGCGCTCAAGCAGGAAGGGGCCGACGTGGAGAAAGTGCTCGCGCGCCTGCACACGCGGCGGGCGGAGGAGTGGCGCGGGATCTCGGCCAGTCGCGTGCGCGACGCCCTGCTCGATACCTGATCGCGCCCCGATCGGGTAGACTGTCTTGGGTTCGGGAGCCTTCATGCACACACGTCGCGGCGTCACCCTCGTCGAGATCGCGATTGTGGTGGCCCTCATCGGGATTCTGGCGGCTATCGGGGCCGGCATGATGAACGAGTTGATGCCCTCTTGGCGTACGCGGCGAGCAGCACGCGACTTCGCCGCACATGCGAGCCAGGCCCGCGCGATGGCCATCGCCGACAACGTGCAATACCGGGTCTACGTCGAGGAGACCGACCCCGACCCGGCCAGCGGCACGACCAACATCGGTGTCTACTGGGTGCAGAAGGGCGACCTCGCAGCGCACAGCACCGCGTGGGACACCCTGCCTGTCGACATGTCGGGCAGCGATGCGCTCACGGGCGAGGGCTACGTGAACATCCAGCAAGACGCCCAAGACAGCCTGCCGTGGGTGAGCATCGAGGCGCTGCCCGCCGTGCTTGCGGGCGAGGACTCTTGGACCGACTCGATCATCTTCAACCCTCGCGGGATGCTCGACAACCCCGCCTCCGACTTCACCTGCGACATCAATGGCGACTCCAGCAGCGACGGGTACATCTGCGTGAAGTTCGTGAACAACAAGGCGGCGGCGGTGGGCACGACCGACGAGTGGACTGTGCTGATTTCGCGGGCAGGCTCGGTACGAATGCAACACGGCGACGACGACGCCGTCGGCTACCCCGCGGGGTCCCAGATCACGTCGCAGGGCGGTTCCGGTGGTGACGGGTACGCGGGCGGGAGCTGAGCAGGATGGAGTCGACAGCTTACGGAGCGTTCCCCGGCAGCGCCCCCCCGCCGGCCCGGTTTGGCGACATTCGACAGGCCTTCGACATCGATCGAGGACTCCGCCGCGGCATCGCAGCCTTGCGCCGCCTGCCCTGGGTGCTGCTGCTCGGCGGCTTTCTGAAGAGCTGCACCGAGGGAGGGGGAGGAGGCAGCCTACCGGACGCCGACCAACTCGAGTCCCTCGGGGATTCGTTGAAAAAGCTCGAGCGTCAAAGCAGCCTGATGCCCGACACCCCTCGTTGGTTCGCCGCGGACGGCAACCCGCTCCCGGGCCTCGACGGGTTGGATGCAATCGTCGGCCTCGGCCTCGGGCTGTTGCTCGGCATTGTGGTCGTCGTACTCGTCATCACCCTGCTGGTGGTGCTCGCGAGGGCATGGCTAGGCGCTGGCTGGATCCGCCTTCACGACGAGATCATTCGGACGGGAGAGGGCAACGCCGGTACGCTCTTCGGCGGCGGTGACGTGTTTGCGAGCATGCTCGGCTGGACGTTGCTCTCGGGTTTTCTGGGGCTCGCAGCGATTGTCGTCGCCCTCTGTCCGCTCGCTGGCCTGTTGGTCGTTCCCGATGAGCCTGGCGTCTACCTGGCCATCATGGCGCTCACGGGCCTTTGGGCCGTTGTCGTAATCGGGGGCTTGATCTACCTGCGCCTCGGACTTTGTTTCGTTCCGCACGTGATCACGTTGGAAAGACTGCCGGTGATGGCCGCCATCGAGCGCTCGTTCGCGCTCAGCGCGGGGGGGAGGCTGCACCTGCTGCTCTACATGATGGTGTTCAGCTTCATCGGCTTCCTCATCACCCTCCCCGGCTACTGCCTCTGCTGCGTGGGCGTGCTCGTCACCCGCCCTTTCGGCGTGGCCATGCGCGACCTGCCGTATACGGAGGGTTTCCTCCACCTCACGCAGCCGCCAGAGACCGTGGCCACGTACAGCATCAACACCTGGGCCAACGACTGACCGCCGTCAGCTCGCGACCAGCTCCAGCCGGCTCACGGTCGACAAGAACTCGGCGAGGCGCTCCCCCGAGAGGGACTCTTCCTTGACCAGCGCGGCGGCCATCTTCTCCAGGAGGTCGCGGTTGCGGGACAGCAGGGAGCGGGCGCGGTCCTGAGCGGCTTCGAGCAGCTTGCGCACCTCGGCATCGATGAGGCGCGCGGTTTCGTCGCTGTGCACGGTCTCCACGTGTCGGGCTTGCATCCCGAACGGATTGCGGCGCTCGCTGGCATAGTTGATGGGCCCGATGACGTCGGACATGCCGAACTCGGTGACCATGCGACGCGCGAGGTCGGAGGCCTGCTGAATGTCGTTGGCGGCGCCGTTGTTGTACTCCCCGTACACCAGCTCCTCCGCCGCGCGGCCGCCAAAGAGCGTCGCCATCATGGCCAGCATCTGCACCCGACTCTGGGTGAACCGTTCCTCCGGATCGCGGAAGCTGGTGTAGCCGAGCGCCCCGATGCCCCGCGGGATGATGGTGACCTTCTGAACTGTAGAGGCCCCCGGTGTTCCCGCGGCCACGATCGCGTGCCCCGACTCGTGCACCGCCGTGCTGAGCCGCTCCTCTTCGCTGAGCCGCCGGCTCTTCCGTTCGAGCCCCATGGAGATGCGCTCCACGGCATCTTCGATCTCGATCTGGCCTACTTGATCGAGGTTTCGCCGCGCAGCGAGGAGCGCCGCTTCGTTGAGCGCCGTGCCCAGATCGGCGCCCACGAATCCGGGGGTGACCTGCGCGATCCGTTTGAGGTCTACCTCCGGCGCCAACGCGAGCTTCGCGGCGTGCACCCTGAGAATGGCCTCCCGGCCGCGAACGTCGGGCCGGTCGACGAGCACCTGCCGATCGAAACGACCGGGACGGAGCAACGCGGCGTCGAGGGTGTCGGGCCGGTTGGTCGCCGCCATGAGGATGATGCCCTTGCGGCCATCGAATCCGTCCATCTCCACCAGCAGCTGGTTGAGCGTTTGATCCCGCTCTCCCTCGCCGCCGCCCGGGACGCCGGCCATCCGCGCCTTGCCGATGGCATCAATCTCGTCGATGAAGACGATGCACGGGGCGCGCTCGGCCGCCTGCTTGAACAGGTCGCGCACGCGCGCCGCACCCACGCCGACGTACAGTTCCATGAAGTCGGAGCCCGACAACGAGAAGAACGGCACGCCGGCTTCGCCAGCGACAGCCCTAGCGAGCAGCGTTTTTCCCGTGCCCGGCGGCCCCACCAGCAAGACACCCTTGGGAATCATTCCGCCGAGCCGAGTGAAGCGCTCGGGCGTCTTCAAAAACTGCACCAGCTCGATGAGCTCCTCTTCGGCTTCGTCGATGCCCGCGACATCCTTGAAGGAGACGCCCGTTCCCTCTTCCGGGGCCAGTTTGGCCTGTGAGCGTGAGATGCGGGCTGCGTTCGGCATGTCGGGCTGCGGCCGAAAGGTGTTGAACATCATGAACGCAGTGACCACCGCGAGGAGCATCACCAGCGGGAGAGCGCTCGCGCACCCGCCCGCCTCGGTGGCGCCGTAGGGTACCTTGGCCGCCTGCAGCGCTTCCACCACGCTCGGGTCGCCGGGCACGACCACCGAGTAGACGAGGGGGGGCGGCGCCTCCGCCCGCTCGGGCTTCAGCGACGCTTCGAGGCGGGTGCCGCCGTCGAAGTTGGCGCGGGTGACCTCACCGCTCTCGATGAGGGCTACGAGCTCGGTTTGCGGGATCTCCTTGACGGCGAACCGCTTCTGGAACCAGATGGCGGTGAGGGCAAGGAGGAGGACAGCGGCAACGAGGATGCCGTTTGCGAAGTTCAGGCGCACCCGGTCTGATTAGTCACGGCGGCGGCGCGGGACAAGCGCCAGCGCCAAGAGCACCCCCGGTGCCCCCGCACTTCCGCTCGCAGAGCACCCACTCGGGGATTGGGCCCCGGTGTCTTCCACCACCTCGCCGGCGCCAAGCCGTGTGGGGCGGAACGCGCAGGCGCCGTCGGCCTCGTCGCTCTCGCCGTCGTCGATAAGGCCGTCACAATCGTTGTCGTACCCGTCGCAATACTCACGCGCGCCCACGAAGGCCCAAGGGTCCTCGTCGTCGCAGTCGTCGAACTCACGCCGGTCTTCCGACTCCACGTCGGCGTAGCTGTCGGCATCGTCGTCGAAGGCCGGCCCCCCTTCGTCGAGCACGCCGTCGCAATCGTTGTCGCGGCCGTCAACCACCTCGGCCGCCGTGAAGTTCACCACGGCCTGCGTGTCGTCGCAGTCGCCTTCCAGCTCGGTGTAGCCGTCGTCATCGTCGTCGGAACCTTCGGTGTCCTCGTCGATCTCGCCGTCGCAGTCGTCGTCGATCTGGTTGTAGGACTCGATCATCTTCGGGCCGACGGCGGCGTTGTTGTCGTTGCAGTCCCACAGGCCGTTGCACCGGCTGCCGGTGCCATCCTCCGAACAGTCGTCGTTGTCGTCGTCGTCAGCGATGGTGTCGTCTTCCGTTTCGTCGATCTCGCCGTCGCAGTCGTTGTCGAACCCATCGCCCACGAGCTCGTTGGCGTAGGGGTTGTCGCCTTCCCGGTCGTCGTCGCAGTCGCCGCCGCAGGCCGTCCACCCGTCTCCGTCGTCGTCCCACTCCGCAGGGTTCAGCGAGGCGTCGCAGCTGTTGCCCACGAGGTGCACGGCCACGGTGACGAGCTGCTCGCTGTTCCCTTCGAAGGCCACCATCCCGTCGGCCGGGGCGTCATCGACCACCGTCCACCCCAACACCACCTCTTCCGCGCGACCCGGAAGCACCGTGAGCGGGGGCAAGGTGCGCGACTCCATGGCCGTGCTGCTCACGAGAATGGACGTGACCCGCAACGGGACGATCCCGCAATTCGCCAGCGTAATGGCCGCGCTGAAGTCGCCCCCGATCGGGCGCCGGCCGAAGTCGATGAGGTCCGGGAACGCATGACCGCAGGCGTAGTCGGCCAGCCCACGGAGCTGCACTCGCCACACCGTCCACTCCTGATCGCTGTCCGGCAACCGCAATTGCTCCGTGGAGGTGTTGTCGTTGCTCCACACCGTCAGCAGGGCCTCGTAGTAGCCCTTCACGGTGGGGTTGAACTTCACCGCGAGCGGTAGGGTGTCGGCATCGCTCGTGTCGGTGTACTCCTCCAAGTCGAGGCAGTCGTCCACGCCGTCGTCGTCGCCATCGCACCCCTTGGCCCAGACGCTGTCGTCGACCACAAACGCCGGCCCCACGGCCCCCTCCGGCACCGAAACGTCGTCGGTCGAGATCTCGAAAACGCGTACCTTGCCCGCCTTCGAGAAGAGCGGCACGGTGAACACGCCCTCGTCGCCCACCGCGATGGCGCCCGCGTCTACATAGGAGAAGCCATCGAGCACCCGGTCTTGGGCGGTGAAGCTGCGATCGTCGTCGCAGGCCGGGAGCAGAAGCAACAAGAGAGGAACGAGTCGGGGCATGGTCGCGGGAGGATACGCGAAGGGGGGGCCGATGTTCAAGCTTTCCTCGTGACCTGGGCGAGCGTGTCTTTCGTTTTCCGGTAGAGGAACCGCGCCTGCTGCCAGTTGTCGCCGATGCAGACCAGCCCCAGCTTCCCGAACTCCGACAGGGCGCCGATGAGGTGAAACACCACGCCGCGTTCGCTGCTGCTGTGGAAATGCAGCTCGTTGACCACGGCGAGGTCGACCAGGTCGGCGGGCCCCAGACCCTTGTAGTCGTCGGACTGGAGGCTGTCGCTCGCGTAGTAGTACTTGGGGCGGCCAGTCTGACTGTAGAACAGGCCATCATCCACGTTGTACGTGCCATCGGTGAGGAAACGCAGCGTGAGGAAGGGATGGGTGGTGCCCCCCTTCCTCAGGTTCACCTCGATGGCATGATGTTTCCACTCGCCGCCTTCCTTGACGCTCACAAAGTCCGTGGCGAACCGACCGATTACGCCCTTGGACGCGAGCGCCTCGGCCACCTGCAACCCAGCCTCTTGAATCTGGAGGCGGTATTCGTCGGCGGCGGGGAAGGTGCAGCCCATGAACACCTGCCCACTGGGGCCCCCCAGCACCTGATCGTGCGTAGAGATCGCCATGGCGCGGCCTTGAGCGCTCACGCGGTTCTGCGAGGAAGGGGAAACCTTCTCGTCGCCCTCCACGAACGCCTCCACCACGCCCTGCATCTCCCGAAACTTGGTGTGGTAGCGCTCCCACGACTCGCCGGGGGCCTCGAAGCGCAGTGCCGGGAGCCGTTCGCGCACCCAGCTCCGCAGGTCGTTCCCGCGCAGATCGTCGGCGCCGTCGAAGTAGAAGAGGGCGTTGCCCTCCCCGGAGAAGCCGTCGTTCAGCTTGACGACGGCGCGGCGCCGGGAGGGGTTGGCCTCGCGAAGGGCGGCAAGGGCGCCGGCGATGTCTTCGCCGTCGCGAAGGTCTTCGTAGCCGTCGGGAAAGAGGATGCCCGCGTCGCGGAAGATCTTGCGGCAGCCCGACTTCGTGCCGAGGTGGGCGAGGGCCGGGTCGGTGGCGTAGAGCGGAATTCCCAGTTGGACCGCCAAGGAGCGCTCGAGGCCCGTGCTGTTGAAGCACACGAGGTGGGCGAGGGCGGCGTCGGGGATGGCGGCACGGATGCGCTCCACCAGCCGCGGACGCGCGAGGATCTTGGCCGTGAGGGGGAGTTTGCTGGCATCGCTGCAGTGAAGCAGGATGAGGCGTTCGCGCGCGTGGGAGGAAGGCACGCCCGTGAGCAGGTGCAGGAAGTAGTCCACCACGATGGGATCGAGCTGTTGGCTGGTGATGAAGACCACACGCGTGCGCGGGCGGCGCAGCAGCATCAGCATGTACAGCATGCGTTCTTCGTAGTGGTGAACGCCCTTGACCTTGGCCAATTCCTCCGGATCAAGGCTGAGGCTTGGCACCACCACGACCGTCTGTTCCTGGGTGCGTCGGGTGGTGACCTTGCCGAACAGCTCGGGAAGGCGGGCCTGCAGCTGCGCAAACGCAGCCATCTCTTCGGGGGAGCCGGTCAACATCGGCCGCAACATAGCCGGGCTCAGGAGGCGCCGCGCCCGCTCAGCACCACCGGCACGGTCAGCAGGATCAGCTTGAGGTCGAGGAACAGCGACCAGTTGTCGATGTATTCGAGGTCGAGCCGCATCCAGCTGTCGAAGTCGACCTTGTTCCGGCCGCTCACCTGCCACACGCACGTGAGGCCCGGCTTCATCGACAGCCGCCGCATCTGCCAGCGCTCGTACCGAGCCACCTCGCCCGGCAGCGGCGGCCGAGGGCCCACGATGCTCATCTCGCCCCGCAGCACGTTCCAGATCTGGGGCAGCTCGTCGATGCTCGACTTCCGCAACCACGCGCCCACGCGGGTGATGCGGGGATCCGCCGTCATCTTGAACACGGGGCCTGACATCTCGTTCTTCGCCGCCAGCCCCTCCATTTTCGCTTCGGCGTCCACCACCATGGACCGGAACTTCAGCATTCGGAAGGGTCGACCGTAAAGCCCGCTGCGCTCCTGCACAAAAAATACCGCCCCCCCATCCGATAGTTTCACGGCGAGAGCCGCCGCCGCCAGGATCGGGGAGAGAACGAGCAGCCCGCCCACCCCGACGATCACGTCCACCGCGCGCTTTACGAGGAGCGCCGTGGCGTCGTTGGGAACGGAGGAGAACGACAGCACACTCCAGCCGCCGAGGTCCATCACGTCGGCCCGGGCGATCGAGAGCCCGAGGAAGTTGGCATCCATCGAGAAGGTGGCGCCCACCTCCTCGCAACGGTCGGCCACGAAGCGCAGCGTGGAGGTGTCCCACGTGCGGCCGGTCATGAACACCTGCCCCACGTTCTCGCGGTCGAGCACCTCCGCGAGCTGCGCCACCCGCCCGAGCACCTGCACTCCCTGAACGCTGGCCACATCGTCGCCCTCGGGAACCACGACTCCCACCACGCGGATGCCCCACTGGGGGTGGGCCAGGACGGTCTCCACGAAGGGGGCGGCCTCCGAGGCGCCGCCCACGACGAGCACGTTCCAAGTGGGCGCGCGCTTCCGCGCCCGGGCCCCTTCGAAGCGCCGCGCGGCGAAGAGCGCCCCCACGCTCACCACGCTGAACCCGAGCAGAAAGGAGCGGGAGGTCGGCGCGGCCGGAGGAAAGAGGAACAGCACGAGGAGCAGCAGAGCGAACGCCACCGCCACCGCGCTCACGATGCGCAAGAGCAGCAGGTCGGAGCGGATGCGCCGGATGTCGTCGTACAGGCGGTGCTGGGACAACGAGAAGAGCCAGAGCGGCACCACCGCGAAGACGAGGTGAACCTGGCTCTGAACCGTGACGGGCGAGAGCACCTTCGGCCCCGGAATCACGTCGAAGCTCCAGAACTCGCGCGCCCACTGCCGAAGCAGGGCCACCAGCACAAAGGTGCTGGCGACGACGAGCGCGTCGATCAATCGAGCGGCCCAGCCGAGCGAGGCTGCTTGCACCTTCTGCATCGAAGGGCAGGCATATCTCGTGCGGGCAAGGCGGTGTCAGTACGACTTGTGCCACGACCAGAAGCTGTCCGCCCACGTGGCCCCGCCGTCCGTGTTCGCTACCGGCCTCGACGACCCGTTCCACTCCGTCGGGCGCCCCGTGTTCCCGCCGGTCACGAGGCTCCCCACGTAGTCGCCCTTGGCGTACACGCGGTCGATCTGGGCGCGCACGTCGGCGATGTCGGCGGCGCTCACCACGCCGTTGCTGGTGGCCTTGTAGAACTGCACCGTCACCCGAACGGGGAAGCGGGTGTCGCGCTCGATCGCGAGGCCGTTCACCTCGGCGAAGGGGCCCTCGACCGGGCCGTGGCTCACCACCGCCATCTCCACGTCACTCGACTTCGAGGACTCCATCGCGGGCGCGGCGGCCGACGGGTACCCGCCCGATCCGGCGCCCCAGCCCTCGCCCAGCTCGTCCATCCAGCTCCGCCGGACTTCCTTCTGCTTCAGCGGCACCTGGATCATCAGCACCACGTCGAGGCCGCTGTCTGCACGGATGCTGTCCACATCCACGCCCTGCTCACGCGCCCACTGACTCACCCGCTCCGCCTGAAAGGGCGCGCGCATGCCATCGTCGTTGAAGTAGAGCGGCTGGCTCAGGTAGCCGCCGTTGTTCTCGATCACCTGCATGCTCGTGCCTTCGCGGGTGGCCATGATGGCGAGCACGGCGGGGTTTCCGGGCGAGGACTGGTAGTTGTAGAGCACCGGCGTAAACGTGGCCTCGCCCTTCTCCGGAATGGGCAAAAAACAAGCCTGCGCGCTCACGAGCACGTGCTCGTCCCGGTTGGCCCACAGCGAGGTGCGGCTGCCCGACCACGACGAGGGGTCGTGCATGTAGTGGCGAGGGCTCTGCAGGAGGTCGGCGAGCGAGGTGGTGCGCAGCGAGCGGGCGTCTTCGTTCCCGGTTCGCAGGTAGAACTCTTCGCTCCGCACATCCGCCGTCTTGTCGGAGAAGTTGTCGAAACGAATGACCGGCATGGGGTGAAGAGCGCCGTTGGTGTCGCGCACACCGATGGTCATGTCCGAGATGTTCGGCCCCACCGAGCTGAGTTTGTACCGGCCGGTGTCCTCCCAGGTGACGTTCACCACGCTCAGCCCCTTGGCGGCGACCTTGGCTTGCACATCGCTGTTCCAGACCATCTGCTCCACCGTTTGGATGGTGGACTCGAAGCGCTGTTGCCAGCCGGCCTGTGCGGGGTGGACGAGGGTGAGGACGAGGGGAAGAAGCATCGGAATCTCCGTGGGTTCGCCGGCACAACGCCGGGCGGTGCCGGGCCTTACACGGCCGCAGAGAGATTTCGGGAGATGCGCGTTCGCCCGGCAGCGTGGGTGGGGCTCGGCACGCCGCGCATCTCGGTGCCTCCGGTGGCCGCTCGCATTAGGACCGCGCCGTGCCCACTCCTGCAGTGCCGCCCGCCTCCCGAATCGCCGAAGTGCTGGCGGGGGCGGTGGCCGTCGTCGCCGCGGTGCCCGTGGTGCGCGGAGTGACCGAGGCGATGCTCGTCCGCCGCACCTTCAACGGCGACATCGAGTGGATGGAAGGCGCCCTGCTGGTGTCGGCGCTGCGCGCGAAGCAAGGACTCCCGCTCTACGATCTGCCCGCCGACGACTACATCCCCTTCATCTACCCGCCGCTGCACGCGTGGCTGCTCGGGACCCTTGGCCAGGTCTTTCCGCTGGGGTACGAGCTGGGCCGCACGGTCAGCATGGTGTGCACGCTGGTGGCGGTGGCCGCGCTGGTGTTCGGGGCGCGGCGTGCGGGCGCGAGTTGGCTCCTCGCCCTCGCGTCGGGCGGCCTGTTCGTGCAGACCTGGGCGGCGGGCGGAACCTTCTACGACCTCGTTCGCACCGATGCCCTCTCCCTCGCGCTCGCGAGCTGGGCGCTCGTGCTCGGGTCCCTTCCCTCCGCGCGCGCCACGGTGGCGAGCGGCCTGCTACTGGCCGTCGCGTTCACGGCCAAACAGCATGTCGCGCTGCTCGGCATCCCGATGCTCCTCGCGATTGGCCACGCGCACGGGCGCAAGCGGGCGTTGCAGTTCGCAGCGGCCAGCGCCGGCCCGGCTCTGTTGTTCCTCCTCGGCATGGGCATCGCCACTCGCGGCAGCTTTCTCGCGTGGCTCGTGCTGGTACCCGGCGCCCACGGGCAGTCGCTGAGCCGGCTGTTTCCGCTCGCCCAGATCGAGGTGTGGAAGGCGCTGCCGATCACGACCACCGCCGTTCTCCTGTGCGTCGCCGTGTTTCGCCGACGGGCCTACTGGGCCGGCGTGGCCCTCACCACTCTCCTGATCGTGTCGCTGATGCGGGGGCACACCGGCGGCTTCGTAAACGTGCTGATCCCCGCCTTCTGGGTGTCAGCGCTCCTACCCGCCGTGGTGGTCGGCGCGCTCGCGGAGCGGCCGGCCTTCGCGCCCTGGGCGCGCATCGGCGCGCCGCTGATCGTCGCCCTCCAGCTCTGCGCTTGGCAGACCAGCCTGCCGCTCCTCATCGCTTCGCTGCGTAAGGGCGAACCGCTTGAGAAGGCCATCGAGCACGCACGCGTCGACCTCAAAAAGTACGTTCCGACCGACGCAGACGCCGTGAAAGTCGCTAGCCTCGTGGAGCAGATCGCCTCCCTCGACGGCAGGGTGCTGATCCCGCACGCCCCCTGGTACGCCGTGATGGCGGGAAAGGAGCCCAGCTTCGCGCTCATCGCGCTCTGGGACATCGACCACAAGGGCGGCCACTACAGGCCCGAGGTGGCGCACATCGACGACCGGATCGCCACCGAGTTTGAGTGGGCCATCCTCCCCGACGACAAGCTCGGCCACGGACTCAAGAAACACTTTGTGCGCGCGCAGGAGGTCAAGGTGCAGACCGTCGCCTCCCGCGCCGGCTGGACGGTGAAGCTTCGCCAGGCTTGGAAGCGCACGCGGCAGCCGTAGGCAAGGCAAGGCAAGGCAAGGCAATTTGACGTGAATGAACGCCGTATGTTAGAGTAGCTCTTTACGCCCACGTGCGACCGCGCGCCTCCCTCCCGCTCCTGCTGCTCCTCGCCACCTGCGTCGAGGAGGACGAAGTGCCACGCGCCTTGACGGTGCGCATCGGTCCCGTCTCCCCACACACGGACGACGTTCTGGTGGCAGCCATCGCCGGCGAGGCCAACACCCCCAAAGGGGAAGCGGTCACCTACGCCTACGAGTGGAGGCAGGGCGGCCTCCCGCGAACCGACCTCACGACCGCCAGAGTGCCGGCGGCGGAGACCAAGAAGCGCGAGATCTGGCAGGTCATCGTGACCCCCAGCCACGGCAAAGTGGGCAGAGCCGCCACCGTGGTGCTCAACAGCGAGCCGGCGGTCACCGTCGTCTTCTCGCCCGAGAGCCCGACCGCCGACGACAACGTGGTGGCGGTAGCCACGGCTGCGGACGCCGACGGCGACTCGTTCACGCTCACGTTTGTGTGGGCGCTCAGCGGCGGGCCAGAAGCCGTGAGCGGCGACACCCTCCCCGCCGCCGTGACGACCGCCGGCGACCGCTGGGCCGTCACCATCACCGCCAGGGACGAGGCGGGTGCCGGCGCACCCGTGGTTGCCGAGGTCGAGATCGCCACTAGCCCGCTACGGATCCCAGCGGTGGACGGATGCGAGGCCGTGGATTCCAACGACTACGACGAAAACGCAAAAGCAGCGGACGGCGAGGGCGGTGCGGGCGGCGAGGGCGGCGCGGGCGGCGAGGGCGGCGCGGGCGGCGAGGGCGGCGCGGGCGGTGCGGGCGGCACGAGCGACGGCACCCTCGCCCCGGCCCAACCGCCCGACGGCGGGGGAGAGATTCGACGGGGGCAGCCCATACGATGGTGATGGCCCTACCCTAAGCTCAACCGGTCCCGCAGCACCCGCCGCGGCGACCACGGGGGTGCCGAACCTCTCGGCACCGGAGTGCTGCGGTCGCTGGCGACCGGGTCGGTCAGCGAGAGAGAGCGCTCCACGACCGCCCGCACCCGCAGCAGCGCGGCGTTCGGGACCACCACCAGCGCGTCGTGCACACCCCGCAACACCACGCCGCTCTCGGCTGCTTCCGCCAAGCCGGCCGGCAGCATCAGCAGCCCGTCCTCGGTGGCGCTGCAGCGCACCACCCTTCCGCCCCGCCCGACCACGTCGAGCTCCACCGTGGTGTCGGGCTGGGGGGCGACACGCGCGTAGACTTCGCCTCCAGCGCCCACGACCACCGCCGTAAACTCCACGGCGTCGCCGAAGCGCAGTACCCCCTCGAGGTGCAGGCTCACGGCGTCGTCAGAGAGGAGGTGCACATCGCCCACGGCCCAGCGGGCATCCCGCACAGTGAGGGGGCCGGAGGCCTCCATGCCCCGACCGGCGGTCGGATTCAGGCGGGTGGAAACCGGAGCCGACACGTCGATCGCAGCGAGCCCGGCAACATCGGCGCGACCGCCCACTTCCACACAGCCCCCAGAGACCGGAACGCTCGGCCGCTCCTCGCTCCAAGCAGCCGCCGACCATGCCATCGCCTCCCCTTCAGCGTTCACGCGCGCGCTCACCTCGACAATCGCCTCCACTCCCGGACGGGGCCAATGGGATACCTCCCGGTGGGCCTCCGGTTCGCTGCATCCTAGGGCGAGTAGGGTGAGGAACCTGCGCTTGCCATGAGCATGCACGGGATCGTCATCGGCACGCAACCTCTGAAGTAAAGGAATGTCCACGATGGCGTACACCCGATGTCATACCGACTGACCTCGATGCGGCTCGCCGCGCAGGACGCGGCGCGCAAATCGTGGTCAGTCCGCCGGGCCTACCGCATTGCCCTACGGCTCTTCTGGGGCCGTCGGTTCGTCGGCAAGGTCCCACGCGGGCGGCACCGAGGGAACGATCGGCCGAACATCGGCCCGGGGAGCCGGTGCAACGGGAGCCTGACCGGGAGGCGGAAACGCGCGCTCGGCCGCTTCGCCCACTGCGCGTGTGCGGCGCTCGATCTCGTCGATGCGCGCCTCCACCTTGGTGCGGTCTACCCCCTCAAGAACCACCCGGAGTTGGCCGAAGCTGTACTCCACCAGCGCCGCCGCCTCGGGCCCCTCCATCTCGCGGAGCGCCGGCTCGATTCGGGGCTCGAAACGATCCGTGTACACCCGCTCCGACAGCGTTGCCGCCGCGCTGCGCTGGCCCTCGTTCCACAACGCCTCTGCCGACTCCAGCCCTTCCACGACCAGCTCGGCCTCCTCGCGCCACGACTGGGCATCGGGGGCGCTCACGACCGGAAGGGGCTCAGAACAGGCGAGGACGAGCAGGATCAAGGGGAACCGCGCGGGCGGGCAGCTTATCCCGCCATCGCGTGGCGCCCGGGGAAAGGCTAAGACGGGGCGGCCCCCGGGAAGCCCCCACAGGAGAGCGTGATGAAGTTCGAACGGTTCACCGTGAAGGCGCGCGAGGCCATCTCCGATGCGCAGAACCTCGCGGGCAAGATGGGCAATCCGGAAATCAGGCCGCAGCACCTGCTGATGGTGCTGCTCACCCAGGAAAAGGGCGTAGCCCCCAGCATCCTCTCGCAGGTGGGAACGGATGTGCCCGGCTTGCAGCGGGCCGCCGCCCAGCTCCTCGACCAGCTCCCAAAGGTGTCCGGCGGCGCGCAGGCGGCGCTGAGCCGTAGCTTTCAGGCCGTGCTCGACAGCGCCGACAAGGAGGCCAAGACGCTGGGCGACACCCACGTGAGCACCGAGCTCTTTCTGGTGGGCCTCTGCGATGCGCAGGACAAGTCCAAGCAGCTCCTCGCCGACTACGGCGTGACTCGTGAGCGCGTACTCAGCGCCATCGGCGTTACCCGGAAGGGGCAGAAGGTGGAGGGGGAGGACAGCGAAAAGCAACGCGACGCCCTCGGAAAGTACACGCGGGACATGACGAAGCTCGCTCGAGAAGGCAAGCTCGACCCCGTCGTGGGCCGCGACGACGAAATCCGCCGCACCCTCCAGGTGCTGAGCCGCCGCAGCAAGAACAACCCCGTGCTCATCGGCGATCCCGGCGTGGGCAAGACTGCCATCGTGGAGGGAATCGCCCAGCGCATCGCCAACGACGACGTTCCCGAGTCGCTGAAGAACAAGGAGGTGTTGTCGCTCGACATGGCCGCGCTGATCGCGGGGGCGAAGTACCGCGGCGAGTTCGAAGAGCGCCTGAAGGCGGTGCTCACCGAGATCGAGGCCGCGCAAGGCAGCGTCATCCTGTTCATCGACGAGCTGCACACGATGGTGGGCGCCGGAAAGTCCGAAGGCTCGATGGACGCGGGAAACATGCTCAAACCGGCACTCGCGCGCGGCGAGCTGCGCTGCCTCGGCGCCACCACCCTCGACGAGTACCGCAAGCACATCGAAAAGGACAAGGCGCTGGAGCGCCGCTTCCAGCCGGTGCTCGTGGAAGAGCCCTCCGTGGCCGACACCATCCGCATTCTGCGGGGCATCAAGGACAAGTACGAAACCCACCACGGCATCAAAATCACGGACGACGCCATCCTCGCCGCCGCGACCATGAGCGACCGCTACATCAACGACCGGCAGCTTCCCGACAAGGCGATCGACCTCATCGACGAGGCCGCGAGTCGGCTGAAGATGGAGATCGAGTCGCTCCCCCAGCCGATCGACGTGCTGGAGCGCCAGGTGCGCGGGCTCAACGTAGAGTTGGCGGCGCTTGTGCGCGAAACAGACAAGGCTGCGGTGGAGCGCGCCAACAAACTGCGGGACGAGATCGCGGAGCGCGAGGAAGAAGCTCGGGGCCTCCGCAGCAAGTGGGAGGCCGAAAAGACCGCGCTCGACCAGATCAACGAGCAGCGGGAGCGCATCGAGGAGCTCACCCACCAGCTGGAGCGACTAGAGCGCGGCGGGGAGTACGCGAGCGCCGGCGCGATCAAGTTCGGGCAGCTGCCGGCGGCGCAGCTCGCCTTGGAGGCCGCCTCCGCGCGCCTCACCGAGCTGCAGAAAGACGGCGGCGTGCTCCGCGAGCGCGTCACCGACGAGGACATCGCGCTGGTCGTAAGCAAGTGGACGGGCGTGCCCGTCACCAAGCTCAAGGAAGGTGAGCAGACCAAGCTCCTGCAGATGGAGGACAACCTGCACGCCCGCGTGATCGGCCAACACGCCGCGATCGTGGCCGTCTCCGACGCGGTTCGGCGTGCTCGTGCTGGCCTTCAGGACCCGAACCGGCCCATCGGGAGCTTCATCTTCCTGGGCCCCACCGGCGTGGGCAAGACCGAGCTGGCCAAGGCGCTGGCCGAGTTCCTGTTCGACGACGAGAACAACATCGTGCGCATCGACATGTCCGAGTACATGGAGAAGCACACGGTGGCCCGGCTGATCGGCGCTCCCCCCGGCTACGTCGGCTACGACGAGGGCGGGCAGCTCACGGAGGCGGTGCGGCGGCGCCCCTACAGCGTGGTGTTGCTCGACGAGATCGAGAAGGCCCACCCCGACGTGTTCAACGTGCTGCTGCAGGTGCTCGACGACGGCCGCCTCACCGACAGCAAGGGTCGCACCGTCGACTTCAAGAACACCGTGATCATCCTCACGAGCAACGTGGGCAGTCACCGAATCATGGAGCTGGCGCACGACCGCGCGAAGATGGAGGCGGAGGTGATGGCGGAGCTGCGGCGCGCGTTCAAGCCGGAGTTCCTCAATCGCATCGACGACATCACCATCTTCGATGCCCTGCGCCGTGAGGACATGGACAAGATCCTGGTGGTGCAGCTTCGGCGCGTGCGCAAGCTGCTGGCCGACCGGCAACTCGACCTCGAGCTCACGCCTGCGGCCCTCCACGCCGTGGCCGAAGCCGGCTTCGACCCGATGTACGGCGCCCGCCCGCTCAAGCGCGCCATCCAACAGCACCTGCTCAACCCCATGTCGAAGGCCATCGTGAGCGGCGGCTACACCGCGGGCGACACCGTAAAAATCGACGTAGAGAATGACCACATCACCTTCGAGCGCATCCCCGCGCCTCCCGAAGCGACGTAGGCCACACCGTCCCCGATGACCCTGTCGCGCCTCATCGCCGCCGCCCTCGGCAGCATCCGTCGGAACGCCGCGCGCTCGCTGCTCACCGCCCTCGGCGTGGTCATCGGCGTGGCGTCGGTGGTGGTGATGGTGGCGATCGCCAAGGGCGCCGAAGTCGAGGTGGCACGGCAGATCGCCAGCCTCGGGTCGAATCTCGTGGTGGTCACCCCGGGGGTAGACCGCAAAGGAGGCGTTTCAGCGGGCGCCGGCAGCATGGACAGCCTGAAGATCGAGGACGTCCACAAACTCATGGCGGAGTCGTTGGAGGCCGCCGCGGTCACCCCCGTGATCCGTACGTTCAGCATGGCCGTAGCCGGGGGAAACAACTGGCGGACCCCCATCTACGGCGTCGACAGCACCTACTTCGACATCCGGCGCTGGTCGGTGCAGTCGGGCCGGGTGTTCGATGAGCTCGATGTGAAGAACAACCGGAAGGTGTGTCTGCTCGGAACGACCGTGGCGGAGAATCTCTTCGGGACCGAAGACCCGGTCGGGCGCACCCTCCGCCTGCGCGGAATTCCGCTGGAGGTCGTGGGGCTCTTGACCAAGAAAGGTCAAACGGCGGAGGGCAACGACCAGGACGACGCCGCGCTCCTCCCCTACACCACTGTGCGCGCGCGCATGGCGGGACGGCAATTCCTGGCCCAGGTGCTCCTGAGCGCTCGGAGTGAAAGCGCCCTGCCCGCACTCATGGCCGAAACCCGAAGCATCCTCCGCGAGTCGCACCATCTGGGCGCCAACGCGGAGGACGACTTCACGGTGCAGGACCAGAGCCAGATCGCGGAGGCAGCGCGAGGGGCTACCGAGGTGCTGACGACCCTGCTGCTGGTGGTTGCGAGCGTATCGCTCGTCGTGGGCGGGATCGGCATCATGAACATCATGTTGGTGTCGGTCACGGAGCGAACCCGCGAGATCGGCATCCGCCGAGCGCTCGGGGCGCGCCGGTCGGATGTGCTCTGGCAGTTTCTGGTCGAGGCCGTGGTGTTGTCGACGCTTGGCGGCCTCCTCGGTACGGCCCTCGGCGTGGGCGTGACGGGCATCGTGGGCTCTGTCACCGGCTGGACCACCTCCGTTACGGTGGAGAGTGTGCTCGTGGCGTTGGGCTTCGCCTTCGCCGTGGGCGTGTTCTTCGGCTGGTGGCCCGCTCGCCGCGCCGCGGCGCTCGACCCGATCGAGGCCCTGCGCTTTCAATGATGAGCGCTCGAGATGGCAGTGCGCGACGGCATCGACGCCCGCGGAGCCCTGCTGGCCCAACAGGCGGCCGACGCCGCGTTCGCGGCGGCCGAGACAGCCCGCACGCGCTTCGTCCTTGCCCGTGCGGTCGGCGCACTGTGAACTCCGGGTGTTATCGCCCGACCCAGAGGTCCGAATGTTTCGTCGCCGGCTCCCCGTCCTAGTTGGCCTCACCGCCTGCGTGGCTTGGCTCGTAGGCGGCGCTGTTGCCGCGCCTGCGCCTACCGCCAACCCCTTCATCGTCATCGGCGTGGATGGGATGGAAGGGAGCGTGGTCGACGAGCTGCAAGCGCGTGGGCAGATGCCGAACTTCAAGGCGTTCCGGTCGCGGGGCCTGAGCAGTCCGCTCAAGACCGACTACGGCGCCAACTCGCCCGTGGTGTGGACCACCGTGGCCACCGGGCGCGACAAAGAAGATCACGGCATCGTGAACTTCGACGTGGCCACCGAAACGGGCACGGCTCCCGTCTCCTCGACGATGCGCAAGGTGCCGGCCATCTGGAACATCGTGTCGCGCCCGGAGTTCGGGCGGAAGGTGATGATGCTGGGGTGGTGGGGCTCGTGGCCCGCGGAAGAAGTCAACGGCGTGATCGTGTCCGACCGAGCCAACCGCAAGATCGACCAGCGGGTTTCGCCCGCGAGCTTCGCCGCCACTTTCGACGCCGAACTGAAGGCGATCAACGCGGACCGCTCGCTGTTCCCGAGCGACGGGGATGCAGGAGGCGAAGACCGCATCATGTCCGGCTACCTCCAGAAAAACGCGGCGGGTCCGTACAGTCTCATCTTCGCCTACATCCACGGCACCGACCTGGTGAGCCACAAGTACTGGAAGTACTACCGGAGCGAAGGCTTCAAGGATGTGGACCCCAACTTGAGGGCCAAGTACGCCGACAAGATTCCCGAGAAGTACCGCGCCGTCGATACGCTGCTCGGCCGCGTAGTGGCGGCAGCGCCGAAGAACACCAACTTCGTTATCCTCTCCGACCATGGCTTCGGCCCGCTCTCGGAGCAGTTCGTGAAGGTGTCCATCGACCTCGACGCGATGCTCGCGCACCTTGGAGTTCTGGAGCGCAAGGAGCGGGTCCTGAACTTTGGTGCGACCAAGATCTATAATTACGAAACCGCCGCGTTCCAGACCGTGAAGATGGTTCGTTTTGCGCGAGTAGGAAGGGAGAAGGGCGGCACGGTGACCGCCGCGCAGGAAGCAGGCATCCGAGCCGACATCAGCACGAAACTCGGCGCCGTGCGCTACGAGAGCGGCA
>CANKOI010000072.1 GCA_947484175.1 Deltaproteobacteria bacterium
GTTTGGGGCTCTACCTCGCGCGCTCGATCGTGCGGGAAGCAGGCGGTGACCTGCGTGCGTGGAGCGCAGGACCCGGCCGGGGTGCTACGTTCAGCCTGATCCTGCCCACCGTGGAGGCCGGGTGAGCGCACACGTACTTTTGGTGGAAGACGAGAAGCTGGTGGCCGACATGGTTCGGCTCAACCTGCAGCACGCGGGCTTTACGGTGACGCACGTGGGTGACGGCGAAGCGGCGCTCGAACGGGTGGCCGTAGATTGCCCCGCGGTGGTGGTCCTCGACGTGATGCTGCCCGGTCTCGATGGCATGGAGGTTGCGCGTCGGCTGCGTGCGGCCGGCCAGCCGTGCGCGATCCTGATGCTTACGGCGCGAGGTGAAGTGCCGGCCCGGGTGGCGGGCCTCGAGGCGGGCGCGGATGACTACCTCACCAAGCCGTTCGCGATGGCCGAGCTGGTGGCGAGGGTTCGGGCACTGGCGCGTCGGGGAACGCCAACACGGCCGGAGCCGGTCGCCCGCCGAGGGGGAGACGTCGTCGTGGGCGGCTGGAGCGTGAGTTTGGAGAACCGGGAGGCCGTGCGTCCGGGGTCGGAGCGGCAAGTGCTCACGGAGACCGAGGCCGCGCTCTTGGCGCTTTTTCTCGCCCATCCCGGTCAGGTACTCAGCCGGGCCGACATTCTCGAGAGCGCGTGGGGCATGGACCGCTCGCCCACCGAACGGTCGGTCGACAACTACGTGATGCGACTCCGGCGCATGTTCGAGGCCGACGTGAGCCGACCCGAGCACTTTTTGACGCTGCGGGGAACAGGGTACCGCTACGAGCCTTAGGGCGCTGCGGTGTAGCCGGGGTCGGGCTCGGAGACCAAGTCAGCCTGCACGTCGGCGGCTGAGCGCGCTTCGAGGAGTCCGTTGATCTCCTCGTAGTCGAGCCGGATGCGGCCGTAGCCGCCGTCGCCGCCGACTCGGGTGTGCGTGCTTTCGCCGTAGCCGCCTGTGGCGTCGAAGGCGGCCTCGGGCGCGTCGAGCGTACCCGCCATCACCCAGATCGTGCCGCCGGCGCCGCCGCCGGCGCCGTAGGTCCACGTGCCGGTGGCCCACGCGGAAGTCGTTCCGCCGATCGCGGTTACGGAGGCGGCGCTGGTGATGTCCACGGCCTGTGCGGCCATGAAGATCAGGCCCGCGCCGTCTCCACCGGAGCCGGGGCTGCTGGCGCCGTACCACACCCCGGCGCCGCCCGAGCCCAGGAACATCGTGTCGAGGTCGTCCTCGCCGTAGGTGTCGCCTGCCGCCGCCTCCGGGTAAATCGCGGGGTACCACGAGTCGGCGGCTGTTGCGCCTCCGCCGTGGTTGCCGCCGCCCCCGGTGATCATGGCGCCGCCCCCGCCGTAGTTGGCGAGGTAGTAGCCGGCCGCCCAGTTTCCGTAGTAGCCCGAGCCGCTCGAGAGGTCGCCATGGCCATCGCCCACGTAGCTCTCGCCCTGGAAGCCGTCGTTGTTGTAGGCGGTGCCCGTGGTTCCGCCCGCAAAACCAAGCTCGTCCGCCAAGATCCGTGCGTCGCTGGCCAGCGAAACGGTGCCGGTGGCACGGAAGGCGATCACGCCGCCGGAGGTGCCGTCCCATGCGTCGGTGGTGATCGTAGCGGAGGCTCCGAGCGTCACGTCGGTGTAGTTGCCCACCCGCACCATCTGAATCTCCTGGCCGGCCAGGCTGGTGTTGCTGGTCTCGCCGAAGGTGACGGCGGGCGCCGCCGTGAGCGTGATGGTCTGGCCGGCGACGCTGGCCACCTCTAGGAACTCGTAGCTGCCGACGTTGGCGTGGCGGCCCGAGCTCCCGTGCGTGTTGATCACGAGCACTTCGTCGCCGGCGGCCACGGTCACGAGGCCGGTCACCACCACCGTATCGCCGCTGATGGTCGTCACGGGGTTGCCAGCGTCCCAGACAAGGGTGGAGCCGGCGGCCACGCTGAGCGCCCCATCGGCTCCGGTGCCCACCCACCAGCTCTCATCTACGGTGCCGTCGCAGTCGTTGTCGGCGCTGTCGTAAACCTCGGGGGCGCCCGGGTAGGCGCTGGCGTCGGCGTCGTCGCAGTCGTCGTCGTTCGAAGCGTAGCCGGCGGGCTCGGTGCAGGACTCCTTGGTGGTGGTCGCAACGCCGTAGCCGTCGAGGTCGACGTCGCGGTACCAGGTGGTGGTCACCCCTTCGTCCACGGTGCCGTCGCAGTTGTTGTCGAGGCTGTCGCAGACTTCGGTGGCGGCCGGGTTGATGCTGGCTACGGTGTCCTTGCAGTCGGTGGCGTCGGCCACGTAGCCGGCCGGCGCGGTGCAGCTCAGCGCGCTGTCGGAGGCGTCGCCATACCCATCGCCGTCGCTGTCGGCGTACCAGATCAAGACGTCGGCGGCGCCGTTGTCCACGGAGCCGTCGCAATCGTCGTCCACCGAGTTGCAGAGCTCGGTTGCGGCCGGCGACACGGAGGGGTCGGCGTCGTTGCAGTCGCTGTCGTCCGCCACGTAGCCGGCGGGGGCGGAACAAGACTGGGTGGAGCGGGCGCTCGACCCGTAGCCGTCGGTGTCGGCGTCGGCGTACCAGGTGAGCGCGTCCACAGCGGAGTCCTCGTCGACCGAGGTGTCGCAGTCGTTGTCGATGCCGTCGCAGAGCTCGGCGTCGGCGGGGCTCACGGTGGCGTCGGTGTCGTTGCAGTCGGTGGAATTGGCCACGCTTCCGGCGGGAGCGGAGCAGGACGACGAAGCGGAGGCGCCGTCGCCGTAGCCGTCGGCGTCGGCGTCGGCGTACCAGGTGGCCGCGTCGATGGCGCCGTCGTCCACTGCGCCGTCGCAGTCGTCGTCCACTCCGTTGCAGCGCTCCGTAGCGCCGGGGTAGGTCGCGGCCGCACCATCGTCGCAGTCGGTGGCGTCGGAGACGTAGCCGAAGGGCGCGGTGCACGCGTCGGTCGAGCTGGCGACGTTGCCATAGGAGTCGCCGTCGGCGTCTTCGTACCAGGTGCTGGGGTCGATGGCGTCGGCTTCGTCGACACTGCCGTCGCAGTCGTTGTCGGCGCCGTCGCAGCTCTCCGCCGCGCCCGGGAAGTTACCGGCGTTGGCGTCGTCGCACTCTTCACAGGCGGCGTAGCCGTCGCCGTCGTCGTCTACGTAGCCCACGCTGCCATCGCAGTTGTAGTCGTTGGGGTCGGCGCAGTCGGCCTCGGCTGCGCCGGGGTTCCACGCGGCATCCCCGTCGTTGCAGTCGCCGCTTAGCGAGGAGGCGCCTACGGGTTGTTCACACGCAAGCTGGGGCGCGCCGTCGTCCCCATACCCGTCACTGTCCGCATCTCCGTACCAGGTGGAGGCGGTCGTGGTGTCGAGGGAGTCGTCGGCGTCGTCGATGAGCCCGTCACACTCGTCGTCTTTCCCGTTGCACACCTCGATGACCCCGGGATTCACGTTGGGGTCGAGGTCGTCGCAGTCGTCGGCGTTCTCCACCCAGCCCACGCCCGCGCCGCAGACTTGCGCGGGGGTAGCGGGGTCGCCATAGCCGTCGAAGTCCACGTCGGCGTACACGGTGATGCCGGTCGCGGTGTCGAGGGAGTCGTCGTCGTCGTCGACGAGCAGGTCGCAGTCGTTGTCGAGCCCGTCGCAGACCTCAAGGCCGCTGGGGTTCACGGCGGGGTTGGTGTCGTCGCACTCGTCGCATGCGGCAAAGCCGTCTGCGTCGTCGTCGGCGTAGCCCACACTGCCGTCGCAGTTGTAGTCGTTGGGATCGGCACAGTCCTCCTCGGAGGCTCCGGGGTGGTAGGCGCCGTCGGTGTCGTTGCAGTCGCCACCGGTCGCAACGGTGTCGGGAGGCTGCACACAGTCCCACACCTCCGTCGCGTCGTCGCCGTAGCCGTCGGCGTCTACGTCGCTGTAGTAGGGCAGCGCGCTCAAGCCGTTGTCCACGGTGCCGTCGCAGTCATTGTCGAGATCGTCGCACACGTCGTCGGCGCTAGGGTAGATCGCGGCGTTGGTGTCGTCGCAGTCGTCGAACACCGCGGTGTACCCTTCGGGCTGGTCGCAAAAGGCCTCGGCGGTGGCGAGATCGCCATGGCCGTCGCGATCGGCGTCGAAGTACCAGATGGTGGCCGCGCCCACGGCGGCGTCGGTGTCGTCGCAGTCGGTCTCTTCGTTCACACCGTCGCTGTCGCGGTCGGGGATGTACTTGGTCTCGCCTTCCACGCGGCAGGCGAGGAGCAGGACGGGCAGGAAGCCGAGGGCGAGTCTGGACATGGGAACCCCGAACGCGCACAGCATACTCCCGCGCGCGCAGCCCGTCAGCCGACCAGCACCAGTCCGTTGGCCGCTACGAAACGAAGGAAGGCCTCTCGGAAGTCGTCGAGGTCGGCCTGTTGGGGGCTGCGGTCCGGCAGCCGCAGCACGAATCGTACGCTGTAGTTGGCGGTCGTGCTGTTCTTCGGCTGGTACACCGTCACGAACTCGCGCGCGCTCACCAGGGGGTGTTCGAAGCTGTCGAGGGTGGCGCAGAGCTTCGCCCACCCCTCTGCTGCCGGGTGGACAAACGTGAAGTCCTGCCACGAACCCGGAATGTTGGGTGGCGCAACGTACTTCTGCGCGGGGAACACTTCGCCCTCCCACGCCGCGGCGTGGAGGCGGAACCACACGACCGCACCTGCGTTCACGCAGTGGGCCGCTAGCGGCTCGGAAAGCACGCCGAGATGCCCCACTTCGCGCTCGCCCAGCGTGATCGTGAGCGTTCGCCCGGCGCGGATCCAGGGGATGTGGGTGTCGGCCGACGGCGTGAACGTGAGCGGCGCGAGGCCAGCGGCCTGCGCCACGTCCTCGATCGCGGATCGGGCGGCCCGCAGCGCCACTTCGGCCCCTCCCCGCTGGTCGACCACCACGCCCGCCAGTTCGTTCGCCTCCACCTTGTTCCCGGCCTCATCGAGGCAGAAGGTGCGCCCGAGCTCGTAGAGGCGGTAGCGCTCCGCGACGTTGCGGTTCTGCTGCGCCGCGAACAGCAGATTCGGCACGAGGGTGTCGCGCAACTGTGCCCGAGTTGGAGCGCTCGGATTCTTCAGCCGCAGGCTGCGCGCGGGGCGGTAGCCCAGCAGGTCGAGCCAGTCGTCTGCGTGCCAGCTGTAGGTGTGCACCTCCACGAAGTTGTGCCCCTCGGAGAGAATGCGCCGGGCTCGGTGTTGGTTGCGGGTGTCGGCGTGGGGCGGCACCGGCGCGAGGGGGCCGGTGGGTGAGACCGGCTTGATGTTGTCGTAGCCGTAGAGGCGGAACACCTCCTCCGAGATGTCCTCCGGGATGGCGAGGTCGGCCTCGGAGCGGAAGGCGGGCACCGTGACGGCGACTGCCCCTTCCTCGTTGCGCTCAACCTCGAGGCCGATGGAACCGAGGATGCCGTCGACCGTGGAGTCGGCGAGCTCGACACCGGCCCGCTTCGAGAGCCAGCCGGGGGCGAGCGTGATGGTGCGCGGCTCGTCGCGGAAGGCGCCCTGGTGCGAATAGCGGCTCAGGGGGGAGGGGTCGGCGCCGGCTTCCCGGAGGAGGCGAAGGATTCGGCCGGCCGCGAGGCGGGTGTACACCGGGGGCGGCTTCTTCTCGAAGCGCAGGCTGGCGTCGGTGCGGAGGCCGAGGCGAACACTCGTCTGCCGAACGCGGGAGGCCTTGAAGGTGGCACTCTCGAGCACTACGCGGCGCGTGTCGGGCTGGATGCGGCTCTTCAGCCCGCCCATGATGCCGGCCAGCGCAACGGGTTCGTCGCCATCGCAGATCAGGAGGTCGTCGGGCGCGAGGGCCCAGACCTTGCCGTCGAGGGTGGTGAAGGTCGTTCGAGTGCCGGCACGCGCCACCCGCACATCGGAGAGCGAGCGGGCGTCGAACGCGTGGGTGGGCTGGCCCAGCTCGAACTGGACGTAGTTCGTGACGTCGACCAGCAGCGAACGCGTGGAGTGGCCCAGCGTGAGGAGGCGGGCCTGCATCGGGAGCGGGGAGGGGCCGTCGTCGTTCACGCGGAAGGCGAGCGCCGAGTAGAGGGGGCAATCCTCGGGGTCCTCGACGCGGATGGGCCACACGGGGAGGGCGAAGTCGGTGGGCAGGGCGTCGGCGGCCCAGGCGCGAAGGGGCCGGCCGAAGATGGCGCCAAGTTCACGCGCGAAGCCGTAGTGGCCCCAGAGGTCGGGCCGGTGGGTGAGGCTCTTGTTGTCGATCTCGATGATCGTGTCGGAGGCAGGCAGGAGCGACGAGACCGCGGTGCCGGGCGCGAGGTGGCCGGGAAGCTCCAGCAGGCCTTCCTTTCCTGCGCCGAGCCCCATCTCGCCGGGCGCGCAGAGGACGCCCTCGCTGCGACGACCGTAGAGTTCGGTGAACGATAGGCGGCTTCCGTCGGCCAGCTCGCAGCCTGCCGGCGCAAAGACGGCGAGCATCCCCACCCGTACGTTCGGCGCACCGCACACCGTCTGGAAGCGGCGGTCGCCAACGCTCACCGTCACGTGGTGGCGCAGGTTGCCTTCCGCCTCAAAGGGCTCCGCGGACAACACCTCCGCGACCAACATCCCCTCGAGCGGGCGACGCACGACCTCCACGCCTTCCACTTCAGCCGTGCGCACCGTGAGCAGCTCGGCCACCTCGTTCGGATCGAGGCCGCCGAGGTCCACATGCTCATTGAGCCAATCAGTCGAGATCTTCACGGCGAACCTACAGAGTGGCGGTGAACTGCTGGCAGACCCGGAGGTCGGCCTTGTTGAACAGGCGCACGTCGGGGACGCCGTGCTTCAGCATCGCGAGGCGGGTGAGGCCGAGGCCGAAGGCGAAGCCGGAGAACCGGGAAGGATCGAGCCCGCCGTTGCGCAGGACCGCCGGATGGATCATTCCGCAAGGCATCAGCTCCACCCAGCGTCGCACGCCGCCCAAGGTGGTGCGGAAGTCGAGCTCGAAGCCGGGCTCCACGAAGGGGAAGAAGCCCGGGCGAAGACGAACCTCGATCTCCTGCCTGAACACGGCGCTCAGAAAGTCACGCATGACCGCGATGAGGTTGGCGACGGACACATCGTGGCCCACCATCATCCCTTCGAGCTGGTAGAACGTGTTTTCGTGAGTGATGTCGAGCGCTTCGTTGCGGAAGCATCGCCCTGGAAACACGGCCCGTAACGGGGCTCCGAGCTGACGGAGCGCGCGGTTCTGCATCGACGAGGTGTGCGTGCGCAGCACCATGCCGTTCTCGAGCCAGTAGGTGTCCTGCATGTCCCGCGCCGGATGGTCGCTCGGGATGTTGAGCGCGTCGAAATTCTCGTATTCCGACACCGCTTCGTCGCCGGTGTACACCGTGAAGCCCATCGAGCGAAAGATGTCCTCGATCTCGATCTGGGTGCGCACGATGGGGTGAATCGCGCCAAGTCGGCGGTCGGAGGAGGGGAGCGTGAAGTCGAACTTAAGGCCTTCCCCGTGGGCGGTGGCGGCGATGCGCTCCGCCGCAGCTTTGAGCAGACCCTCGGCCGTGTCGCGCAGGGTGTTGAAGCCGCTGCCGAAGGAACGCTTGTCCTCCAGCGTCATCGCGCCGAAGTCCACGTTCTTCCGAAGGTTCGTGATCAACCCGTCCTTCCCGACGTAGCGGGCGCGCACGAGCGCCAAGGCTTCTTCGCCGTGTACGCCGGCGAGCTCCGACTCGAGCGCCTGCTGGATTTCGGCCAGTTTCATCGGGGCGTGCGCTATCCGCCGAGGGGGAATGGCGCCACGGCGGGATTGACACGCGCCGTCTGATCAGGTAGCAACGGCGCGATTCCCCGACGGTCCCGCTTGAGCCCTCGCCCCTTCACCATCCTGTTCATCATCGCCGCGCTCGCTGGCGCTTGGTTTACAGGCTTCGCTACTGCCGACTTCGCTTCGCACTTGGATCGGCAGGTCCATGACATCCACTGCGCGTGGGCCCCGGGCCTCGTAGACGACGACGCTTCGGCGTCGAGCGGCTGCAAAGTCACGATGATGAGCCCGTACAGCTCGGTGCTGCGCACGCTCGTTTGGGGCGGGATTCCCATCGCGCTCCCCGGCCTCGCCACGTTCGCCTTCCTGGTGTTCCGTGGGCTCGACCTTTTCCTGAATCGAAGGGAAGGGGACCGTGGCGCCGCTCGTTTCCTGGTGGTGGCCTCGTTGGTTCCGGTGCTCACCTCCGCGGTGATGGGCTACCTCTCCATCGTGGAGTTGGGTACGACCTGCAAGCTCTGCGTGGGCACCTATGTTTCGAGCGCCGCGTGCCTGGCCTTCGCGCTGGGCGCTTGGCGCTCGTCGATGGCGCCGACCATGGCGGAGGACATCGCGATCGGCGCGGGTGCGGAACCGGAGGCGTCCGGCGGCGGTTTTGGGGGCCTCTTTGTGGGCTTCGCTACCTTGGGCGGTTTCGTGGCCGTCCCCTCGCTCGTGTACCTCATCCTCGCGCCCGACTTCAGCAACTTCATCGGTGCGTGCGGTTCACTGCCGGCGCCTGAGGACAAGTTCGGCGTGATGATCGCGCTCGACGAGAACAGCGGCGTGCCCAACGCGATTGAGGTGTTCGACCCGCTGTGCCCCTCCTGCAAGGCCTTTGAGGAGCGGCTCGAAGCCAGCGGGCTCGACAGTCAACTGCACCGCTCGGCCGTCCTCTTCCCCCTCGACCAGACCTGCAACTGGAACGTGGGGGAAACCCTCCACCCCGGTGCCTGCACGATCAGCGAGGCGATCCTGTGCGCGGAAGGCAATGCGGATGCGGTGATTGCTTGGGCTTTCGTGAACCAAGAAGCAATCATGGCCGCCACCAAGGCCGACCCGACGGCCGCCGCCGCGATGGTGTCGGCGCAGTTCCCGCAGGTAGCGGCCTGCCTCGGCACTCCGGCCACCAAGATCAAGCTGACCCGCTCGCTCAAGTGGGCCGTGGCGAACCACCTCCCTGTGCTCACCCCCCAACTCTACGTCGAGGGCGTGAAGCTCTGCGACGAGGATACCGACCTTGGCATGGATTGGGCGCTCTCCCGACTCATCGCCAACCCCAAGGCCAAAGCAGAGGCAACCCCATGAACAACACCCTCCACGCCGCCCTCGCGGCCGGCACGCTCCTGCTCCCCACGGTTCTCGTCGGCGGTTGGGTGACCAGCGCCAAGGCAAACATCGAATCGCCCACGGGCGAGGTGCGGCCCGTGGCCGTGGCCGCCGCGGCAGACGTCGGGTATTGCACCCCCGAGCTGAAAAAGGTGCTCCGGCGCGTGCTTCAGAGTTGCGGGCTCTCGGGCGCCGCGGGCGGTCGTGGCTGCCAGCCGCTCGAGGCGAAGAGCATCATGGGCACGGGCCCCGTTGCAGGAGCCAAGCCAACAAAGAAGTCGGGCGTGGTGTCGGGCGACGACTTCAACGCCTTGTTCATGCCTCTGGCTGCTCGAGCCGGCATCCTGCAGTTCGACAAGGACAGCTCCGAGCTCGACGTGGCCGACACGGCCCTGCTCGACCGCCTCTTCGCCGATCAGAAGGGTGCCTCCTACTTCTTCGTCGTGGCCCGCTCCTCGCCGGAGGGAGGCGTGGAGCACAACCGCGCGCTCTCCCAAGCGCGTGGCGAAGCCGCGCTCACCCACCTCCGGACCACCTTCAACGACCCCGACCTCGACAAGGAAGTCGGGCTCCTCTGGCTCGGAGAGGAGTTCGCCCAGCTGGACGAAGAGTTCTGCAAGTGGGAGCGCAGCAGCAGCGACGGCACCTGCCAGCCTACCGAACTCAACCGATCCGCGTTCGTGGCGTGGATCGACTGTACGCTCTGAGGGTGGAGATGTTCCTGCTTCTGCTCGTCGGTTGCCCGGCGACCGAGCCTGCTGTCAGCCGCGCGCCCGCTGGGCGCGTGGACGCTCCGATAGCGCCGGTTCGCCGGCCCCCAGACCCCGAAGCGTTCTGCGATTCGCGGGGCGGGCAGACCTTTGTCTGGCCCGAGGTCGATGGCGGCGTAGCGCCGGCCGCGGCCAGCGGTTGGACCTGGGTGAACGTCTGGGCCACGTGGTGCAAGCCGTGCTTGGCTGAGATGCCGATGATTCAGGAGTGGGCGGCGAAGCTCGCCGCGAGCGGCGTGCCGGTTGAGCAGCGCTTCCTGAGCGTCGACAACAAGCCGACCGACCTCTCCGGCTTCATGCTCCTCCACCCGGAATTCCCGAAGTCCCCCCGACTGGCAGACGTCACGAAGCTGGCGCCCTGGCTGGAGAGCATCGGGCTCGATGCAAGCGCTTCCCTTCCCCTGCACCTCTTCTTGAACCCGCAACAGCAGATCGCCTGCGTGCGTAATGGTGCGGTGGGCGAAGGGGACTACGACGCGGTGGCCGCCGTGGTGCAGGGCCGCTGAGGTTCAGCCGGTGCGGCCTACGGGCTTGGTGCTGGGGGGCTTGGCGAGCACCTGTTTGAGCGGGCGCGCCCAGCGGAGGAGCGCCGGGTCGGCCTCGATCTGCGAGAGGGCGCCAGCGGCCGCGTCGGAGTTGCCGAGGTGGTGCTGGGCCTCGCCGTACAGCGCAAGCGCCTGCCCGCGGTCGGGGGAGGCGGGCCAGCTTCGCAGGAGGCCTTCGATACGGCCCACGACCGCGGGCCATGCGTACCGGCGAGCGTAGAACTCCGCGATGATCAGCTCCTTCTTGGCCAGCCGTTCCTGAACCTTGCCGAGGTACTTCTCGACCTCGGGCCGGTGCTCGGATTCGGGAAACCGGGCCCCGAACCCCGCCCACACGCTCGCCGTCTGCCTTGTCCAGGTCTGGTCGCGGTCGGGGATCACCGGCGACTTCTTGTAGATCACCAAGCCGAGCCGGTACACCACGAGGTCGAGCTCGGGGAAGCGCGGGTGCGCCCGCATGAAGTCTTCGTAGGCGAGTCGCGCCTCGTCCCACTCGTTCTTCTTGAAGTGGATGTCGGCGATCGCGAGCTCCGCCTTCAGCGAGTAGGGATCATCGCGGTAAAACGTGCGGACGCGGTTGAATTGTTCGAGGGCCTTCGTGAAGTACCCGTTGCGAAGGTGCTTCAGCCCCAGCGCGTACACCTCTTCGGCCGACACGGCGCGCGGCGCCGCCTGCGCGGTCTCGGGAACCACGGCGGAGATCGCGAGAGCGGCAGCTAGGAGCAGGGTAGGCAATCGCAGCATCGCGCGCGCCGGTAACACCTCGTTATGTGGGCGCCCATGCCCAGCCCCGCGCCGTCGGTCACCTTCTCCACCCTCCTTGTCTCCTTGGCCAGTACGGCCCTCGCCCATCTTGGGCGTGTAGAGGGGATGGAAACCCCGATGGACGACCGGCTCGCCCGACACACGCTCGACGTGCTCGATCTCCTCGCCGAGAAGACCAAGGGCAACCTCGACGGCGAAGAAGTTCGGCTGCTCGACGCGTTGCAGAAGGAGCTTCGAGAAGCGCTCGCCAGGTAGGGCAACGGCAGCGAGATAGCGATGCGCTGGAATCAGCCAATTGGCCGCTCAGGGGCACGCTCAATGGGGTTGACAGGAGGCGGGGCTTGGGCTAACCTTCGCCTCCTTTTGACCCTTGGAGACCAACCATGACTCGCAGCCTTTTCGCCCTCGCTCTCCTCCTCCCCGCCTGCGATGGCGGCGACAAAGATGACTCGGCCGTCGACAGCGCGTGCGACGTGACCGTCACCACGTTCCCGGCCACCGGCTCGTTCGATGCCTACTACCGCGGCGACATCGAGTTCCGCCTCACGGGCCTGGACAGCACGGCCACCATCGAGACGGACATCGTGGGCGTGCAGTCGCTGAGCTCCGACGGCCTGACTGTGTACTGGACGCCGACCGAAGCGCTGCTCCCCAGCACCTCCTACAGCGCCACCCTCCACTACTGCGGTGGCGACGCCACCATCAGCTTCACCACCTCGGCGCTCGGCACCGCGATGGCCGACGAGAGCGTGCTTCAGGGCAAGACCTACCTGCTCGACCTCGAGAACGCTCGGGTCACGGAGCCCCCCGGCATCGGTGCGCTGATCGCCGGCGAGCTGGGTGGCGTGTCCATCTACGTGGGCGTCACGGACTTGGCGGAGGACCAAATCACCGTGATCGGCGCACTGGGCCGCGAAGACGTGGAGAACACCCAGGAGTACTGCGACCCCAGCATCGACTTCCCGGTGGCCGACTTCAGCGAGTCGCCCCACTTCGAGATTGGCGGCGAGGGCAAGACCTCTATCACGGTGGCCGACGTCACGGTCGAAATCCAGAACCTGCGGATCGCCGGCGACTTCTCGGCTGACGCCAGCTACTTCGGCGGCGGCGTGCTCGAAGGCACGATTGACACGCGCCCGCTCGACTCCCTGCTCGACGACTCGGGCGAGCCCGGCGCGATCTGCGAAACCGCCACCAGCCTCGGCGTCACCTGTGTGCCCTGCACCGACAACGAGCCCTACTGCCTCAGCCTGAAGGTCGACTCGATCACCGCCACCGAGGCGCCGCTTGAGCTCATGGAGATCAAGGGCACGGACTGCGCGGGCTGCCTCGTAGGCCCTCCGGCCGACGCCTCCGCCGAGTGTCTCCCCGACGAAGCGCCCCCGGTCTAAGCCTTCGTTCACGGTCAACGGCCGTCGGGTCGCTCAGCGGCTTCCCGACGGCCGTTTCGCTTGCCAACCGGCTCGTTCCGGCGCTACCCTACCGCCACCCTCCCCCTCATCGGTGATTCATGATCCTCTTCCTCCTCGCATGCGCGTCCCAGTCCATCAACAGCGAGGACTCCGGTCCGGTCGGGAACGACGGGTCCGACACCGATGCGGCTGGGGATACCGACAGTAACGGCGACACCGACGCGGATGCCGACACCGACGCGGATAGCGACACGGACACCGACACCGACGCGGACACCGACTCGGACACCGATGCAGACGCGGACCCGGTGGACGCGGCCGCCACCATCGGCCGGGTGTACTCGTTCAGCCTCGAAGACGCGACCATCGTGAAGCCCTCCGGGATGGGCACGCTGCTCGACGGCCAGCTCACCCAGAGCATCCTCCTCGAAGTCCAGTACGCCGACGCCACGTCCATGGACCTCATGGTGGGCCCAAGCCTCCCCAACGAGTGGGAATCCCAAGACTATTGCACCGCCACCAGCGCGTTGGCGGGTGCATCGTTTGCCGAGAACCCCAGCTTCTCGGTCGGCCCAACCACGCTGGAGATCGCCGCCAGCGGCGTCACGCTCTCGCTGGTCGATCTCTACCTTTCGGGCACCTTCGCGGCGGACCTTTCCGAGATCACCAACGGCGAGCTCTCCTCGCTGCTCGATACCCGGCCGCTCGATGCGCTGGCGCAGGAGTACGGTGTGGGCTCGGCGTGTGAGCTGCTCAGCTACGTGGGCGCCTCGTGTGTGGCCTGCGCCGACGGCTCAGAGACCTGCGTGGAGTTCGAGGCCACCAAGATGACGGGCACCTCGGCGTCGATCGATCTCATGGAGATCCAAGGCACGAACTGCGAGGGGTGCGAGTCTGGCGTTCCCGCGGCCGACGCGGTCTGCTACTGAACGACCGGTACGGTAAGGTTCGCCGCCGCGCATAGTGCGTAGAAGTCGGGCGGCGGCGGCGCTGTGAACCGTACCCGCTCGCCGGTGGCGGGGTGCGTGAACGACAGGAGCCACGCATGCAGCATCGGGTGGCTGAGCGCCTCGACCGCCTCACGCATGGCGGCGGTCGGGATGCAATCTCGCCGATGGTACGTGCGGTCGCCGACAATGGCATGCCCCGCTTCGCTGAGGTGCACACGCACCTGGTGGGTGCGCCCGGTTTCCAGGCGGCACTCCACCAGCGCTACCCGGTCTCCGCGGGACTTGACTTCCCAGTGGGTGACCGCGGCGCGACCGCCCGTCGGCAGGCTGCACATTCGCAGGCGGTCCTTGGGATCGCGGCCGAGGCTGCTGCGTAGGGTGCCGCGGTCGAGGTGAGGAACCCGATGGACCATCGCGAAGTACCGCCGCTCCACACTATGGACGGAGAACTGCACGGTGAGCCCGCGATGGGTGACGTCGTTCTTCGCCACGACCATCACCCCGCTGGTGCCGACGTCCAACCGGTGCACGATGCCGGGGCGCGCGACGCCGCCGATCCCGCTGAGCCCATCCGCGTGGTGCAGCAGCGCGTTCACCAGCGTTCCGTCGGGGTGTCCGGGGGCGGGGTGCACCACCATGCCGGCGGGCTTTACCACCACCATGAGGTGCTCATCCTCGTGGAGAATGGGGAGGGGAAGGTTCTGGGGGCTCGGCTCGGCGGGCCGGGCGTCGGGGAGATGGAGGGCGACGACTGCGCCGGCGCGAGGCCGGTCGGAGGCTTTGGCAGCGCCACCGTCCACGGTGATCTGACCCTGGCCGAGGAGGCTCTGCACCCGGGCCCGGGAGAGATCGCTCCAGACGGCCACCAGCACGCGGTCGAGGCGTTCACCGCCGGTGGGGATTACCCATTCCCTGCTCTCGGCCAAGCTCAGCCCCGGTCGCGGTGGAACCGGGCCATGTAGCCCTGCACGGCCTCTTCGGCTTCGTCGGCGTCGGGGCAGAGCTCGAGGGTGCGGATGATCACGCGGAGGTAGCCCCGCACGAAGGTGGCGGCAGGGAGCAGGTTCCACGCCTCCTGCTCCATCGATTCCAAAAAGCGTCGGGCCACCTTCGTGCTGGCCGAGACGGCGTCGAGATCGAGCTTCCGCGACTCGCGGGCCGCTCGCAGCCACGCGCCGGTGGGGCCGTAGACGTCGAGCAAGCGCGCCACATCGGCGGAGCTGGAGCTGCGGTCCATCACCAGGACGGGCGCTCGCCGCGGCGGTGCGGCGGGCTCCTCGGGGGCGCCAACGACCTGCGACATCGGGGCGGTCGGTTCGGGCTCGGGTTCGCTGGCCGCTTCGACCAGTGCGAAGCTGTCGCCCAATCGGAGCGACGTGAGGGTGCGCACAACGTCGAGCGCGGCGACGGCCGCTGGATCGACCAAGGAGGGGCCGGCCACACGCCAGAGTTCGTCGAGGTCGGCGGGGAAGCCCGTGATAGCGAGCTCCCGGAACCGGTCGTACCGATGGCGGCGGATCGGGTCGGAGAGCACCGCGGCGGCTTCAGCCAAGCTGGCCCTGCGGGCCTCGAGCGTAGCGGTGTCCTGCTGGCGGGCCTCGGCCGCACGCAAACGCCGCATGGTCAGCGCCACCTGCTCTTGGTACGCGGCACGAATCCCGGCCGCATCGACTTCGCTCGGCACGCCGAGAAGCTCGTAGAAACCCGTGGACATGGGCGGGAACTATCCCGGCCCGGCCGGCCGCGCCGCCGAGAGCGCAGACAGCAGGGCCGGTTCGTCGCAGTTGGGCAGGGTGCGCAGGTCGAGGCGCAGCTCCCCTTCAACCACCCGTGCCAGCACCGCGGGTCGGCCTGTGCGCAGCCTGCGGGCGAGCCCGTCGACGTCGGCGGTAGCGAGGCCGATGGCCCAGCCGGGCAGGGCCACGCCCGGGAGTGCGCCCCCCCCGGCCTGGCCTTCCGAGGCCACGACCCGAGCCTTCCAGCCGTGCTCGCCGAGGGTGGCCGCGATGCGCTCGGCCCGCTGCCGGAGCGCGGGGCCCGCGGCACGAAGCATCGCCAGCGCCGGGGGCTCCACTCCGGCTTCGTAGTCGGCCAGCGTGCCTTCGAGCGCGGCGACGGCGAGGCGGTCGAGGCGCAGGGCCCGGTACATCGGGTGCCGCCTCGCCTTGGCCACGAGGTCGGCTCGCCCGACCAGAATCCCGGCCTGCGGCCCGCCCAGCAACTTGTCGCCCGAGAAACACACGACGTCGGCGTACCGCAAGGCCTCTCGAACCGTGGGTTCGCCGAGCCCGTCGGTCAGCGCGCCAGAGCCGAGGTCTTCAAGGACGGGCACGCCTGCAGCGCGGCCGATGGCGAGCAGATCGGCGGGGTCGGGCGACTCGGTGAATCCCGTCACCCGGAAGTTGCTTGGGTGCACCCGAAGAATCGCACCGGTGTTGGCGGTGAGGGCCGCGGAAAAGTCGCCCGCGCGCGTCCGGTTGGTGGTGCCGACCTCGACCAGTCTGGCGCCTCCCGCCGCAATCACGTCGGGCACACGGAAGCTGCCGCCGATCTCCACGAGTTCGCCACGGGACACGAGCACGTCTCCCCCGCGTGCGAGTGCCGTGAGCAGCAGCAGCACGGCCGCCGCGTTGTTGTTCACCGCCAACGCGGCCTCGGCCCCCGTGAGCCGGCACATGCGCTTGGCCACGCCCGCCAGCCGTTCGCCGCGCTCTCCGCTTTCCAGGTCGATTTCGAGGTTGCACCACCCCCCCGACACGGCTGCGACTTGGGCCCGTGCTCGCTCTCCGAGCGGCGCTCGCCCGAGGTTCGTGTGCAGCACCACCCCCGTGAGGTTGAGGACCGGGCGGAGCACGGCCTCGAGTCGAGCCTCGACCCTCGCGCGCACCGCGGCCCCCCAATCTTCGGGAGGGGAACTCTGCCCCGCCCGCACCTCGTCGATCAGCGTGCGCGCTTCGGCGACGGCGAGGCCGTGCGGGCAGTCGGGGATCGACGCCACGAGGCGGCCGACGGCGGGAAGCTGGCGCAACGCGGACATCCTCACCCGCTATCGCCCTCGGGGCCGGCCGACCGGATAGCCCCGGAATTGAGATGATCGTTCTCCTGTACGCGCTGGCCACGGTGGCCTCGGGAGCTCTGGCTGTGCGGGCCCCCCTCGCCGACCGGGAAGACCCCGTTCGGCGGAGCTACGCCGTGCTCGGCCTCCTAGTGGCGACCACCTGGCTCGGCTGGACCCTGCATCTGCTGATCCCCGGTTGGCCGGTCGGAAAGCTGCTGAACGGGGCGGCGTCGGTCTTTCTGCCGTGGGCGCTGCTTCGGTTCATCACCCACTTCTTCGTGGGACGTGAGGAGGCCGGTGGGGAACCGCGCCTGGCTCGCCTCGGCGGCTTCGCCCCCTTTGTGGCGCTTGCGTACGGCGCGCTGGAGTTGTTCGCACCTTGGCGGGTGGGGCAGGCCGGCGCCGGTGATCTGGTGCTCGGCACGTGGGTGTTCTACGGGTTCACGATCACGCTGCTACGGCTCTGGCAACGGCATCAGGCGAGCAAGGAACGAGTCCAGCGCGCCCGGATCCGCTACCTCCTCGTGCTAGCGTCGGCCGCGATTGGGTTCGGGTTCTTGGAAGCCATCGCCCGCGCCGGCTCCAAGCTGGACGCTACTCAAGTCGGTTTCATCGCCCAGGAGGGTCTCGTTCAGGGGGCTCTCCCGCCGCTCGGTGCGTTGCTAACCACGACGCTGCTCTACTTCCTCTACCAGATGATCTCGTTGTATCGGCTGCTCGATCTGGCCGAGATCTTTGCGAGGGTCGGCGCAGTTTCGATCGCGGCCCTCATCCTGGTGCTCCTCGCGAGCCTGAGCGCCGTGACCCTGTCGGGGCCGTACCCCACCCACGGCGTGTTCCAGGCCTTCGTGGCGTCGGTGCTCTTCCTCCTCGGATGGGAGCCGCTCCGCAATCAACTGGAGCGCTGGCTGGGCGCCCTGCTCAACCCCCGCGGCCTCATGCTCGCGGAGGCCATGCGTGACGTGGAGTTGGCCCTTCCGCGGGCGATCTCCGTCCCCGTTCTCTCGGCTACCGTGCTTGATCGTCTGCTGTCGTCGGGCCGGGTTCCGACTGCTTCCGTCTACCTTTGGGACGAGGAGCGGCGGCTGTACCGGTTGGTCGCGGAGCGGGGCGTGGGTTCGCACCCGGCGTTGTTCCAAGTGGCGCGTGAGCCCTTCGTGGACGGTCTGGTGGGAGGCGAGCCTGCATATTTGCGGGTGGACCTCGAACGGCAGGCACGCCGCGACCCTCGCCACGCCGAGCGCCTTGCGCGACGACTGGAGCTGATGGCCGGCATGAACGCCGACCTCGTCGTGCCCTTACGCGCCGGCGATCTCGTGCTGGGCTGGTTCGCCCTCGCCGACGAGCCGGACAGCGACGGATTCTCCGAAGAAGAGATCTCCCGGCTCGTGCGCCTCGGCCTACAGGCCGCGGGCACCCTAGAGAACATCCACAACTTCGACCAACTCAAGGAAGAGCACCGGCTCTCGGCCCTCGGGACCATGGCGGCCGGGCTCGCCCACGAGATTCGCAACCCGCTGGCGGGCATCCGGGGCGCCGCGCAGTACCTCGCCGCCTCCCGCACGGAAGAGGACGGCGAGATGGTGCAGGTGATCGTGGACGAGACGGGGAGGCTGAACCGCATCGTGGCTCAGTTCTTGGAGTACGCGCGGCAGCTGCGGGTGGCGCCCGCACCGGTCTCGGTCCCGGCGCTGATAGGGGCGACGGCGCGTGCGCTGGCGGTGGATGCGGGCCGCCTCGGGGTGGAGGTGGTCGAGGATTGCGACCCCCAGCTTCCGGAAATGGCGCTCGACGAGGATAAGTTGCGGCAGGTGCTGCTGAACCTCGGCCAGAACGCGCTGAGCGCGATGCTCGGGGGCGGCACGCTCACGCTGCGCGCCCGACGGGGCGAGATGGCGGATCCGCGGGCGCGGCATCTCGCGGCCGTGGAGTTCACCGTGGAGGACAACGGCTGTGGCATCGCTCCCGAAGACCTCGACAAACTTTTTGTTCCCTTCTTCACCACGCGACAGGACGGCACGGGGCTGGGGCTCGCGATCTGCCAGCGAATCGTGCAGGCCCATCACGGGGAGATCGACGTGCGGAGCGCGGTCGGGAAGGGCACCACCTTCACCGTACGCATCCCGCTCATTCCGGCCGGCGCCGCCTCAGGAGGAGGACCCCCGCGGTAGCCAGCCAGGCCAGCATCGGTGCGCTGGCGCTGGTGCAACCACACTCCCCATCCGTCACGGTGAACGCGCCCACCAGCGTAGAGCTCTCGCCGCCGGGGCTCTGTACGACGAGGTCGTGGACGCCGGCGGGCAACGCACTCGGCGAGGTGGCCGTCACCGCGGTGGTGCCCGAGAGGCTGAGGCTGGAGACGGAGAGGCCGCCGATGTAGACCTGAAGGCCCTGTTCGAAGCCGGTGCCGAGGATGACCACGCTCACCGGCTCGCCGAAGAGGGCCTCGGCGGGGGTGACGCTGCTCACGCTGAGGAGGGCGTCGCCGTCGGTGTCGTTGTCGCCGCTGTCGGTGCCGCTGTCGTTGCCGTTGCCGGTGTCGTTGCCGGTGTCGCCGCCGGTGTCGATGCCGGTGCCCCCTTCGGCCCCGGCACGGATGATCCAGCTACCACTCACGTAGTTCGACAGCGGAACCATCTCGCTCGCCGACCACAGGTAGTTGCCGGCGCTGGGGCTCTCGACGTCGATGACGATGCCCGAGGTGTCCCGCGAGCTGGTGCGCGGCCAGGACTCGCCCGTCGTTTCATCCGGCGGGCACACCCACACCGCGATGCTGCCGGTCGTGTAGGCGAGGGGCGCCCACCCGTTCGTTTCGTCTACCAGCGAGAGCGCGTTGAGGCCTTGGCTCGACACGGTGAGGGAGAACGCCTCGGGCCCCCAGTCCATCGGCCCGTTTTGGGGTTCGGCGCCCGCGTCGAGAAGCTGGATGCCCACCTCGGCGAGCGTGCTCGTTCCGTCCTGATTGCCGGTGTTCGAACCGAGGTACACGTACACGGTGCCCACGTCCATCGGGAGGTCGCCCGCGGCTGCGGTGAGGACACTCACAGCACACTCGGGGAAGGCGAGCCACGCCACCTGGTCGCTGCTGTCGTACTGGTCGCTGGTGTTGGTGTCGTTGCGGAGCACTTCGCCGGCGATCGCCAAGGTCGTCAGGAGCAGCACGGGCACCTCTGACTCCGAGCCTATCACGCCCGTCGCGGCGACCGGGGCAGGCGTTCGCGGAGCTGAGCGAGCAGGCCGTGGCGTGCAGTACCCGTAGTGGCGCCGGAGCTGGACAGGTGGGCCGAGAACTTGAGCAGGTCGAGGTTGGGGTCGGTGGCGGCCCACGCCGGCAGCGCCGCCAACTGCTGCAGGCCGCGAGCGTAGCTGGCGATGCTACGTGCTGGCTGTGGTCCCGACGAGTGCGCGATCGACTCGACGAGGGAGAGCAACGCCTCGCAATGCGCCTGCGCGTCGGCCACGAGCGCGCTCTCGGACGGGGAGAGCGCACCGATCGCGAGGTACAGCGTTGCGTTGACCGCCGGCGCCTCGAAGACGAAGTGGCACCCGCATGCGGCCGCCGCGCGCGCGGCAAGGTCGGCAGCCTCCTCGGTAGAGCAGTTCGGAACGTAGGCTGGGAGGGCGTCGTTCACGGGGATCACCGAACTTCCCGCGAGCCCCGTGACGGCCCACCCCATCAGCACACTTCGGTCCGCTTGTGCGTGGCTGAGGATCACCGCGGCGTGGGCTTCGGCAACGGAGAGGCCGAACTCGTCCAACCACACCACCCGCCCAAGCCGGAGGTCGGCAGTCCAGTCCACCCGAGCCCCGCCCGACCACACCTGCAGCGTGGCTTCGAGCGCCAGTCGGCGGCGGTTCCAAGGTTCCGGCAGCGGCATCGTTGCGGCAGCCGTAGCCTACATCGATTCGACCTGTGCGGAGATTCCGCCGGCCCGCTGCAGGCTCTGGAGGATCACGATGAGGTCTCGGGGGCTCACACCCATCGCGTTGAGGGCCGACACCACGTCGCCCACCGTGGCGCCTCGCAAGACCGAGACTTTGCCCGCCTCTTCGCTCACCCGAACTTCCGTGTTCGCCACGACGGCGGTGTTTCCCCCCGAGAGAGGTCCCGGCTGGCTCACCTCTGTCCGGCGCGAAACGTCGATGGTCAATCCCCCGTGCGCGACGGCGACAGGTGAGAGAGGGATGTCCGCTCCCATCACGACCGTGCCGGTGCGCTCGTTCACGACCACCACCATGCGGTGATCCATCGGGATGTCCAAGGCCTCTACGGCCGCCACCAGCTCGGTCTGGCGCCCCAGCCACTGGTCGGGAACGCGCACGCGCACGGTGCCGGCATCTACGGCAGAAGCGGATTCGGGACCGAGGAGCGCGCTCACCGCCGAAGCCATGCGGGCGCTGTTGGTGAAGTCGGGCACGTTGAGCACCCACTGGAAGTCCACCTGCTCGGCGATCTGTAAGGAGTTGGGGATTTCTTTCTCGAGGATGCCCCCACCCGAGACGATCCCCACGGTCGGGTGGTTCTTGATCTGCTCGTTGCCGCCGCCGGAAACCGAATAGCCGCCCACCACGAGGGGTCCACTGGCACTCGCGTAGGGCGTCATCTGGGCGTAGAGCGTGCTGTACAGGAGCACGCCCCCCTCAAGGGAACGTGCGTCGCCCGTGCTCACGACGGTCAGGTCGAACTTGGAGCCGGGCCGGGCACCGGCGGGGATGCTCGCGGTGATCATCACCATCGCCACGTTGCGCGACTTGATGTCTTCGTCGGAGAGCAGGACGCCGAGGGGCTGGAACCTCGCCGCGAGGGCCTGCAGGGTGCCGGTGTTCGCGCTGCTGTCGCCGCTTTTGTTGAGACCGGCGACCACGCCGTAGCCAGTGACAAAGTTCTCCCGCATGCCGTACAGGGAGGCCACTTCCTTGACGCGCGCGGCGGCCGCCGGAGCGCTGAACAGGAGGCCGGGGAGGAGCAGAAAGGACACCATGGGGCGCTATCGGTCGGGTGCGCGTTTTGTTGAGCGCTTTTCCGCGCCGGGGCCGACAGAAAAGGCGGCGCGGTACACCACGCTCCGGAGCGGGTAGCTGGCCTGCAGGTCAGAGGGGAACTCGGGCCAGAGCGCGGCGAGCGCGAGGTCGAGTGAAGTAGCGTCCAACGCGGCGGCGTTGGCCTCGGTCACTCGGACATGAACGATCTCCACGACAAGGCGTGCGGCTTCCGCGGAAGGCGTGAGCGCCGGGGTCCAGGCGTGGGTGCTCCCGGCCTGCAACCGGTCGTCCGCGAGCCGGCGCGCGGGGTGCGCCGCGGTGCCATCGCCGAAGTCCCAGGTCTGCCCGATCCGCAGGACGTCACTCGCGAGCACCTTGCCATCCTCGTGCTCGTAGCGGGCTTCGACCTGAAGGAAGCGCTCGGGATCGCCGGTAGGCACGGCGTGGCCGGCGGTGTTGGTGAGCGTGACGACGACCGGATCGGTCGCTACGGAGACGTCAACGCCGAGGCGCCAGCCGCGCGCCTCCAGCGATGCGTACCCGGCCGCGACCTTGGGCACGCCCCCGCCGGCCCACCCGTGGCGTCGGAGGGTGACGACGGGGCCGCCGGGCACCACGGGGCGTTGCGTCTGCGGCATGTGGCAGTCCACGCAGGAGGTGCCCGCCGCGGGGCCGGACGCGAGCTCCTCGCGGGTGGTGAACCAACAGGGAAGCGAGGGGCTCACGCGGTAGGCGAGGGGATCGGGTACCGGGGCGTGGCAGCGGTCGCAGACGGCGGCGAGCGCGGCGGCATCGACGCGCACGCGGTGCGGCGCCCGGCCGGAGCCGCGCGGCCCCACGACGGTGCCGCGCCCGTCTTCGTCGCGCCGCACATGGCAGGCGGCGCACCCGATGCCTTCCCCCAAGCGGGCCGGTTCGTGGTCCCTGTTGACTGCGGCGGCCAGCGTTTCGGTGGAGCCAACTGCGGCGAAGGGCGTGTCGAGGGTGATGCGCTCCGCCCGCTGCACCGCGGTGGGGGCGTGGCAGTTGAGGCAAAGCCAACGCGGCTGCCCAGGCTTGGCCAGCTCGGCGAAGAACTGCGCGTCGTGGACGGCGAGGGCGTGCGACGACGGCGCCCACTCCGTGAGGTGGTCGATATGGCAGGCGCCACACGCCACCGGCTCGGTAGCGAACTCCGCCCCGCCGCTCGTCGCAGCTACGGTGGAGGGGGCATCGATCGGCGTGAGGAACGCGTGCTCTCCCAGCACTTCGCGAACGGTGGGGGGTGCAACAGGGCCGCCTGAACAGGCCGGTCCGAGGAGCGCGAGGGCACACCCCCAGAGCGCACCACGAAATCCGCGCCTCATTCGCGGCGGCGGTGACGCGCGACGAGCATGGCGACTGCCGCCGCAAGGACGCTGCCGCCCGCCCCCGTCGGGGCCGCGCATCCACACGCAGGCTGGTCTGTTTCACCTTCTTCCGTCTCTCCTGCGCTGTCATCGCCACGGTCCCCGCTGCCGCCGCTGTCCTCCACCGTCGATCCGCATGCTGCCACGGCGGCGGTGTCACCTAGGCAGACCGTCAGCTTCGTGGACGTCTCGGCCCACTCGGGATTCGTGACGACCAGCCAGTAGGTTCCGGCCTCGAAGTCTCCCAGTTCGGTGGCGGCACCCGTGGCGCCGAACTCGAGCAGGGCATCGCTGACGTCGCCGACCTCGTCTTCGCCGTGGAGGCTCAGGCGGAGGGCTTCGCCCGCATCGCTGGTGTGGAAGGTGAGCGGGCCCCCTGCCCATTCCAAGCGGTAGTAGGTGGCGGCCAGCGGGTAGAAGCGGCTCTCGTCCACGATCGCAGCACCGTCGGCCTCGGCGCTGATGCCGCCGAGGGATGCGGCGAAGGGGTAGCCCTCCACGCGCCCCGCTTTGAACCCCGTGGCGAGGTTCCACCGGGAGAAGTCGGTGAAATCGTCGGCGCCATCCCCTCCGTGGCTGGCCTCGAGTGCAACCATCGCCGCCACCAGCGCCTCATCGTCGGCGCTCTCCCCCATCGACACCAGCAGGTCGGCCATCATCTCCGTTCCGTAGCGATTCGTAAGGAACCACCACCATAAGGCTGTTCCGTACGCGAAGGGGGGCACGGGACCGCCGGGGGGCTCGTAGAGCGAGCGGCCGGTGTCGTCGAGGTAGGCGTCGCAGAAGCGTAGAAAGTCTCTACTTTCAGGGTCAAAAGCCACTTCTGCCCATGTGGCCGTGCCCTCGAGGAACCAGACTGCCTCGCTCCCCCCATGCGCCGCTTGCACGCCATGGAAGAGCTCGTGGCTGGTCAGTACCTGCACTGCGGTGTGCAGGTCGGAGTACCCGTAGCCTTCGAAGTCGTTCTCCATCTGGAAGTAGCCGTAGCAGGCGTTGCCGTCGCAGCCCTCGGTGGCCCAGTTCCCATCGGCGTCGCCACCGAAGTCCACGAGGTACACGTCGAGTCGATCATCCCCGCCGAGGCCCTCGTCGGGCAAGGGCCGGGGGAGCCCCAGCGCGTCCAGGTTGTCGAGCACGGCTTCGCTGGTGATGGCCACGTCGGCCACGAGGTCGGGAACCCCGTCTCCGTCTACGTCGTCGAGCA
>CANKOI010000073.1 GCA_947484175.1 Deltaproteobacteria bacterium
CGGGAGGCGGCGGAGGCTGGCGCGCTCGTAAGTAGGGTGAGACCTCTGGTCTGGTGGCACTTACGAGCGCGTGCGGGGGCCGATCGTTGCGAAAACGCTCGTAAGTAGGGTGAGACCTCTGGTCTGGTGGCACTTACGAGCGCGTGCGGGGGCCTTTCGGCGCTGGCGCGCTAAGCGGCGGCGGTGGGCACCCGCGAAGCCAAGAAGCTCGACAAGCAGCGCCGGATTGAAGCCGCGGGCATGGATGAGTTCCTCGCCCACGGTTTTGCGGCCGCCACCGTAGACCGCATCGTGGAGCGGGCCGGCGTCGCCCGCGGCACCTACTACCTCTACTACCCCGACAAGGACGCGCTGCTCGCGGTGCTCCTCGCTCGGGTGGGCGACCCGCTCGTGGCCGCGGTACACGCTGCCTCCGCTGCGCTCAGCGAGGGCCGCGAGCCCTTCACGACGTACGCCGCGCTCGGCGAGGCGCTCTCCGCCGTGCTGCAGGGGAACCGCGATGGCGCCCGGCTCCTGCAGCGCGAGGATCGGAGCCGGGGCCCCGGCGGCGAGGCGGCCCGGGCTTACTCTCGAGCCCTCCACGCGCTGACGCGCCACATTCTCGACGATGCGGTGCGGCGCGGCATCCTCCGCGCCCACGACACCCATGCCGTCGGCCTCGCCATCGTCGGCGGCGTGGAGCGCCTCACGCAGGCGTGGCTGGATCCCTTCGAGGGGGAGCCGCCGCTCGCCCCCGAGCAGGTAACCGCCGAGCTCATCGGCCTGTTCACCTGGGGGCTCGCGGCGGGGAGGGGGTGAGCATCCAATCCGGCACGTCGATGGCGCCCGCCGCGCCTCGCTCGCGGATGCGTTGGCGGATGCGCTCTTCGATGCCCCGGTAGCGGATGCACTCCACCTCCGCGTTCCGGGCTGCGTTGATCATTCGGTCCAACTCGTCCACGCTGTTGGGCTGCCTCGCAACGTAGCAGTGGTCGGGCTCGGCGGAGCCGGGGGGGTAGGCCCATTGGAACAGGTCCGGCGCCTCGTCGAGGGGCACCGCGCACACAATGCAGCAGTCCTGCTCAACGTACCAGTCGCCGGGGACGTTCTCGGGGAAGGCCGTACGCATGGCCAAGCCGCGCGCCCCGCTTCAGCCGAGCCGCAACAGCAGCACGGCCATCGCGCCGAAGCACACGAGCTGCGTGAGGAAGAAGGCGAAGCGGATGTTCACGACGAGACTACGACCGGAGGCGACGTGCGCCACCGTCTGCCCTACCCGTGCGACCGCCACGGCCTGCGCGAGCGTGGCGAAGGTGCCGTCCTGGAGGCCGGCGGCGTGCCCGATGAGCACCAGCGCACCGAAAACGCCGAGGTTCTCGACGCAGTTGGCGTGAGCGCGCATCACGCGCCGGTACCAGTCGGGGCCGTGGGGGGTGTCGGCGGGAAAGTCGTTGGCGCGCGCCCGACCCATGAACACGTTCCAAACGCGCCAGGCGCCGACGCCCACCGTTGCGATGCCCAGCGTCCAAGCCGTGAAGAACAGCAGAGCGTACAGCGGGGTGGTCATGGTGCCACGCTAACCGGGGGGCAGGCCCCGGGGGTGGCCTCCGCGCGGTCCGGGAGGGCGCGTTGCCCGCGGAGTGCCGGGCCGCCCGCTGCAAGCGTGAGCACGACGCTCTCGATGCGGGCGTGCCGGCACCGCGGCGCTCCTGCCCGACTCTCGGTCACATCGACGTCGCGTGTGGACCGGACGAGCTGCCCCACGACCGCCTCGCCGCTGGCCACGAGCCCGGCCACGGCGCGGGCGTCGTTGGGGCCGAGGGCGCCCATCAGCGTGTCGACGTGTGCTTCTGGCAGGGCGGAGCCGGGCAGGTAGAGGTACCGTCCGCCCGGCAGGGTTGGCGAGAGCTCAGCCCCCGCCGCTGCCGTGGTCGGCGCTGTGTCCGCCAGCACCATCACCCGGAGTTGCCCCGGCGCCACGATCACGCTTTCGGCCTCGGAGGCCCAGGTGAAGCCGACTAGAAGTGCGAGCGTCGTCACGGTGCGTGAGCCCCACGAGCCGCCAGCATCCCGCACGCCGAGTTCTCGTCGGCGCCCACGCTGTAGCGCCGGATCAACGGCACCCCGAGCAACTGCAGTCGTTCCATGAACTCGTGCAGCTCGTCGGCGGACAGCCGGGTGTATCCCTCGGGCCGGGCGTCGTTGACGTCGATCAGGTTGAGGCGCACCGGAAGCCCCGCCACGGCCTGCCTCAGCGCGTCGAGCTCGTCGTCTCCCGTGTTCACGCCCTTCATCACCACCCAAGCGAGTGTGGCGCGGGTGGAGCGGGCCCGCGCGTAGTCGGACACGGCGCTCAACAGCTCCGGGAGCGGCGTGCGCCCCGCCACGGGCAGGAGTCGCTTACGCTTCTCGGGGACCGCGCTGGTGAGCGACACGATCAGCCGAAAGCCGTGTCCTTCCTCGGTGAACCGGCGCAGCTGCGGCACCAGCCCCACCGTGCTGATGGTGATCGCCTCCTTGGGAACGCGCCCGCCCGCGGGGTCGCAGAGCACGTTCGCGGCCTGAATCACGGCCTCGTAGTTGTGGAAGGGCTCGCCCTGTCCCATGAACACCGCTCCCGACACCCGCCCCGGCGCTTCGTCGCGCACCGCAAGGAAGGTGCCGACGATCTCCGCGGAGCTGAGGTTGCGGGTGAGGCCGAGCCGGCCGGTGGCACAGAAGTCGCAGGCCATGGCGCAGCCCACCTGCGAACTCAGGCACACCGTGAAGTGAGCGGGCTTGTGCAATCCGATCCGCACCGCCTCTACGAGCGCGCCATCCCCGAGCCGAAAGAGGTAGCGCACACTCTTTCCCTCGCTGTCCGGCACGCGCTCCAGCACCTCGGGCCGCGCCCAGGTCGTGTGTGTGCGGAGCGCTGCGACAAACGCCTTTCGGGGCTCTCGCTGGGGGGTGGGATCGGCGGAGCCCTCGGAGATCACCCGCGAGAGAGCCTGCCGGGCTTCGCGCAGCGAACAGGCGAACCCGAGCGCAGCGAGGGTGTCCACCACCTGCGACGGCATCATCCCCAGCAGGTTCGGGCGTTCATCCACCACGGCGCGTGCGTATTCCGCTGCCTCGCCCCCTGCGCGCGCCGCGGCCCTCCGCATTAGCTTCGCCTTCCTCCCGGACGCCCCATGCCCCGTTTCTTCGCCCTCGTGCTGCTCCTCGTTCCTGGCCTCGCTCACGCTGAGTGGGAAATAACCAATAAGGATGCGAACAGTTACGCCTTCAAGAAGACCTGCGGCAGCAAGACCGAGGACTTCTCGATCGCCGGCGGCACCACGCGCCGCTACTCAATCCCGGCCGGCGCCACCTCCTGCACCCTTACGCTGAACAGCACGAGCTGCCCCGTGAAGGACGGTCAGGGCTGCGAGATCAAGTCGTCGAAGATCGCCAACAAGTAGGCGCGCTCAGCGCGTGAACTCGAGGAGCAGCGCGGCCTCGGTCACGACCAGCATCGAGAAAGCGGCCGTGGTGTCTTCCACGTCGAGGCCGCCGAAACCCCGCACCACCCAGCGCGCCCCGAGGGACACGCCGGGTTGGCCGGTGGCGTCTGCGAAAAGGTACTCTGCGCCAAGGCCGCCCTGTGCCCCGAGACCGCCGATGCGCGCACGTCGGCTGGCGCTGTCGAGGTCGGCTTCGGCCTGCTCGTCTTCGGTCCAGCCGCTGTCGGCCTCGCCGCTGTTCGGGGTGATGCCGAACAGTCCTCCGGTTCCCCAGAGGTTCACCTTGCCGGGGGTGCGCGGCCACACGTAGCCGCGCCAGTCGGCGCCGAGTCGGAGTCCACCCACGTTGAAGGTGCGGACTTCGTCGCTCACGCTCTCAGAGACCACCTCGACCAGCGCAACGTGGCCGAGCAGCGCGTGCCGACCAGACACCCAGCCGGCGTGGGCGGTCAGCGGGGGCCGCAGCCAGCCGTCGTACTCGCTGGCGAGCGTGCCGGAAAAGCCGTCGGCATCGGAGAGAGCGAGGGCGCCCACGCCCACGGGAACGAACGCCACGCCTCCGAGGAAGCCGGCGTGGGCGGTGGCGGCGAGGATGAAGAGCATTGCCGAGCCGAGTAACCAATTGGGCGATGAGCGGATCGCGGTCCGCGGTGGGGCGAAGGGCACGCGCCGCTCATCGCGGTGCCTTCCGGGCGGGTAGATGAGGCGGGACCGGTACGCCCATGCTCACGCTGCTGCTCACCCTCCTGCCTGCCGCCTTCGCCGGGATGGTCGGCGGAATTGCGTCCGGCAGCCCCGCCGCGGGGCTGCTCCTGTGTGCGCCCGGCTCCTCCTGCATCGACGAAGCACGTTGGCTGGCCGAGCATTCCAGCGAGGCCGTCACGCTGCCCGTGGTGTTCTTCGCCGAGGCGCTCTCCGACCCGGGCGACAGCTACGGCACCGCCCTCATGCACCGCCGCGCCTTCGACGACGGCCTCGCAGCGGCGCTGGCCGCCTGGGCCACCCGCGATCTGCCGCGCACAACCTCGCAGCTCGACGCCGCCGAACGGGAGTTGGCCGCGCTGAGCATGCCCGTTCCGCAGCAGTCGCTGTTCGACCTGTACTTTCTGCGCGGCGGCGTAGCGCACGAACGTGGCGATGCCGCCGCTCCGGCGCACTTCGCCCGCGCCGTGGCGGTCGCATGGAACCGCACCGTCCGGCTTCCCACCCCCGAGGGGCCCGTGGCGGTTGCCTACCAGCAGGCGCAGCACCGCATCCTCCATGCGAAAACGGGGGTGCTCGCATTGGCCGCCCCTGCGTTGGGCGGCGTCTGGAACGTAGACGGCGTGGAGGTCGGCGGGCAGGCGGCCGCCCTGATCGTGCTGTCGGGTGCCCACCGCGTGATCGCCAGCGTGCCGGGGAAAACCCTGTTCTGGGCGACCACAGCGACCGTCGATCCGGGCACGACGCTGCCGATCGCGGCGGAGTTTCCCCCCCAGTTGCCGATCGACACGCTGGCAGACTTACTGCGCGCGGAGGCCCAGGGCGCCACGCCAGACGCTGTCGCCCACGAAGTGCTGCGCGCCTGGGGCGCCCAGCGGGGCGTGGGCGCGCTGCGTGTGCTGTATGTGGCGGGTACGCCGTTCGCCGTGAGCACAATCGCGGTCGCGCGGGGCGAGACCCCCTGACGAGCGCGGCGCAGCGGGTGCCCCTCCGCCCCATTTTCTCCGCACCTCGCCCCCCTGCACCCCGCCCCGACCGGGGAACCCACGCCCCGACCGACGGAACAAACCCGCGTTTTCGGATGGCACGTGTCTTGCGCTCGTGGGGAGCGTGCTCACCCTCCTCTTCGCCTGCGCCGCCGAGACCGTCACTCCAGAGCCCGGCGTGGCGATGGATGGCACGCCCGACACCACGCTCCGCGAGGGTCTCTGGACCTTTGAGATCAACGCCGGGACCGCCCGGCTGACCGGTCCACGTACGCTGGAGCTCGGCCCCGATGTGCTCCAGGGCGTCGCCTTCCGGCCTGACCAGTCGGCGGTGGTCTTCGCCCGCACCGCCAGCGCCCCCCTCCCCGACTTGTTCGCCGTCGATCTCGAGACGGGGAGCGAAGTGCAGCTCACCGACTGGATCGGCTTCGAAGATCGCCCGGCCTTCTCCCCGGACGGCACCCGGCTGGCCTTCTTTTCGGGCCGCACCGGCCTCGCGTCGTTGTACGTCGCCTCGCTTCCGCAGCCGCTCGCCACGCTCGATGCCGCCTCGGTCACCCAACTCACCAACGTCGGCCTCGAAACGAAGAAGCGGATCGGCGCGCCTCCCGAAGGCTTCGTGCCGCCGCCGGACGACGGTGTCCTCTCCTGGACCGAAGCAGGCCTCCATTGGACCGCCGGTGGGCAGACCTTCACGGTCACGCCATGATCCTGTTCGCGGTCGGCCTCGCCTTCGCCACCGACTACTCGATGCCCACTACAGACGTCGACCTCGGCAACTACGTCGTGAGCGCCTACCGCGACCACGGCGGCGCCGACTGGGCCTGCGGCAGCAACTACTACTCCGGCCACCGCGGCACCGACCTCGCGATCTACGGCGGCTTCTCCAAGATGTACACCGGGGTGGACATCACTGCCGCCGCCGACGGCGTGGTGACGTACACCAACGACGGCGAGTACGACGAGTGCACCAGCGGTGCGTGCGGCGGCGGGGGCGGCGGCGGAAACTACGTCGCCCTGCAGCACGCCGATGGGCAAATCACCTACTACTTCCACATGCGCACGTGGTCGGTCTCGGTGAGCGCGGGCCAACGCGTGAGCTGCGGCGAGAAGCTCGGCGAGGTCGGCTCCAGCGGCAACTCCACGGGCGCCCACCTCCACTTCGAGCCGCGCGCCGGGGGCGTTTCGTTCGATCCCTTCGTCGGCTCCTGCTCCAGCGGCAGCTCCAGCTGGGTGGATCAGGGCGCGCACAACGGTCTCCCGGGGATGGTGTGCGCCAACGTCGACCAAGACGGCGACGGCTTCACCGAGGACGACGGCGACTGCAACGACGAGAACGCCGGTGTCTACCCGGGCGCCTACGACAGCTGCGATGGCGTGGACACCGACTGCAACGGCGGCACGGACGACGGAAACGCCGACGGCGACCCGGCCACCGCCTGCGCCGACTGCGACGATCACAACCCCCGCGCCTACCCCGGCGCGCCTGAGCTCTGCGACGGGGTGGACGAGAGTTGCGACGGCGTACTCGACGAGGGCTACGACGAAGACGCGGACGGGTACCGGACCTGCGACGGCGATTGCGAGGACGACGACCCGGCGGTGCACCCCTATGCGGCCGAGACCGCCGACGACCTCGACAACGACTGCGACTGGCGCGTCGACGAGGGCACGACCGAGTACGACGACGACGGCGACGGCTGGACCGAGGTTGGCGGCGACTGCGACGATGGCGACACCTTCACCTTCCCCGGCGCGCCGGAGATGCTCGATGGCGGCGACGACGACTGCGACCTGCTGGTGGACGAAGGCACCCGCGGGGTGGACGACGACGGCGACGGCTGGACCGAAGAGGGTGGCGACTGCGACGACGGCGATGCACTCGCCTTCCCCGGCGCCCACGAGCGCGCCGACGGGCTGGATGGCGACTGCTCCGGGCTCGCCGACGCCGGGACCGTGGCCTGGGACGACGACGGCGACAGCTTCAGCGAGGAGGACGGCGATTGCGACGACGCTTCGCGGGCGGCGTGGCCCGGTGCGCCCGAACAGATCGATGGCCGCGACAACGACTGCGATCATGAGGTCGATGAGACGACCGACGGGTTCGACGACGACGGGGACGGGTTTTCGGAGCTGGCCGGCGACTGCGACGACGGCGACGCAGTGCGCTTTCCTCGGGCGATTGAGCAAGCGGACGGCGTTGATCAGGACTGCGACTTCGTGGTGGACAACGACACCGACCAGTTCGACGACGATGGCGACGGATGGACCGAGGAGGGCGGCGACTGCGACGACGCCCGCCCCTCGGTGTACCCCTCGGCGGCCGAGATCGCCGACGACCGTGACAGCAACTGCGACGGGCTCGTCGACAACGAGACCTCCGCCTACGACGACGATGGCGACGGCTTCACCGAGCTCGATGGCGACTGCGACGACCGCTCTGCGCTGAGCTTCCCCGGCGCCGAGGAGGTGCAGGACGGGGTCGACCAAGACTGCGACTTCCTCGTGGACGACGAGACGGAGGCGTACGACGACGACGGCGACGGCTGGACCGAGGCCGCGGGCGACTGCGACGACGGCAACGCCTTTTCGTGGCCCGGCGCGGAGGAGAAGCTCGACGGCTGGGACAGCAACTGCGATGGCGAGGCCGAAACGCCCGAGGGCTGGTTTTCGACGGGCTGCGACACCGCGGGGGCGGCCCCCTCATGGTTCGGCCTGCTCGGGATCTTCGCCGCCCTCGGGCTCCGCCGGGTACGTTCCGCCCTCCCCCGCTGAGGCCCTTGGTGCTCCTCGCAATCGCGCTGGCCTACGCCCAGTCGGTCTCCACCGTGCCGGCCGGCGCGCGCGCGGTCACCGTGTACGTGTGCGAACGGGACTGCGAGCCCGGTTGGAGGGCGCTGGCCGCGTGGTCCAACACGCTGCGGCTGCCGACGATGGACTTCGACCAGGTGGCGATCGCTGCGCGTGACACTCGGCTCGACGCCTACGATGCTGCCATGCTGCCCGTCCGGGCCGGAACCGTGACCGAGGCGCAGGTCGCCATCGCCGTCGCGGCCGCCGAGGCCTGCCCCTACACCCTACCGAACGACGACCTCGTGGCGATCGCGTTCGCCGGGGCCGCTGCCGCGCCCGAAACGGCTCAGCGGTCCATATGGCTCGAGCGCGCGGCCACGTGGAGTGAACGGCGTTCCTACAACCTTCCGAAGCTGCCCGATGCCGTCCTCGCGGAGTATCTGGACCTCGTCGCGGCCCCCGCGAAGCCCACCGCGCGGGTGCGCGTTGAGACCGACGTGCCCGTGGCCAGCCTGTTCGTCGACGGTCGCCCGGTGGCCTCGTTGCCGGCCGAGATCGAGCTTTCGCTGGGGGAGCACCGACTCACCGTGGAGCGGCCGGGTCGCCGCACGGCCTGGGTGGGAAACCTCGTGCTGATCGGCGACCTCGCGCTCCGTCCCGAACTCGCTGGCGACGACAGCAACGCCGCGCTCGAACGCATCGTTCTCGCTGCACTCGATGACGTCCCGGCCCCGGCCGCGGAGGTCTCGACGCTCACTCGCTGGGCGCGCGATGAAGGCTTGGAGTGGGTGCGGTTCGTCTCCCTCGCGCATCGGGGCAACGACGAGATCATCGCGGACCCCGACCCGACGCGCCTCTCGTGGAGGGTGCGAGATGTGTACCTCGATGTGGCGCGGGGCCGACTTGCGGCGAGCGGTCCGGGAACCAACGCCATGATCGCGGCCGCAGACGTGGAGCGCTTCCGGATCGGCGCGGTGGCCGGCTATCTCCAGCTCGCGCCCCGTGACCACGTCACCATCGACCTCGCGGCCTCCTACCGCCTGACTCCGCTCCTGAGCGCCGACGTTCGATTCGGCCTCGCGCACAGCGCGCAGCCCTACTACCTGTACGAAGACTGGATCGACAGCTCGGTGTACCCGGTGTCGGTGGGCGCGCGGGTGAGCAAGGCCGAGGGAGGTCCGTTCGTGGGGGCGGCGGCGCTCGCGGTGATCCCCTACGCGGTGGGTGGCGAGCTGCGCGCCGGATGGGAGTTCGCGCCCTCGTTCGGCATGCGCGTCACGGTGGAGGCGCGCGGCGGGTGGACGGACCACGGTGGGCTTGCGGGCGTCGGCGTCGGCGTCGCGTCGAGGCGATGATGCGATTAGCCCCCCGCATGCTCCTCCCGTTGTTGGCGCTGCTCGCGGCCTCGCCGGCCCATGCGGAAGACGACTTCGATGGCGACGGCTACACCGAGTCGACCGGCGATTGCGACGACACCGCCCCGGGAATCAACCCCGGCGCCACCGAGACCGCCAACGGCGTGGACGACGACTGCGACTTCGTGGTGGACGAGGAGACCGCGGTCTACGACGACGACGGCGACGGCTTCTCCGAGACGGACGGCGACTGCGACGATCTCAACGGCCTCTCGTTTCCGGGCGGCACCGAGTTTGAGGACGGGGAGGACAACGACTGCGACGGGGTCGTCGACAACGAAACCGACGCCTACGACGACGATGGCGACGGCTTCTCCGAGAACGAGGGCGACTGCAACGACACGCTGGCCACCGTCTTCCCGGGCGGCGTGGAGATCGTCAACGCGCTCGACGACGACTGCGATGGCCTCGCCGACAACGGCACCACGGCCTACGACGACGACGGCGACGGTGTGTCGGAGGCGGAGGGCGACTGTGACGACGGCGCGGTGAACGTCTACCCGGGCGCGCCTCAACTCCAAGATGGCAGCGACAACGACTGTGACACGACGATTGACGAGGGCACCGACGCCTACGACGACGACGGCGATGGCTTCGCGGAAGAGGAGGGCGACTGCTCCGACATCGACGCCGCGCGGTATCCGGGGGCGCCCGAAGCCCCGAACGGCCTCGACGACGACTGCAACGGCGTGGTGGACGAGGGCACCGACGCCTACGACGACGACGGCGACGGCACCAGCGAGGAGGAGGGCGACTGCGACGACACCGACGCCCAGTCCTACGACGGCGCGCCCGAGTCGCTCGACGAGAAGGACAACGACTGTGACGGCATCGTGGACGAGGGCACCGACGCCTACGACGACGACGCGGACGGCTACTCCGAGCTGCTCGGCGACTGCAACGACGCCAACCCCGTGGTGTACCCCGGCGCCGACGAGGTAGCGGATGATCTCGACGGCGACTGCGACGGCACGGTGGACGAGGGCACGGAGCGCTACGACGACGACGGCGACGGTTTTGCCGAGGTGGACGGAGACTGCGACGACGGCGACCGCCGGAGCTACCCCGACGCCGGCGAGGAGAACGACGGCCGGGACAACGACTGCGACGGCGAAGTGGAGCAGTACGTGGGGTGGGACTGCGGGTGTGGCACGGGAGCGCCCGCGCCGAGCTTGATCGGGCTGGTGATGGCGTCGGCGTGGATGCGCCGCCGCCGACGTTTGTAGCCCACGAGCGCCCCTACCAGCGGCGCGAAAGGGTGGCGCCGACGCCGAGGCTGAGCCCCGGGAAGATGTCGGGCACGCCGAGCGCCCCGCGGCCCGCGACCTCGATCACCCACACGGTATCGAACACGGCGTGGACGCCGGCCTCCGCGAAGGGTCCGGCCCACCGGGGCGCCTCCACCTCCACTCCCGCCGCGAAGAACAGCGGGCCGTCTCCCGGCGTCCACGTGGCACCGAGCCCAACGTGCAGCAGCTTGTTGTCTTCCCAGTCGGGGAAGAAGCGGTAGTCGCTGTCGGCGACGGCCAGACCGACTTCGCCGCGAAGCCCGAGGTCGCCGTCCAGCACCCAGGCGGCCGAGAGGTCCACCGTCGCGTGATCGTGTTCGTCCTGGTCGCTCTGCCAGTGGAACCACCCCAGCCGTGCGCCGAGTCGGAAGCGCCGTCGATCGTCGGTGTCCGCCACGCGGATCGGCGCGGGCTCCGACGAGAACCGGCGAGAGGACGCGTCGAAATAGACGATGCGAGCGCGCCACTCGTCGTGGGGCGGGGGAACGTCGGCCGCCTGATCGGCCCGCGCCGCAACGCCCGCCTCGAAGGTGGCGGGGATCGCATCTTCCGCGGAGAGCACCTCTCCTGCGGCGGCCGCAGGGCGCGTCGGGTCGGCCGGCGACACCACGATCGCGGGCGCTGTGGCGCCCACCCGCGCGCCGATCACTTCCGCGACGCCCACCGTCTGAACGTCGTTTCGTTCGCACCACGCGGCGAGGAGCGCGAGCGCCTCCGGATCGGCCTGCTGCGAGACCACCCCGCGGTCCAGCTCCGCGAGCAGCCAGCCCGTCTCCTCCGTGGGCGCCCACGTTGGGGTGACCGTGACCTTGCGGCCGGGCAGGACCGGGACGATCGCCGTGAACGTGCGCAGCTTGCCGGCTTCGATCGCGGTGAGCCGATGGGCCCCCGCCGGCAGCTCCACCACCCGCTTCTCGACGGCCACGCCATCCAGCCACCAGCGCGCGCCGCCGGGCACCGCCAGAATGCCCGTGCCCGTGGTGATCAGCTTGCGGCGCTCGTCGTCCAACGCGAACACGTCCGCGGTGTCGATGCCGCGCGGGTCGGGCTCCCCGTTCCACGCCATCGCCGCCCCCTGACGCAGCGCTGCCTCAGCGCCGGCCCCCCCCAGGTGACGAAGCGCCACCCCGCGCAGCACGTACATCCTCACCAGGAGCCGGTTCTCAACGGTGCCCGGCCATGCCGCCAGCGCCGCTGCGGCGCGGTCCAAGTGGTCGAGCGCCACCTTCCACTTTTGGTCCTGGATCGCGTACTCAGCCGCCTCTACCGCTTCCGCGAAGTGCTCGTCCCCGTTCTGCGCCACAAAGGTGTCTGTGGCGCTTTGCGCATCGACGACCACGATGAGGCCCGGCTGCACGGTCGCCAGCCAGCGGCGCTCTGCTTCACAACCATCGCCCTCCAAGCACAACAGCAGCGTCACGGCGGAGGAGGGGAGCATGCCGGGGACGGGTAACCGCGCCCCGCGACTCTGCTACGATGCCCGTTCGGTTGGACTCTGAATGCGGCTCGCCTGCCCCTCCCTCGCGCTCCTCGTGCTCCTCGGCTGTCCCGCGGCGGAGAACGACCCCCACCCAACCGGCGACGGGCTGTTCCTGGGCGGCTGTCCGGTGGCAAACGAGTCCCGCGCCCGGCTCCTCACCAGGCCGTCGGAGACGCCGTGGGGCGAGGAGGCCCTCGCCGGACCCGGCGACGCCCTCCTAATCAACGAGCACGCCGCCTTCGTGATCCAAGGGGTCGGCGACCCCGACACCTACTACCACTACGGCGGCGCCCCCATCGACGCGGTGGCCGTCCGCGGCTGCGAACAGGCCGGGCCGGAGCTGCTGGAGGAGATGGGCTTCATCGTGGGTCGGCTCGATCTCGGCGACTTCAACCAGAGCGAGCTGCACCAGATCCGCGGCGAGACCATCGAGGTGGTTCACGACGGTACCGACGGGAAGGCTGCCGTCGTCGAGGTCCACGCGGTGGACGATCGCTTCTGGCTGGTGGAAATGACCCTGATCCGCAACGTCTGGGGGGGCGGGGGCCGCAAGGAGCTGGGTGCCTTGTTCGGCGTGGACATCACCCTTCGGTACACGCTCGAGCCGGGAGCCTCCGCCCTTCAGATGGAGGTGCTCCTCGACGGCGAGGTGGCCCCGGAGGACGACGGTTTCATGGTGGGGGCCATCGTCTTTCCCTCCGACAACACCGAGGTCCACGCGTTTGCGGACGGCGGCGTCGAGGTGGGGGGGTTCGGTCTCGACACCGGTGTTCCCTGGCTCGCGATGGGGAGCGCGGAGGGCTCGCTGGCGGTGGCGATGCCGGAGGCCAACATGGCCTACTCCTCGGTAGCGGGGGTGCGTGCGCTCCTCGACGTGAACCAAGCGCTGGTGCCGCTCCTCGTGAACGACGTGGCCGAGGCGATGACGCCGTTCGTACTTGCGGTGGGCGCCACCGACGCGCTCTCCGCTTCGGCCAGCCTCGAGCCCTACCTGCCAGGGGAGTGGGAGGACGTGGGGGGTGTGGTCGGCGACGCCAGCGGTCCTGTCGCAGGCGCCACGGTGGAGCTCAGGGCCGAAAACAGACGGGGAGATTGGGAGGTCATCGACCTCGCCCTGACCGCGTCGGACGGCTCCTTCTCCGGCCGCACGCTCGCAGCGGGGGGGGCTTGGCAGGCCGTGGCGTCGTTGGAGGGGAGGGACGACAGTGCGATGCTCCCCGTCTCTCCGGGTGTGTCGGCGGCCCTGACCCTCGGGCCACCGGGAGAACTGTCGTTCGACGTGGTGGACGAGACGGGTGCGGCGGTTCCCGCTCGCGTCGAGCTGGAGCGAGACGATGGCGCAATCTTGGTGCACTACGCGATGCCGGGAGACACCCTGCCCCTCGCCCCGGGCCGGTGGAGCGCGTGGGTCTCGCGCGGCTACGAGTACGCCATCGTCGAAACGAGCGTGGAGGTGCCCGAGTCGGGAAGGGGCACGCTCTCCGCCACCTTGGCCCACGTCGTCGACACCGAGGGTTGGGCGAGCGTAGACACCCACGTTCACGCCTCGGCCAGCGCCGACAGCGACACGCGCAACCTCGACCGCTTCCGCACTGCGGCGGCGGCGGGGCTCGACATGGTGGTCTCCACCGATCACGAGGCCATCCTCGACATGGGCCCGGCGCTCGACGAGAGCGGGCTCTCCGACTGGGTCGCCTATGGCCTCGGCAGCGAGGTCACCGCCACCATCCCCGAGCACGTGAACGCCTGGCCGTTCCCGGCCTCCGACGATCCCCGCGGCGACGCCGTGGTGTGGCACCAGCTTGGCTTCCCCGACTTGTACGCCGCGATCCGGGCGCGCGGGGCGCGCGTCGTGCAACTCAACCACAGCCGGGTCAACGGCGAATGCGGGATCCTCTGCCTGCTCGACTGGGACCGGGTCACCGATCCCCCCTCCACCGACGACCCCGAAGGATTGGCCCTCCCCGCCGGCACCGAGCTCTGGTCCTGGGACTTCGACTCCTTCGAGGTTCAGAACAGCCTGCGCTCGCCGCTTTTGGATGAGTCCGACCCCCAGCACACCGGCGCCTTGGTGGACTGGCTTTCGTTTGTGAACCTCGGCTACCCCGTCACCGGGGTGGCGGTCACCGACGTCCACGGCCTCGAACTCCCGGGGGCGCCCCGCACGTACGTTCGGGTTCCGGACGACGACCCGGCCGTTCTGACGGCGGACGATGTCGCAGACGGCGAACTGGCCGGCGCGGCGGTCATGAGCTCGGGCGCCTTCGCTGAGGTTTCCATCTCCGGGGCGGGTCCCGGCGAGTTGGCCGATGGCTCCGCCGGTTCGTTGCTCTCGCTCTCCGTGCGCGGGCTCGCGGAGATCGACGTCACGCGCATCTTCGTGCTCGCCAACTGCGACTCCGCCCTCGCGCTTTCGACCCCCGACCCCGGCGGCCTCGAGAAGCTCAATGATCAGCTCGCCCTCCCCCTCTCGGAAGACTCCGCCATCGTCGTCCTCGGCTTCGGGGAAGCCTCGATGCCGCGCGGACTCGAGGACTACGACGCCCTCAACGTCCCCCGGTTCATCACCAACCCGATCTTCGTGGATGTCGATGGCGACGGCACGTGGACGGCGCCCGGCCCCAAGTCCTGCGACACTGGGCTGCCGGTGTTGGCCGAGGGGCGGCGGTAGGGCGATGAGCGGATCGCTGTCCGCGGTAGCGCTAAGGGCGCCGGCCGCTCATCGCGGCGCCTTCCGGGCGGGCGCCGGACGGTTCACAAAGCCGCGGGCGTCGTCGTCGATGGGCGCCTTCGAGAACACGGCCACCTCCACGAAGACGCCGGGGTTGCCTGCCTGGTAGTTCGCTTCGCCTTTGAGGCGCACGATGCCGAAGAGGGTGGCCGCCGCGCCCACCCCCACGCCGAAACCTCGCTCCGAGTCGAGCTCGACACGCGCCCCCGGTGTGACGAGGCCGTCGGGGAAGAGGTCGGCGCCGAGAAAGCCGGCGTGCCCCTCGCGGAGGTCGCTCACGAACTCGCCGTAGGGCACCACCACCCCGAGGTCGGCGTCCATGCCGAGTTCCATGCCGCCTACGCCCATCGCGCCGAGGTGGCCGCCGAACCAGGCGCCGCCGGCAATCCGAACGGACTGAACGCCGAGGCGACCGCGCGCCCCCGCGATGAAGGGGAGGGAGACGGGTGCATCGTCGAGGCGGAAAACGTCCACCGTCGAAGGCTGCGCGCCGATCAGCAGGTCTACGCCGCCGCGGTTGTCGCCGAGTTGGGCGCCCGCGCCGAGCACGGCGCCGGGCAGGCGGGCGTGTGCGAGCGATCGCACCACCCCGTTGGCCCGCCAGGGGTCCACCGACTCCATGCGAAAGTAGGCGGGAAACACGCCGCCCTCCAGCTTCCAGGCCTTGCCGCCTCCCTCCACGGAAAGGCGTTCCGGGGCGATGGAGTACAAGAAGATGCCTTCGCCGGAGAACGTGGCCGCGATGTCGAGCTGGGCGTTGAAGGCGAACTCCGGGCTGCCGATCCGCAAGTCGCCTTCGGCCTGTTGGAGGCCTAGGGCGCCCACGGCGCCGCCCTCCGCGGCCGTCACACCGGCGATGAGATCGATGGCGCCGCCCAGTTCGACGTTCGGAGGGGCGGCGTAGGCGGGGAGTCGAAGGAGGAGAAGAAGGAACATGCTCATCGAGGTAGCATCTCAGCACTTCCTTTGACGCGTCAATAGCGATATGCTGTGAATCCGCATTCCGTCGCGCGTGGCTCCCCGCTGCGCCCGGACCGCCCGCCTGGAGCCCGCATGGAACCCGCCGTCGATCCCTTCCACCCCGTTCTGCGCGTCCTCGAACGGTATCGATCCGATGTCCACCACCTCCGGTCGCCAGCCCCGGAGGGCACTACGCGGGCGGTTCAGGAGCATCTCGGACACGAACTACCAGCTTCCTTCGCGGTATTCTTGGCCCGCTGGAACGGCGCCACCCTGTTCCGCGGTGCGTTGCGCATCCGGGGGGCCGCCGACCTCGCGCCCCCCACCGGCGACCACCCCGACGTAGTGTTGTTCGCCGACGGACCCCGCGACGACGACCAGTGGGCCTTCGCCGCCACGGAGTACGGGCATCACTTCGGCTTGTGGACCGGTGAGGCGCTCGTGCCGTGCCACGAACACTTCAACCGCTGGCTGCTCGCACAGGCCCGCATCCTCGACGAAAATCTGCGCGAGCCAGCCGAACAGCTCGCCGTGCGGCTGGATGTCGACCCCAACTGCGGCCTGCTGTGGTTCCAATTGGGCGAGCGGCGGCTCGAAGAAGGGGATGCAGAAGGGGCCACGGCTGCCTTCCGCCGCGCCTCGGCGCTCGATCCCGGACACGCGGGCGCGTGGCAGCGCCTCGGCGAGGCGCTTCTCGCCAGCGACGAGAGTCAGGCTCGGGGCGCCTTTCTGATGGCCTGGCGAGCCTGTCGCTTCCCGCTCCCCTACCCGGGCGCCCCTGCGCCCACCGCCGACCTCGTGCGCATGCTCGAGGCGCGGTTCCCGCCCGGCGACGAAGGCTGGGAGCGTGAACTGGGGGACTTTCTTGCCGAGCGCGTGCCGAACGTACGCCATGCCGGCGGGCAACTGGTGGTGGCGGCGGGGCTCGCGCTCGCACGGGCTCGCCTCCACCACGGCGATCGGGGTTCGGCTCGCGACGTGCTCGCTCTGCTCCGCGACCGGTCCACGGGCTGGACGGTTCCACCCGAGCTGTCGCCGGTGCTGCTCATGCTGGTGGGCATCCATGCCGACCTCGGCGAGCACGACGAAGCGGAAGAAGGCATCCGGCGGTTGCGGAGACATCCCGACGAGGCGGTTCGTGCTCGGGCGGAGCTTGCGTTGGCGAGGGTGGTTCTGGCCCGCGAGGAGCCCTGGTTCGATGAGATCGTGCGGGGGGCGATGCCGGCGCTGAAGTCCGCAGCGGACCGGTGCCAGGCGTGGCTGCTCCTCGCCGAGGCCCGTCGGGGGACCGACGCCGCGAGCATGGAAGAGGCCGCCCGTCTAGCGGAGTCGCTGGGCGACCCGGCGTTGCTCGCTCGCGTGGCGCTGGTGCGCGGAGAATGTGCCCGGGTCGCCGGAGACCACGCGGGAGCAAGGGAGGCTTGGGCGGGCTGTGCTGCCGACCCAGAAACGGCCCTCCGAGCCCAACTTAGACTCGGCGATCTCGAGGTCGATGCCAACCTTGCCCAGCCGCACTACCTCGCCGCCGTGGCCGGCTTCGCCGCCATGGGACTGCCCATTCGCGAGGCATGGGCACGCCTGCGCCTCGCCCGCTGCAACGACGAGACTGCAGCGGCGGAGGCCGCTCGGGTGTTCAAGGCGACGGGCCTCGCCGCTGGCGTGGCCGCAGCGGATGCGTGTGCCGGTCGCCCCGGCCACTCGCTCGACTGGCACCTCAACCTCAGCGCCGAGGCCGCTCGTGAGCGCCACGACGCTCAGCGGATGCGTGCGCCGTGGACTCGGGCCGACGCCGATCGGCCGGAGCGCCGCCTTCTCGCCCACCGCAACGCCATCGCCAACGCCGACGAGCGAGTGGTGGGCGTGCTCGCCGCCGACATCGACACGGAGCTGCGGCGCCTGAAAGCCGGGGGCGACCGTGCCCGCGACCCTGCCGTGATGCGGTTCCTCGCCGGCGTGGACCTGCTCGCTGGCCACCCTTCATGGGCTGCCGCAAACGTGCTGCTCGCGCTCCTCGTAGAAGACATTCGACAGCCGACCGCCGAGCGTGGAGTCATCGGCGCTCTCGCCCGCTCCCAGAACATGACGCTCGTCGATGCGCTGGTGCGCGGGGTCCAGGAGGAGACCGAGCCCACGCGGCTCGCGTTGCTGGCGGAGATCCTCGGGTGGAGGCGACAGACGGAGGCCGCGCCTCGCCTGAGGGAGTTGGCGGAGCACGGTTCCCTGCCGCTCCGGCGGGCCGCGATCACCGCGCTGGGTCGCATCCGCGACTCGGAGGCGGTCGACATCATCTTCGCCGGGCTCGAGCAGCCCGAGCTCGCCGAGGTGGCCTCAACGGCGCTGCTTCTAGTCGGCGAGCGTCGGGGTGTGGACTTCTTTGCCCAAGTACTCGCGCGGAACGACCGCTGGCTCACGCAGTCGCCCGGCGAAATCGTCGGCCGCCATGGCGGACCGGCCTACTTCCTGTTGCTGATGAGGGCATGCGAACAGGAGGGCCCCGGCGGGATCGGCAGCCTTGCGGGGCTGGGACTCCTCGGCAGCGTGCGTGCCGTGCCCAAACTGATCGAGAATGTGGGCAGCCGCGACCCGGTACGGCAGGGCGTGGCCAACACCGCGCTCGAGGTGATCCTCGGCCGCCGGGAGGACCTCGAGGATGCTCACCCCAAGCAGCGCTGGTTGGACTGGTGGGCCGAGCACGGACCCGACTTCGAGGAGCGCAAGCGCTATCGGGAAGGAAAGGAGCTCACGACTCGGTCGCTGATCGCGAGGCTCGGCCACGACGACTTCGCCGCACGCGAAGCCGCCTACGACGAGCTGGTGATCGCTACCGGCGAGTCGCTGCCCTTCGACGCCGACGGCCCCTGGCGTGTCCAACTCGCCCACCGTGCCGGCTGGGAACGTTGGTGGGCCGACCACGCGCACGAGCTGCCCACGAGCGGCTGGTGCTTCCACGGGGCGGAGATCTAGCGGCCGCCGCCGCTCATCGCTGCAACAGCGCGATGAGCGAGGAGGTGTCCCAACGCCCGCCTCCCATCGCGCTGATCTCCGCGTAGCGTTCGGCCACCTCCTCGGTGATGGGGAGCTCGGCGCCCACGGCGTCGGCGGTGCGGCGGCAGATGTCGAGGTCCTTGCGCATCCAATCCACCGCGAAGCCGAACTCAAACTGACCCGCCACCATCGTCTTCCAGCGGTTCTCCATCTGCCAGGACTGCGCGGCACCGCCCCTGATGGCGGACACGACCTTCTCGGGGTCGAGGCCTGCGCGGGCGGCGAAGGCGAGCCCCTCGGAGAGTCCCGCTAAGACACCGGCGATGCAGATCTGATTCACCATCTTGCAGAGCTGGCCGGTTCCGACGGGGCCTTGGTGAGCCACGGTTTTCGCATACGCGGCGAAGAGCTCCCGCGCCCGCGCCACGTCGTCGTCACGGCCACCGCACATCACGCTGAGCTGACCGCGCTCGGCGCCGGCCTGGCCGCCGCTCACGGGGGCGTCCACAAAACCGATGGCCGCGGCGTCGCAGAGGATGCCCAGCTCCCGCGCCAGTTCGGCCGACGCGGTGGTGTGGTCGACGAGGAGCGTGCCCGCCGCCATCCCCGCGAGGGCGCCGTGGTGGCCCACGACGACCGCGCGCACATCCGCGTCGTTGCCTACGCAAACCAGCACCGCTTCAGCACCCTCGGCGGCCTGCCGGGGGGAGGGCGCGCTCCGCCCTCCGTGAGCAGCCACCCAACTCGCAGCCCGCGAGGCCGTGCGGTTGTAGACGGTCACGCGGTGCCCCGCGCGGAGCAGATGGGCCGCCATGGGAGCCCCCATGACGCCGAGGCCGAGGAAGGTCACGTTCATGTGCTTGCCTAACGCCCCTCAAGGGAAATACGGGCGCGCATGCTGCTGCTCCTCGTTGCTTGCGTTCACACGGTAGACATCACGCTCTCGGCCGCCGAGATCGCGCCGAAGATGGCGAACGCCGAGGAGTGGGATGGGCCTACGGGCGTGTTGGGAGCGCTGTCGCCGGAAGCCAAAGTTTCTGTGGGCGCGTTGCTCGGCTCGCTCGTCGGAGACGCGCGGGTGGGAACGGCCGTTGCCGACGCGGCGGCCGAGCTCCAGAAGCCCGACCCCGCCGGGAGTCTGGAGTTTCACCCGGGCGAGGGTGAACCGACGAGTTCAGCGCGGGTGGCGGAAGCGCAGGACACGCTGGCGCCGCAATGGGCGCCCGGAACGGCGACCGTCACGTCGGTGCAGCTGCGCTCGTCGTCCAGCCTGAAGGTGGCGCTCGTGGACAAAGACCTGCAGACCGACGATCCCATCGGCACCGTCGTGCTCACGGGTGCGCAGCTGGGGCGTGCGCTCGGCCGCGATGGCGTGCTCACCATCCAAACGGCCGAGCAGACCAGCGGTCAGCTGCTCAGCGTGTCGATCCTCGTCGTGAAGTCGGGGGGGTGACGTCCGCGAACGGCGCCCGGCCCTTGCTCACTTCCCGTCGAGGATGATCGGGGTGCTGCCGCTCGAGATCACGATCTTCGTATTGGGCGAGAGCGCCATCTCCTTCATCGCCTTGATCTGCTCGTAGCGGAGTTGGTTCTCGTTCAGGCTCAGCGACACGATCCGCTGGTAGTCCGCGATGCCCTGGGCCTCCACGCGCTTACGCTCGGCTTCCTGAAGTTCCTTCTGCAGGACAAACGTCATCTTTTGCGCGTCCTGCTCCGCCTGAATCTTCTCTTCGATGGAGCCCTTCACCGACGTCGGCAGCTCGATGTTCCGCAGCAGCAGGCTCTCGACGACGAGGCCGCGCTTCGCCAGATCGTCGGTGATCGCCGTCGTAATGCGAGCTTGGTATTCATCACGCTTCTCCGTGTACATCTGCACGGCCTGGTAGTAGACGGTCGCATCCCGGATGTGCGAGCGGGCGATCGGGCGCACGATCTTGGACTCGTAGTCGCGGCCGACTTCGGTGAGCAGCTTGGAGGCTTCGCTCGGCACGATGCGGTAGAGCACCGTGACGTCGATGGTCACCTCCAGCCCGTCGGAGGTGAGGGCCCGGATGGCATCATCGCCCGACTTGGCGCCCTCGTTGTGGATGCCGCTCATGGTGTAGCTGTGCGTCGTGGCGTCGAGCTTCACGACGTCGGCGAGCGGGTTGATGAAGTGCAGGCCCGGGGGCAGCGGCGTGGAGTCGACCTTGCCGAACAGCCGGACTACGCCGAGTTCGCCGGAGTCGACCGTTACCACGGCGCTACTGACGACACCGCCCGCCATCAGCAGGAAGGCCAAGGTCGAGAGCGTCCGGAAAAGGGGGGCGAAGCGATCGTCGGCCGAACGGAGGACGAACGCGACGATGAGGAGGACGGTACCGAGGAAGAGGAAGAACATGGTGGCGCGAAGCTAATCACCCCGGCGGTTTCGGCGACCCCTTGGGAGGGATACAACGCGGCAATGGCTACGCCGCTCGTGCAACTCCTCGGCCGGATGGAGGCCGCTGGCGCCTCCGACCTGTTCGTCACCGTGGGAAAACCCCCGGCCGCCCGGGTGCACGGGCAGCTGCGTGTGCTCGACGAACCGGCCACGACCGCCGAGGGCATGGAGGCCACGTTCGCCGAGTTGCTGACGCCGCTCGCCCGGCAGCGCTTCGTGGAATGCGGGGACCTCGACGTGGGCGTGACCCTCGCGGGGGGCCGCCGCTTACGAATGTCGCTCCTCCGGCAGCAGGGCGTGATTGGCTTCGTGGCGCGCTCGGTGCCGCCCGGGGCCATTGCCATCGGTAGCCTCGGGCTCCCCGCTGTGGTGGGAAGCTTCGTGGACGAGCCGCGGGGGCTCGTTTTGGTGACCGGAGCGACGGGCAGCGGCAAGAGTACGACGCTCGCCGCGTTGGTGCACCACGTGAACACCTCGCGCTCGGCCCATATTGTGACCATCGAGGACCCCATCGAGTTCGTGCACACCGACGTGCGCTCGAGGGTGACGCAGCGTGAGGTGGGCTCCGACAGCCTCTCGTTCCACGCCGCTCTCCGGCAGGTTGTACGGCAGAGCCCGGACGTGATCCTCGTCGGCGAGATGCGCGACGCCGAGTCGATGGGCGTGGCCATCAGCGCGGCCCTCACCGGCCACCTCGTCCTCGCGAGCATCCACGCGATCGACGCCACCCAGACCGTGCAGCGCATCCTCGGCTACTTCCCCGACGCGATGCGTGCTCAGGCGGCTGTCGATCTCGCGTTGTGCCTCGTCGGGATCGTGTCGCAGCGCCTGCTTCCCCGCGCAGATGGTCGCGGAAGAGTGCTGGCGGCCGAGGTACTCGCGAATACGCCAGCCGTGGCACGGCTACTGCGCGAGCAGCGGGTGGATGAGCTCCAAGACCTCATGCGCGGGAGCACGGATCCGAAGGTCCTTGCCTTCAACCAGTCGCTCCTGCGCCTGCACGTTGCGGGGTCAGTGACCTACGAAGTCGGCGTGGCTGCGGCCAGCAACCCGGACGAGTTTGCCCTGCTGGCGCGGGGGATGGCATCGGGCTCCGCGACCTTCCGGAGCGGGGCCGACCAGACGGACCACGGGCTCGATCTCAAGGCGTTGCTCATGGCCGCGGAGGCGCGAGGGGCCAGTGATCTCCACCTCACGGCTGGCCGGCCGCCCATGCTCCGGGTGAACGGCGTGCTCGCGCCGCTCGACGAGAGCCTGCTCAGCGAGGCCGACGTCCGCACACTTCTGTACTCGGTGATGAGCGCCAGGCAGCGGGCGATGTACGAACTGGAACGGGAGGTGGACTTCGCGCTCCAGATCGGCGACGGCCGCCGCTTCCGGGTGAACGCCTACTACCAGAAGGGCCAGATGGCTGCCGCGCTCCGCTCGATCGCCCAGCAGATTCCCACCGCCGACGAACTGGGGCTGCCCGAGGCCCTGCTCCGCCTCGGTGACCGCCCGCAGGGTCTCCTGCTCGTCGTCGGCCCTACTGGCGCCGGAAAGAGCACGACGCTGGCCTGCCTCGTGGACCGCGTGAACCGCAGCCGCGCCTGCCGCATCCTCACCGTTGAGGACCCCATCGAGTTCGTGCATGAGAGCCACCTCGCCACGATCGATCAACGGGAGGTGGGTGCCGACACGATGGGCTTCGCAGCGGCGCTGAAGTACATCCTTCGGCAGGACCCCGACGTGGTGCTGGTCGGGGAGATGCGCGACGCGGAGACGATCGCGGCCGCGCTGACCGCCGCAGAGACGGGCCACCTCGTGATGGCCACGCTCCACGCGAACGACGCCCCGCAGACGGTGGACCGGATCGTGGACACCTTCCCCAGCCACCAACAGGATCAGGCTCGGGCTCAGCTCTCGGCTTGCCTCCTCGGGGTGGTTTCGCAGCGCCTGCTGCCCCACCGTAGCGGGGTGGGTCGCGCCGCCGTGTTCGAGGTGATGCTCGGCTCGCCGGCGGTGCGCACGCTCATCCGCGACGACAAGCTGCACCAGCTCCACAACGCGATGGAAACGGCCCGGGGCGCGGGCATGATGACGATGGACCACGCGCTCAAGGAGGCCTACGAGGCGGGTCGCATCAGCCTCGAAGATGCCCTGCGCTACGTGGTGAACCCGCGGAGCATCGTGCCGATGGCGCCGGGGGCGTAGGTGCGCCTCGTCGTGATCGACGCGGCGCTGCTCGAGCTGCTGGGCGTTCGCGACTCCGCCGAGACCTGGCAGGGCCGACTGCACCAAGGGGGCCTGCTCGCCGACGTTCGGGCTGAAACGACGCAGGCGGAGGGGCTGCGGCAGTTGCCGCGCGCCCTCGTCGAGCTCCGCGGCGCCGAGGGTCGGATCGTCGAGGCGTCCCACCCGTTCGGGTGGTTGGTGGGGAGCGTACCCCCGAGGGTATATTGGCTGATGCTGGCGGTGTTCATCGCGTGCTCGATGGTGGGTACGGCGCTCTGGGGGATGGGCACCCTGTTTGCCGCGGCAGCTTCGCCGATCCTGCTCGGTACCGTGGCGATCCTGGGCCTCGGCTACGCTGGGTTGCAGGAGGTCGGGAGGCGCGAGGAGTTGGTGCGCGCTGGCGTGGAGCGCGAACGCTGTGGCCGCGCGTTGCTGGCGTCCGTGGAGCGGCTGCTTTCGGAGAGCTGGGTGGAGCGAGGTGAGAACGTGGTGCTGGTCAGCGCCCCCCATCGGCTGTGGCTGCGCGCACGGTTGGCCGAGCTGCGCGCCCGGCGCGCTCCCAACGAAGGGCCCGAGCGGGGTGCGTGCGTCGCGCTGCTTGAGGCCTCACTCGGGGCGATCGAGTCGGCGTTGCGCGGCGCTCCC
>CANKOI010000074.1 GCA_947484175.1 Deltaproteobacteria bacterium
ACGTTCGAGGCTGCCCTTCACTGGTCCCTGCAGACGCCGGGCGTCACGTTCGGCCCCGACGGGCTGCCCTACTGCCCGCAGAACCCGGGGTGGTGTCGGGCATTTGGGGTGCCGGGTGGCGGTGCATCGCCTCAGCGAGCGCCGTAGAGGAACCACCCTTCGCCCAGAGCGGAGGATGGCCGCCATGCACTGAGGAGCAGGTCGTTCGCGTTGTCGCCGTTGTGGTCGAGGACACCAGCAATGCCCTCGCCCTCCGCATCGTTGTTGGCCCCGCTGAGCATGACGGAGGCATCGCTTGTGTCGTACGCCGCGCCCCAGGTCGTACGGCCGTCCAGGACATAGAGCGCACCGCCGTCGGAGTCGGTGCGCGACGACGCGGCAACCAACTCGGCGTAGCCGTCGCCGTCGAGATCTCCAGGCCCTGCGAGCGCGGCCGCGAGACCCTGCGCCGGGTCCTCGCCCTGCCATGTGGCTTGCGCAACAGCCGAAACGGTCCCGCTCTCAGGACCTCCCAACTCGCTCAGGAGGATGTACACGACTCCGGCACCCCCGGTCATTTCGGGAGAGGAGGTCGCGAGGTCGGTCCGCCCGTCCCCATCCAAGTCCTGCACGCCGACGAGCACGCCAAACGCCTCTTCGTCGGCGCTACTGGCCATCAAGATCGAGTCTGCGGCCTCCAACATGCCGGACTCCAGCCGGGTGCGACTGCCTAAGAAGATGAAGGCGCGCTCGACCTCCCCGGCGCCGGTGGTATTATCCCCCACCCCCCAATCCAAAATCCCATCGCCGTCGAGGTCGCCGAGGGAGGCGACTTCGTGCCCACCGGCGGCTAGGGCGGTGATGCCGGTGAGGGTGACGACCCCCGCGCCGTTGACTTCCCGGACGCCCGCGGCGCCGTCCCCGTAGTACAGGAACGCGGCGCCGCGCTCGTTGTCGTACTCCGGGTCGCCCACGGCCCAGTCGCCGAAGCCATCGTCATCGATGTCGCCGAGCAGCGCCACGCTGAGGCCGAACTGGCTGTCGCCCGAAGGTCCGGGAAGTTCGACGGTGGCGTCCTCGTCGGCGAAGCCGCCCGCCAAGAGCGAGGCTCCTTGGGTGAAAAGCCAGACTCGGCTGTCGTAGTACGAGGCCACGAGGAGGTCCGGCGTGCCGTCCCCGCTCACATCGAGGCCGCCGGAGAGGGCCGTGCCGAACGCCGCGCCGGGGATGGAGCCGCTCAGGGCAGCGCCGGTGCTGTCGAGGGGGTGCTCCCCGAGGCGGAGGGTCGGCTGCCCGGCGATGAGCCGCACTTCGCCGGCCAGCGCGTCGAGCCCGGGTCGGGCGACGATCAACTCGTCGTCGCCGTCGCCGTCGAGGTCGCCTGCGCTGCCCACCGTCCGCGCGACGTAGGGTTCAGCCGGCTGCCCGGTGAACCACGCGCTCACGTCGTCGGCGTCGGCCTCGCCACTGGGGATTCCGCAGGGCAGATCGAGTCCGTCGCAATCCTCGTCGGCGCCATCTTCGCAGACTTCGCTCGCCCCGGGGTGTACGCGGTCGGTGAGGTCGTCGCAGTCTCCGCCCGCCGCGGAATAGCCCGGCGGGGGGCTGCACACCAAATAGGTGGTGTCGTCGTCGCCGTACCCGTCGTTGTCGCGGTCGAGGTACCAAGTGACCGCCGGCGCGTCGTCCTCGACGCCGTTGCAATCGTCGTCCACGCCGTTGCAGGTCTCGTCGGCGGCGGGGTTCACCAAGCGGTCCGCGTCGTCACAGTCGCCGACCGAAAGGCTCGCGCTGCCTGGATCGGCGCAGCTCGCGATCGGCTCGCCGTTCCCGTTGCCGTAGCCGTCTCCGTCCTGGTCGGGGTACCAAGCGAGCGGCGCCACGGTGTCCGGGTCGTCCACCACTTCGTTGCAGTCGTCGTCCTCCCCGTTGCAGGCTTCGGCAGCGCCCGGCGCGGTGGCGCTGTCCGCGTCGTCGCAATCGCCATCCACGGCCACGAGGCTGTCGGACGGGGCGCAAGTGACGATCGCGCTCCCGCTTCCGAACCCGTCCCCGTCGCCATCTACGAACCAGTCGGCGCCGACGAGATCGTCGTCGTCGTCCACCTCGCCGTCGCAATCGTCGTCCACGCCGTTGCACAGTTCACCCCCACCCGGAACCACGGTTGGGTCGTCGTCGTCACAATCGCCGTCCACCTCACTCGAGCCATCGCCGTCGTTGTCGGTCAGTTCGGCGAGACGAGCCTCGTAGGTGGCTCGGTCGAAGAGGCAGGCCGCGAGGAGGAGGAGCAGCATTGCTGGGGACTATCCCGGTCGGGGCGAGCGTCAGCGCGGCGCCCGGTTCCTCGTCCAGATCGCGGTGAGGCAACGGATGGGACCGCCAAGCCAGAGCCGCGCCGCCTCGGCGATCTCCGCGTCGCTGATGCGAACGATCCGGGCTCAGATCGAGGCCCCCCGTCCGGGCTGGATGGTGCTGCGCACACACGGCGACGCGCTCGATTTCGCCGAGCGCTACTGGTCGGGTGCGGCCACGATCGCGACGGACCCGCCCCCTGGAGCGCCGCGGTCGTCGGTGATGCCGCCGAGCGCGATCACGCCGGGCGCGCTGCCCGCCACTGCGGCGCGGTAGCCTGACGCGGCACTAGGGCGCGTGGACAACGCCGAGATGTCGAGTTGGTCCGCGTCGATCTCCGCCCTCCAAGCCAGGTCTTCCCCCATCAGAACGCCGATCCACGAGGTTGCGTCCTCGGGTGACCACGTGCGAGTGATCAGCGTCTCGGGTCGCCCGTCCCCGGTTCGGTCCCCCAAGTCTACGGCATCGGCGAAGGCCGAGCCGGGGGCCGCGCGCACCTCCAGCCACGCCTCGGCCTGGGTGCGAAGGGTGAACGTGCCGAGGCCTGTGAAGGCCAAGGCGCGTTCGGGCCCGAGGACAAGCACGTCGGCACCGTCGGCGCCGTCCAGATCACCGACCGGCACGGTGCGGTAACGAGATGAGTCGCCGTCTCGGGTGACACGCGACAGCGCCACATCGGCCATGGAGCCCGACCGCCCGGGCAAAACCACGAAGATGTCGCCCTGCTCGGCCGAAACCAGGGTGTCTGGAAGCCCATCGCCATCAACGTCGCCCACGGAAACCACCGTTTCCCCGAAGCGCCCCCCCTCGTAGTAGCCACTCCAAGCATAGTCGGGCTCGGAGGTAGAACGGTCGGCCCCGTCGAGCGAGAAGACGGCCACGCGCCCCGCGCTGGCAACGCCGCCGGCGGTGGCCGGGGAAGCAGACATTGCGACCTCTCCGGTACCGTCGCCGTCGATGTCGCCGAGGAAGGCGATGTCGCTCCCCCAGTACGCGGCGAGCTCGGCGCCTTCGAAAGCCTGAGCCGCGTCTTCTGGCAGCCGGATGTTCCCCGCTGCGAGCGCCGCGCCACTCACCAGATACCCGGATCCCTTTCCGTCCTTGCCGGATGCCGTCGTGAGTACGTCAGGCCAGCCGTCCCCGTCGAAATCCTCTGTTTCGAGGGCAACGCCGAGGTACCAGCCGGCGCCTCCGGCGTCGACGACGCGGGAGGCTCCCGTGTCGACGTCACCGGAAGACGCGGGCGAGAGGAGGTAGACCGCGCCGCTTCCCGCGAAGGTCCGTGTGGTAGCGACGGCCGCGGCCAACACCTCGGGGAGCCCGTCCCCGTCTACGTCCACGTAGGGTTCCACGGTGGAGCCGAGCGTGGCGTTCTCCACCGTCGAGTACCACAGCGTCTCGCCGAACAGCAGCGGACTGTCCTGATCGAGCATATCGTCGCAGTCGTCGTCTCCAAAGGCGTTCGCCCACGTCTCCGCTGCACCCGGATGGACACCCCCGTCGTCGTCGTTGCAGTCCTCGTCCAGCGCGTACCCGTCGGCGTCGAGGTCATCGAGGTCGGCTCCGCTGCAGTCCTGATCGACGCCGTCGTAGGCGGTTTCGGGGGCCCCAGGGTGGGCGCTGGCATCCGCGTCGTCACAGTCGTCGGCCACCTGCGCAGATGCGGCGCCCGGCGCTTCGCAGGATCGGGCGGGTTGTCCAGCTACACGTGGCCGTCCCCATCCGCGTCGACGTACCACCAGGGCGCATCGGAGGCTTCCTCGTCGATCTCGCCGTCACAATCCTGATCCGCGCCGTCGCACACCTCGACGGCCCCGGGGAAGATGGACGTATCGTGGTCATCGCAGTCGTCTTCCATCACGAATCCGTCGCCGTCCACGTCCGTCAGTTCGGCCTTCCGCCGTTCGTACACCTCGCTGTTGAACAAGCACCCTACGAAGGGGAGGAGGAGCATGGTCGGAGTGTACCGCAGGTCGCGAGATCAGGCGCCCGATGCTCGGCGCCCGCACCCTCCGAAGCCGGTTGCTCAAGGCCACCGGCCTGATGCATCCGGAAGTGGTGATCTTCGACGTCACCCATCGGTGCACGAGTCGGTGCGCGGGATGCGCGTTTCGGGAGCCGGAACAGGGGGAGCTCCCTGCAGGGCGATGGCTGGAGCTGGCGCGCGAGGCTCGACGCTTGGGTTTCCGGGAAATCATGTTGACCGGAGGGGAGCCCCTCGCCCACCCCGACATCGGAACCCTCCTTCCGGGGCTCGCTCGCGAGTTGCCGGTCTCGCTGATGACCAATGGGCTTGCGTTGCGCCGTCATGCCGCGCTCGTCCGTACGCACACGTCCCAAGTCTTCGTGTCGTGGGATGCGGCCTCCGACGCGGTGTACGAACGAATTCGCGGTGTACGTGGGTTGGAGGCTGTGCGAGAGGGGGTCCGTGCGCTTGAGGGGCACCACGCCCACGCGCGGGTGACCGTGTGGGCGGAGAACATCCCCGAGTTGACGGCCCTCAGGCAGGCGACCCAAGCTGCCGGTTGCACGGAGATGAGCCTGTTGGCCGCGGACACGAGCAGCGCCGGGTTCGGCGAACGCGACGACGTGCGAGGGACACCGCCTCGGCCGGAGCAGGTCGCGGAGCTGCGCACGTTCCTCGATCTCGTACACGACGACCCGTTCGTGGTGATGTCGGAGTATTCGCGGGAGCGTCTGGTGTTGCTCACGGCGGGCTTGTCCGCGGCGCCCCGGTGCACAGCTCCGTGGACTTCGGGTGTGGTCGATCCGACCGGGCGCTGGCGCCACTGCTTCTTTCTGGCGTCGCACGCGGATGTGGGGGCGGGGTTGAAGGTTGCAGCGCGAAATGCACGAGGAGAACGCCGGGCGCTCGACGTGGGCAGCAACCCGGTCTGCGCGCGGTGTGTGTGCTGGAGGAACTAGCGGGGGAGGGGGGCCGGCCCCGAGCTGAACCCTCCTCACCCCCCCGCAAGGAACGCGACGATCGCCTCGCTGGGGTCATGCGCCGTGCCAAAAGCGTTCGTGCCGTGCGCTGAGCCCTCGTACTCGTGGAGGGTCCAGGTGCCCGGGTCGAGGGCGCGCTGGGACTCCGACCAGTCGCGCTCCGAGGCCGGGAATGTGAACATCAGGCGCGCGAGGCTCAGGTCGGCGAGGTCGCTGTTGGCTTCGGTGTAGGTGTCGGGGCTCCAGAACACCATCGACGCGGGAGCCGGACCGTCGGCTGGATCCACCCCATAGTCGAGAGCGGTGGCGGTGCCGTTCGAGGCCCCGACGAGGTGCAGCGGCCCAGCACCCCCTTCGACGAGGAACGCCGCAGCGGCCTGTGCGTCGCGCACGCCCTTCACGCCCTGGTAGGCCTGCGATGCGGTGCCCTCGCTCCCGCCGGCGCCGCGTCGATCGAGGGCCAGTACCGCGAAGCAACGGTCGCGCAGGGACTGGATGAAGGTCGGGCTCCAGCTAGTGCGGTCGTAGCTCGGCGGGATCATGTGCAGCAGCAGCACCGCCGGATCGTCGGCGCGTGCGGCGTAGTAGTCCGCCTCCAGAACCACGTCGTCGCTCGTCGTGAGGTGGACCACCTCTGCCTCGGATGTGGCGGCGGCTTCGCACGCGACGGGCGCCGAGTCGGTCGGCTCTTCCTCCGTTTCAGAGTCTCCACCCTCGACGTGGGCGCACCCGCCGAGCGAGGCAACGAGCAGCGTGAGGAAGGTCATCGGGCGATCATAGCCGGCGGAAGGGCAAGCCCTCGATCGCTTGACCACGCCCATCGGCATAGAGCCGCCTGCCCGCACCGTGGAGTCGACCGATGCTTCCTCGCTTCACCGCCTTTCGGCCTCACCCGTGGCACGGCATCGACCCCGGGCCCGACCTGCCGGACGTGGTGACCGCCTACATCGAGATCACGCCCTACTCCACCGTGAAGTACGAGGTGGACAAGGTGAGCGGCTTTCTGAAGGTCGATCGCCCCCAACGGATGAACGCCCTCCCGCCGATGCTCTACGGGTTCGTGCCGCGCACCTATTGTGGCGCGGGGATCGCACGACTGGCAGGCACCGAGCGGGGAGACGGCGATCCGCTGGACATCTGCGTGCTCTCCGAGCGCTCGATCGACCGCGCGGACATCATTCTTCGGGCCCGGGTCGTGGGCGGCTTGCTGATGATCGACAAAGGGGAGGCCGACGACAAGATCGTCGCGGTCCTAGAGGGCGACCCCGTGTGGGGCGAGGTGCGGGAGCTGGACGCGTTGCCGCCTGCTCTCGTTGCCCGCCTTCGGCACTACTTTGAGACCTACAAGCTGGAACCCGGAAAGAACCCCGTCCGGATCGATGCAGAGTACGGCCGCGAACGGGCGCTGGAGGTGATCCGCACCAGCGTGCGCGACTACGAAGCCGAGATCGCCACCCTGAGCGCGCGCTGACCGCCCGGGCGATCATGGTGCAGGGCACCGGTTCGGGCGTGGGCAAGTCGTGGTTGTGCACCGGGCTCTGCCGACTCCTCGCGCGCCGCGGACTCAAGGTCGCACCGTTCAAGGCACAGAACATGTCGAACAACGCGGCGCCGCTCTTGGGAGGGGGCGAGATCGGGCGGGCGCAGGCCGTGCAGGCAGAGGCCGCCAGGATCGTGGCTACGGCGGACCACAACCCCGTCCTGATCAAGCCCGTCGCCCACGCCCGCGCTCAGCTGGTGGTGATGGGGCGGGCCGTAGGCCATCAGGACGCGAGCGAGTACTGGAGGGACACTTCGGCGCTGTGGTCGGTGGTGCATCGCGCCTATGACCGGTTGGCAGCGGAGAACGATGTAGTGGTGCTCGAGGGTGCGGGCTCGCCGGCCGAGTTCAATCTCCGCTCCCGGGATCTCGTCAACATGCGCATGGCCCTTCACGCCGATGCCGCCGTGCTGATCGCGGGCGATATCGACAAGGGTGGCGTCTTTGCGAGCTTTCTCGGCACGCTCGCGCTCTGCGCGCCGGAGGAGCAGGCGCGGGTCCAAGGGTGGATCATCAACCGTTTCCGGGGCGATGAGGCGCTCCTCCACCCGGCCCCGGCCCAGTTCGCGGAACGCACGGGCATCCCAGTGCGCGGCGTGATCCCGATGCGCCGCGACATCGTGATCGATCGGGAGGATGATCCATCGGATCTCGCGGTGGGTGCCGGCCTCATCGACATTGCCGTGCTCCGCCTGCCGACCGTGAGCAACTTCACGGACCTCGAGCCGCTGGTGCACACGCCGGGCGTAGGGGTGCGCTGGGTCGATCACCCCGATGCCTTGGGAAACCCCGACCTGCTCCTGCTGCCGGGCAGCAAGGACACGCTGAGCGACCTCCGCTGGCTGCGATCCCGGGCCCTGGACCGCTCGGTTCTGGCCGCCGCCGCCCGGCAGATCCCGGTGCTCGGGCTCTGCGGTGGCTACCAGATGCTGGGGCGAACGCTGAGGGACGAAGCCGGGGTCGGGGGCACCGCGGCCACCGAGCGGGGCCTAGGGCTGCTTCCGGTGGAGACGACCTTTGCGGAGGACAAGCGCGTGGCCGCGGTGGGCGGTCGCACCGCAGGCAGTTGGTTGTTGCCGGCGGGGCTGAAGGTCGATGGCTACGAAATTCACGCCGGGCAGAGCAGGGGCGGCGACCCGCTGCTGCTCGTGGAGGGCGAGCCCGAGGGAGCCGTGGCGGGACTCGTCGCGGGCACCTACGCGCACGGCCTGTTTGACTCCGGACCCCTCCGGCAGGCCCTTGTCAACGCGCTGCGCGAGCGCAAGGGCCTCGATCGCCTTGAAGGCGCCGAGCTCGAAGACGCCTCGGCCTTCCGGGAGCGCAACTACGAGGCACTGGCCGACCTGCTCGAGCGCCGGCTCGACCTTGGCGGAATTGTTTAGGGATAGTAGTCTATACTCATGACCGAGCCCGAACTGACGGAGGAGGACGGACTCCGCGCCTACGCCCGCGTCTTTAATTCGTTGGACGTTGCCCCGCTGCGCACGATCCTCGCCGAGGACTTCCACTACGCGTCGCAAATGGTATTTTCGGAGATCACCTCCAAGGGGGAGTTTCTCGAGTACCTTTCCGGGAAGCTCGAGGCCCTCCGGAATTCGTCGCAGCCGGCCTACGCCGAGATGGGAACGATCGGCACGTTCCGCCGCAACCAGCCCTGCGTGATCCTCGCCCAACCGGGCAAGGACGATCTCGTCGCGTTGGTACTCGCCAAGGTCGCCGACGGGCGGCTTCAGCGCCTCGACCTGTGCATCGTCCCGCCCCCGCAGTCGGCCCGCCGCAGCGGCGAGTATCCGGGTTCGTCGTCGGGCTGACTGGCTTGACCAGGGCGCCGCCTTCCCCCGCTCCTCACCCCTCCTCCTTCCCGCGCTCGAGCCTCCGCGGACGAGCAACCAAAGGCCCCCACGTGCTCACCTTCGGCAACATCCAGTAGAGCAGGCGGTGGTACAGGGTGCGCGGCAGGAGTCGGCGTAGCATCGAGAAGAGGTGCGCGTCGATCGTGGCCGGCACCCGCAAGGGCGGGTCGTCGCGCCGCATCGTACGCAGGATGGTGCGCGCAACGTCCTCGGGGGTTGCCCGGGTGCGTGCCATCAGTCGCGAGATGAACGCGGCCATATGGGTGTAATGAAGGTGGTAGGAGCGCCCCGGGTCGTCGCTGGAACGACGGCTGGCCAAGGTGTACCGCGTATTTTCGAACGAGGCCGAGTGGACGAAGCCCGGTTGGATCAGGGACACGCGGATCTTCCACGGACGCACCTCATACCAAAGGGACTCCGTAGCGCCCTCCAACGCAAACTTGGACGCGCTGTACACCGCCATCGTGGGCATCGCCATCATCCCGCCCACCGACGAAACGTTTAATATTCTTCCCTGTCGGCGCCAGCGCATGCCGCGCAAGCAGAGCCCGGCCATCGCCATGGGGCCGAGAAAGTTGACGTCCATCTGTGCGAGGCGTTCTTCGTCGGTCACGTGCTCCACCACGGCCCGGTACGACACCCCCGCGTTGTTCACCAGCACATCCACGCCGCCGAGGCGGTCTTCGGCCTCGGCCACGACGGCGCGTCGCTGCTGGGGATCGGTGACGTCGAGGGCCCGAATCCACACCCGTTCGCCCTCGTGGAGCCCGAGCTCGGCGAAGCGTGGCAGCGAGGCCTCCCGCGCCGTGAGGATCAGGAAGTGGTCCGTCTCGGCGAGCAGCAACCGGGCGAGCGCGAGACCGAGGCCGGTGGACGCGCCCGTGATGAGGATCACATCGTCGCGTTCGGCCACGTTGGCCCCTACCAGCGAGCGGGGCAGTGGTCGCCGTCGGCCAGCCAGCCGTCGACGAATGCCGCCCGTGCGGGGATGAACTCGCGGAGGAGCGCGAGCCCGGCTGTGTGCTCGCGGATGGAGTAGTGCGCGTGGGGGTCGTCGGCGTAGGCGTCCTGGATCTGCGCCTCGAAGCGTTCGAGTTGGGCGAGCATCTCGTCGGGATCGTACACCTCGCGGGCGCCCTCCACCTCTTCCACGAATCGTTCGCACCAGAACGTGTCCGCGAGGACGATTTTCAGCAGCTCTTCCTTGCGCCAGCCGGAGTGCTCCCACGTGATGGGATCGACCGTTAGGCTGTCGGGCCAAACGAGGGAGCCGTCCGTGTAGGACGCGTCGCCGAAGCTGATGTCGAGGTCGTACGGGAGGTACACAAATCCCCGCGAGGGGTGGTCGTACAGGTAGTAGTTGATTTCCACCCCCGCCCAGTAGTTGTCCATCGCGGGGATCATGGCCTCCATAGCCCATTCGGACACGGCTTCGTCGAGGTCGACGAGGACGGCGATCTCGTCGACGGAGTTGGCGCTGCGCAGCTCGGTGAGGCGGCTGGTATCGCCTACGTCTTCGTTGGTTTTTAGCTCCGCGCCGCCCTGATACAGGTTTCCATCGGATTCTTCGAAATTACGTTCGAGGTATTCGTGGTCCACCCGCTCCAGGTTGGAGTACAGTCCATAATACTCGCCGTTCACCGACACGCGCGCGTTGTTGGCACAGCAGTAAGGGAGCCCGCGCGCCGCGAACAGGGGGTAGGCGAGGCGCTCGTGCAGTAGGGTGCGGTCGTACCACGGCGCGTCGAACATGAGCTTTCGCAGTCCGTGGAATCGAGCGTCGGGGTCGGTTTCGTTGAAGGACACGACGAACTGTAGTTTGTCACAATTCCACGACCAGTTGCCTTTGAGACGGGCCATCGCCGGCACAGTTTCGCCGTCGTAGGTCAGCTCGATCGGACGGTACCGTTGGGTGGAATTTCGGCAGTCGGTCTGCATCCCCGACCACTCCGCGTTCGTGAAGGCAAGGTCGAACTCGGGCAGTTCGTCGGGATCGTAGATTTTCCCGCAGCCCTTGGGCCATCCGGTGTCCTCTTCTTCGCCCGTATCGGCTTCGCCCGTGTCGGTGGTGTCTTCGGTACCGCCGATGTCCTCTTCGCCGGTGTCGATGGGCTCGGCGGAGGGAGGGTCGCCATCGCCCCCGAGGGGCACGCTCGTGGTGCCGGAGCAGGCCGCGAGGAGGAGGAGGAGCGGCCGCGCGGGAGCGTGCATCGCGCTACCTTACCGCGGACGGTCCCCGAGAGGCCACCTGTCGACCACGTTCTACCTCCGCGGCCCCGATGACGAGGTCGTGGGGCGCTTCCTCGCGGCGAACGAGGCGACGCCACTTTCGTACGCCGCGGTGGGCTGCACCCGAGCGCCGGCCCCCCCGCCCGGCTTTCAGGTAGACCACGTCCGGGTGCGCTTAGGGGAGGGCGAGGACGCCTGGCGAGCCGCAGTCGCCGCCCTCGGGCGCTGGGAGATGTTCCGACTGGGTTGGGTTCGGGTGTTCCCGCCGAATGCGGATCAGCGCGAGGGCAGCACCGTGGCCGTGACCATCGCGCACCTCGGGTTCTACTCCCTTCATGCCTGCCGCGTGGTCTTCCGCGAGGAAGAGCACGGCGACGTAGAACGACACGGCTTCGCCTACGGCACCACGCTTGCGCACGCCGAGTGCGGCGAGGAGCGCTTCCTGGTGGAGTGGGACCGTCAGAGCGACGTGGTCAGCTACGATCTAGTCGCCATCTCGCGCCCGGCGCATCCGCTGGCCCGGCTCGGATATCCGTTCACCCGCTGGTTGCAGGGGCGTTTCCGCGAGCACTCCGTGGCGGCAATGGTGCAAGCGGTGCGCGGCTGAGGTCGGACGCCGGCCCATCCCACGAGCTATGGGGCCGCGCTGGTTGAGCTGGCAGGAGGGCGGGTGGAGGCGACGCTGCGTGCAGTTCTGGTGGGGGTGCAGCTCCCGGATACGAGCACCGAGGAGCACGCATCCTCGATGGCGGAGCTGGGCCGCCTCGTGCACACCCTTGGCTACGAGGTGGTCGGCGAGGTGACACAGCGGCGCCCGCGGCTCTCGGCGGGGGGGGTGCTGGGCGAGGGCAAGCTGGCGGAGCTGGCGGAGTGGACCGGAGGGACGGGGGTCGTTCCGCAGGGGCCGCCGCGGCGGATCGTCACCAAAGCGCGTGAGCGGTGGGAGACGGTGGACGAAGACGAAGCGCCCCTCGCGGCGCCCGGTCCCGTCGACGCGGACGACTCCCCGTCCGAAGCGGCGCCGCGTGAGTCCCGCCGGGCTGATCTGATCATCGTGGACCACGAGCTCTCGCCGAGCCAAGCCCGCAACCTCGAGCGGGCCACCGGGGTGGAGGTGCTCGATCGTACCGGCGTGATCGTGGAGATCTTCCATCGCCACGCGCAGTCGCGCGAGGCGCGCCTCCAGGTGGAGATCGCCCGCCTGAACTACCTCGTGCCGCGCATGCGCGAAACCGGCGGCGGCGACCGCCAGCGCGGAGGCATCGGCGGCAAGGGGGCCGGCGAGAGCGCGCTTGAGCTCGACCGCCGGAAGGTGCGCGACCGCATCGCGCAGCTCCGCGCCGATCTGGTGAAGCTGGAGTCGGAACAGGGCACGCGCCGTGCGCGCCGCACCGACCAGCTGCGCGTAGCGCTGGTCGGGTACACCAACGCCGGCAAGAGCTCGCTGATGCGAGCGCTCACCGGCTCCGACGTGCTGGTGGCCGACAAACTCTTCGCCACCCTCGACACCACCGTGCGGGCGCTGCACCCGGAGTCGGTGCCAAAGGTCTTGGTCTCTGACACCGTCGGCTTCATCAAAAAGCTCCCCCACGACCTCGTGGCGAGCTTTCGTAGCACCCTCGACGAAGCCCACGAGGCCTCACTCTTGCTGCTCGTCGTGGACTGCAGCGACGCGACTTTTCGGCAGCAGCTCGAAGTCACGCGCGAGGTGCTCGCCGAGATCGGCGCCGACACCGTGCCCACGCAGCTGCTCCTGAACAAGGTGGATCGGGTGGACGCCGCCACCCGCGAGGCCCTGCTGGTGGAGTTTCCCGGCGCCCTCGCCCTCTCCGCGAAGCGCCCCGACGATGTAGCGGCGCTGCACGCCCACATCGTCAGCGCCTTCGACGACGGGCTCGTGGAAGCCGAGCTGTTCTTGCCGTGGTCGAACGCGGGGCTGCTCGGCGAAGTTCACGCCCGCACGCGGGTGGTGGAAGAGAGCCACGAAGACGAAGGCGTTCGCCTGCGGGTGAAGGGGCGTGCGGCCGACGTGCACCGCCTGCAGGCGCGGCAGCGCGGCCAGTAGGGTCGGCGCGCCGGTCGCGCCGTGATGCGCACCCGACATCTTCGCGGCGAAGGAGCGGGGCTACCGCGCATCACCCCGCCCGCCGCTCCGCCCGTTCTGCCACACTGAAGCAACACCCGTGGAGCCACGATGTTCCTGCTCGGTCTCCTCACGCTCGCCACCGCCGAAGCCGCCGAGTCGATGTTGGAAGCCTCCTTAGGCGGGTCGGTGTTCTCGCTGGGTGCGGGGCTTCGCGTTGCGCCCGGCATGAAGTGGTCGTTGTGGAACCAGCCCGACAACGTGCTGTTCAGCGACACCTTCCTCAAGGCCGAAGTGGGGGTGGAACTCACCCCCGTGTACGTGCGGGCGGTGCCGAAGCTCACGTTCTCGCCGATCGCGGTCTTGGAGATGAGCGTGCACTACGCAGGAAGCGCCTACTTCGGCGTGCTCAACGGGCTGGTGCCGTTCGACAGTCCCGACGCGCCGTACACCGAGGCCTTCTTCGACACCACTGAGCCGATCCCCGGCAGCAGCCACCGGGTGGGCGGCAACACCACCCTGCAAGCGCAGGTGGGGCCGATCATCCTCGTGGTGTGGGGCGACGCCGAACGCTGGACCGCCACCCCCTTCGACGGCCGCGAGGGATGCTGCTTCTTTGAGCCTGAGCGGGAGCTGCTCTTCGGCTGGGACGAGACCTACCTCGGCGCAGGCAACGTGCTGCTGTACGAGATCGCCCTCGACAGGGCGAACGGCCGGCTGCTCCGCGTCGGCAACATGGGCAACTACCAGACGGCGCTGAGCACCGGCGACGAACTCCTACGAACGGGGCTCTTGGCCGCGTACTCGCCAAACAAGCACTGGACCGCCGCCGTGATCGTGCAGCCCTACCTGATTTCGCGGCAGTGGCCCGACCCCGTTCCGCCTTACATGGCTGCGCAGGTTCGGTGGGTGCGGTAGCCGCAGCAGCGGGTTCTGGATTAGCCGACGAACATGAACGCTGACCGCATGATCTCCGTGTTCCTCGCCGGCGTGCTGGTAGGAGGCACTGTGGTGTACCTCGCCCCGAACAACGGGCTGTCGGTGGGCATCCAGAGCTTTGGCGAGAACCGGGGCGGGCCGAGCGGCGCCAACAGCGGCGCGGCGTCGACGGAGGCGGGGGTGGAAGGGGCTCCGCCTGTGCCGGCGGGGGACAAGGGCGCTTCGACGGGGGCGGCTGGAGTGGAGGCCGCAGCGGGCGCCGGCGGTGTGGTGGCAGGGGGCGCCGAAGGGGGCGCCGCCAGCGGGGGGGCGTCGGCGGGCGGGGAGGCTCCCGGCGCGGCGGGTGCAGGACCGGGGGCACAGGGGGCGCAGACGGACGGCGGAATGCAGGGGGGTGGCGGTCAGATGGGCGGTGGCGGTGGCGGCCAGATGGGCGAGAGCACGATGGGGAGCACCGGTCTCGCGGGCGGCGGCATGGGGGGGGGAGGTCAGATGGGCGCCAGCGGCGGCACGGCCCCCTCGATGGGCGCCTCGCCGGCCACCGGCGCGCCGAAGGGCGCCACGCGACTGATGCGCCACCTGCAGCTCGCGCCGTCGTTGTGGCAGGGCCAGGCGGCGATGGCCAGCGCGTCGTCAGACCCGGCCGTACACGCCCTCGCGAAGAGCATCGCCGAGCACGCCGCCTCCGTTCCTGAGGTGGGCGATCGGTTGCCCCCCAACACCGAGATTCTCCCCTACCTCCTCGACAGCAAGCTGCTCCTCGAGCGAATGACGCTCGCGGGGATGGAGGTGTCGACGCTCCAGTCGCAGGTGGACGAGGTGAGCAAGAGCAAGCGGTAGCCGCGGCCAGTCCGCGTCACACCATGTCGGCGAAACGCCGCCGGTTGTGCGCGAAGACGCTCAGCCCCACGGTGAGCGCGAAGCCGGCAGCGAGGAAGGCGTAGAGCACGGTGGTGACGGGCCCCGGTAGCTGGTGTTCCAAGAGGAGGCGCCTGTAGAGCCCGACGTATTGCGCCATCGGGTTCGGGTGCAGGAGCAGCCGGATGGGGCCGACGTAGGCCTCGGGCGAGTACATCACTGGGGTAAGGAACATGCCGACGAGCACCGACGCGTTCACCCAGTGGCCCACGTCGCGGAAGTGCACCTGAAGCACGCTCAGGAACAGGCCGGCCCCGAGACAGAAGACGCTCTGGGCCACCACAAACGGTGGGATCAGCAGCACGTGCCAGCTCAGGCCGTCGCCCACCAGTACACAGGCGAGCAAGAGGATGGCCCAGCGGATGAGCTGGTTTACGACAGCCGAGCCGACCATCTGGGCGGGCAAAACCACGGGCGGGAAGTTCACCTTCCGCAGCAGGTGGGCGTTGCTGGTGATCGAAGTGGTGGCCCGCGTGACCCCGTCGGCGAACCCGCTCCAGGCCACCATCCCGCACAGGAGGTAGAGCACGTACTGGGCGGAGCTCTGGCCGTTGTGGAAGCGCACCTGCAACAGCACGTGGAACACGAACGCGTAGGTGGCCACCTCTACGATCGGGTTGATCACGGCCCAGAAGAAGCCGATGCTGCTGCCGAGGTAGCGCACGCGCAGGTCGTTCGCGGTGAGCGCCCACCATAGGCGCCGCGCGCCCCACAACGTGCGCAGCTCGCCCAGTGCGCTGGGTGCTTCACTCATGCGCGGCTCCGAAGGCCCAGCTCGCGCTCAACCCGGCCACCCACGCCGTAGACCCGTAGGTGCCGTTGCCCACCTCGCGGCCGGAGCCTACACGGGTGGCGAAGTCGTCGGTGTAGTTGATGAACAGCGCGGGCTGGGCAAACGTGGAGCTCAACACCTCCCGGTCGGCGAAGGCCGTGAACAGGCCGCTGGCGTCGAGGGTGAGGCGGGAACCGAGATGAGCGCTCAGGCCCACGCTGCCGCCGAGCTTGTCGGCGTCGGGAACGCCGACGTTCGCGTAGCTGTCGGGGGTGGCGCCGGTCTCGCCGTACACCCCCGCTCGCACGGTGAGCACTTGGTGGGTATCGAACTCGGCGCCGAGACGAACGCTCCACGTGTCCACAAAGCCGGTGGCGAGGCTCACGTCGTCGGTCACGAGGATGCTCGCGCCGCGCATCGGGCCGCTTTCGGTGGTGGTGAGCTCGATGTCCACGTCGGTGACGCGGAGGTCGCGGGTGGCGCTCCAGCCCGTCCACGTGCCGGTCAGTTCGGCGCGGAAGCGCGGGGAGGGGGCGAGCTCCACGCCGAGGCGGGCGGTCCACGGCAGGGACACCAGCACGGTGGCGTCGTCGTCGCTGAAGGTGGTGCCGGTGAGCACGCCGGCGAAGAGGCCGTTGTTGGCGTCGAGCGTGCTCGTGGTGGAGCCGGTGGCCGCGAAGTCCACCCCCGGCTGGACCGACGCCCCGATTTTCAGCACCTCGATGGGGCGAACGAGCACCCCGGCGTTCCAGGTGAGCTTGCCGGAGTCGAGCGCGGAGACGTCGAGCCGCACATCGTCGATGGGGCTGTCGCTTCCGCAGCTGTCCGCGCCCTCCTCGCAGAGCGTGGCGACGAGGGACTGATCGACCTTCAAAAAGGTGTACTGAAGCCCGGCGCCCACGGTGAGCCAGGGGGTGAGGTCCTGAGCCACGCTCGGGCCGGCGTAGACTTGGCGGATCTGCGAGCTGACGAGGGCGTAGCGCTGCGGACCGTCGGCGGGCCAGAGGTAGTCGCTGCCCGTCGGCACCATGAGGCCGAGCGCGACGGTGGTATCGGCGAGCGCGGGGTGCAGGCCGCCGAGGCGCGCCACGAAGCCGCCCGAGGGTTCGAAGACGGGGGGGGCCTCCGACACCACCTCGGAGAAGGGGTTGACGCCGGGGATGTCCTCCCGCTCGAACCACGCCGTCTGCTGGGTAACCCAGCCTTCCAGCGTGACCGTGGTGCGGGGGACGCTGGAGAGCGCCGCCGGGTTGTACCACTGGGCGGTGACATCGTTGGCCCCTGCCACGAAGGCGCCGGCGCGGCCCTGAGCGCGCACGCCGCTATCTACGAGGGTGTACCCCCCCGCGAGTGCCATCCCGCACACGACGACCAGCACGGGGGCTACAGGCCCGCCGGCTGGCCTGCGTCTTCGGTCCAGGGGGCATCGCTGCCTTCGAAGCTCGTGAGCTGCCCGGTGAGGTCGTAGCTGTAGGCACACCCCTGATCGACAGACAACGTGCACCCGATGGTTTCGCAATCGTAGGCCGACCGCGAGTTGTTCACCGCGACCTCGTTCCCCGACCCGTCGGCGAGCACGAGGTAGTTGTAGACGGGGGTTGAGCCGTTGTCGCCCACGTAGGCGGCAGCCTCGTCGCTCCACGTGTCGGACTCGTCCCACTTCTGCTGACTCGTGGATTCGGTGGACCAGCTTCCGGTGAACGTTTCGCCGTTGAAGGTTCCCTTGATTCTCAGCATGGAGCTGGCTTCGCTGACGGTGGCGTAGTCGTAGCCCGAGGCGTGGGTGGACATGCTCTCGGAAGCCCGCTCTCCGGTCCACGAAAACGTCCACACGCCCTCGTCGTTCTGCGAGCCGGGCAACGCTTCGGCGCCAACAATGAGCATCGCGCCCTGACCGCTCTCCTCGACCCGGCCAAAAAAGAGGGTTTGGCTATAGGTCTCGCTGCTCTCGGTGGTCCAGCTTTCGTCGGTTGTGGTGGTCTCGGCCGGCACGTCGGCGCCGGAGTAGTTGCTGGAGACCCCCACCGTGCACTCCTCGCCCGTGGGCTCGGTGGTGGCGATGGAGAAGGACCAGGTGCCCCAGGGCGGGCTGGCACAACCGGCGAGGAGGAGAAGGGAGACGACGCGCATCCGGCGATCGTAACCGATTGGGTGGGTTAGCCCGCCCGCATGCCTGCACCGACCTACTGGGACTACCTGCACCTGCCCGATCTGCTCCGCTGCCAACGCGGCCTCGACGACCAGCCCTCGCCCGACGAGCTGCACTTCATCGTGGTTCACCAGACCTACGAGCTGTGGTTCAAACTCGTGCTCACCCAGCTACGCTTGGCCCGCGATCACCTCGCTGCGCCCCACCTTCCCGAAGAGCGGGTGCCCTTTGTGGTACACCACCTCGGACGCGTGAACGCCATCCTGCGCCTGTGTGTGGACCAGTTCGCGGTGATGGAAACTCTCCCTCCCCAGGACTTCCTGGAATTCCGCGACAAGCTCACGCCCTCGAGCGGCTTTCAGAGCTTCCAGCTCCGGGAGATCGAGATGCTCCTCGGCCTCACTCTGGAGCGTCGGATCAAGTACGCCGGCACCGACCCTATCGAGCACATCCGCAGTCAGGCCACGACCGACTCCGGCCGCGCAGTGGTGGCGCAGCTCGAAGCGACCATGGCCGAAACCTCCCTGCGGGACGCGCTGGTGGGCTGGCTCGGTCGTACGCCGATCATGGGCAGCTCTCCCGAGGATGCCGACGACGAGGCCGTCGTCGAGGCTTTTCTCGCCGCGTACCTCGCGCGGGTGGAGGCTCACCAGCGCGAAGGCGGCGAGCAGCTCGTGAAGGTGCTCGGGAGCGCCGACGGTGCGCCGATCCGCGCGCGGGTGGAGATGGCGCTCGCCGGCGTGCGCACCTTCCTGTTGCCGGAGGGCCGGGAGGAGCGCCGCGCGCGCGCCGCCCTCGTGTTCATCGAGAGCTACCGCCACCTGCCGCTTTTGGCGTGGCCGCGGCTGCTGCTCGACACCGTGGTGGAGCTGGAGGAACAGATGGTGCTGTGGCGCCATCGACACGCGCGCATGGTGGAACGCACGATCGGGCGGCGCGTGGGCAGCGGGGGGAGCTCGGGGGTGGAATACCTCGACCAAACGACGAGCTACCGCATCTTTCCGGAGTTGTGGAACGTTCGTTCGTGCCTGCTGCCGAAGGAGCGGTTGCCGGAGATCAGCGGGGGCAGGAAGTATACGTTCGCGTAGGGCGAGGGTCCCTCACGGAGCCTGCCACGGGGGAGATGGAGCTACGCGCGCCGCCGCCGCCGCCGCGCCGCCGCGAGGAGCGCGGCGGCGACCGCGGCGGCGGCGGAGGCCGACGCGGCGGCGGATCCGCAGCCGCACCCGGCACCGTCCGCGAACGCGACCGGCTCGCCCGGGAGCGTGGGGCGGCGGCCCCCGGCGCTGGTGTCGTCGAGGTCGTCGGAGTCGTCGGGGTCTGCGACGGTCACCCCGATTGCGACGGCGCCATCGGCGGGGCCCCCGTCGTCGGCGAACCACGTGGCGCCCTCTTCCACCAGCCCAAGGGACAAGACGTGCGAGCCGGCGGTGGGGCCCAACACCTCGAAGACGAAGCTCCCATCGGCGTTGGGTGCGGTGGCCGCGGACACGCCGACCACCCGCGCGTCGGACAGCCAACTGGGCGCGGCGAGGGGCGAACCAACGTCGCGGGGGATGGGCGCGAGGATCGTGGTGGCCGGCGACCAGGTGGAGCGGCCGGCGTTGCGGACGGTGAGGGTGCACGTGCCCGTCTCGCCGGCGAGGAGCGTGAGTTCGTCGCCGTCTCCCGGAGTGCAAGTGAGGGCGGTCGGGGTGCCAGCGAAAGCGGCGGTGAGGGGCTCGCGGAGCTCGTCGAGGCGGTCGTAGAGCCAGTCGCCGGGGCAGGCCGTGGAGTTGTCGGGCCAGTCGCGGTGCCCCCGGATGGAGTCTTCGTTGCTGGGGATGCTGTGCAGCGCGGAGAGCGTCTGGACGAGCAACTGCCCCTGCTCCATCATCGCGTCGGTGACCGGGTGCGAGGTGGGGCAGTCGGTGGGGTGGTAGCAGCCGAGGAAGCAGACGGCGGCGTTGCCGTCGTTGTTTCCGCCCCCCGTGGCGCCGCTGTAGTAGTCGTAGGGGCGCCCCTCCCACAAGGAGCCGTCGTAGCCGACGAGGAACTGGTAGGGGATGTCGCAGTACTCGCCGGTGGAGAAGGCGTAGGCTTGGAGCGCGCGAACGGCGCCCTGCACCGTGCCGCCCGAGGTCTGGCTGCCCGCGGTGTGGTGGATCGCCATGCGGTACCAGTCATCTTCGGTGGTCGTGCACGTGGTGGGGTCGGCCCCCCAGTCGCCGCGGGCGACGACCCCGATGGCCTTGAGCTCCGCGGGGAGGACGCCGGGGGCGGGGGGCGGGGCGGCGCCGCTCACGCGCGGTTCGCCCGCGGTGGGAGCGAAGAGGTCCCAGTCCACGACAGCGATGCGCTCGGGGTGGGGGGTGCGGAAGGCGAGGTGGTCGGTCGGCTCGGAGAGGTCGAGCGTGAGCACCGAGACCCGCCCCTCGTGCCAGCGCTCTTCGACCCGCCGCCACGGCCCTCCGGCGCTCACCTCCACCACGACGCTGTGGTCGTCGGTGGCTTCCACCATCATCGCCACGCGGGAGCCGGGCACCTCGACGTCGAGCGGCCCGCTCCAGCGCCCGAGGCGGTTCGGCGGCGGCACCGCAGGTCCGTCGGGGGCGGCGAGGGCGAACGCGAGGAGGAGCATGGGGGGAGTGTACTCCTGCGGGGGGCGGGAAGGGGCGGGAAGGGGCGGGAAGGGGCGCCCCCCGCCCCGCCTCCATGGTAAGCTGAGCCCGATGCAGCGCCCCCGCCCGCCCCTGCCGACCGTTGTCGGTTGGCGGCGTGCGTTGGCGGCGCTCCTCGCGGTGGCCTTCCTCTTTGGTCTGAGCTCCGACGCCGTGGTGCAGGCGGATGCCTTCGTGGAGCACGTCGTGTGCCCCGAAGACGGCGCGGTCGTCCACGCGGAGGGGGTCGAGGCTCGCGGGGAGGCCGTCGGCGAGCTGCGGGCAGAGGCCCCGCACGCCCACGACATCAGCTGTCAGCTTGGCGATCTCGCCGGCTCGCGCGAGGGGTGGGCTGCCTCTCCGGTGGCCATCTCCGTGCTGGCGTGCGGGCCCCTGCCCGCCCTCGCGCCCTTCGTCCCAGGCGCCGCGCGCGCCAGAAATCTCCTCTTCGAAGCCCCCAAGACGTCTCCGCCGATGGTGGCCTGACCGTTCCCGGTCTCGCCTTTTCCATCCCCCTTCGGAGACCTCATGTTCCTTCCAGTCTTGTGCTGGTTGGTGGGTTCGACGGCGCGCGCTGCGTCGGAGGAGCCCCCCGCCGATCCCGCTGCCGCCGACCTCATCAAGGAGGCGGAGGCGCTCGCCGCCGCGTCCGAGCCCGTCTCCCCCGCCGCTCCCGCGGCGGCGCCGAGCCTGTTCCCGCTGAACCCCGGCCTCACGGCGTTCGGCGACCTCGTCGGCCAGCTCGGCGTGGACGGCGAGGGGGTGCGCCCCGGCTCCACGCTCTACCTCCGTTCTTTCGAGCTCGACCTCAGCGCCGCGGTAGACCCCTTCGCCAAGGCCACCGCGGTGCTCGCCTTTGAGCAGGAGCCGCCTCCGCTCGACGGCTCCGAGCCCGCGGGCAATTTTGGAGCCGGCCCGGAGGAGGCCTACGTAGACCTCGTGGCGCTCCCGTGGCGCCTGAGCGCCCGCGTGGGCCAGTTCAAACAGCCCTTCGGACTGGTGAACCGGAGCCATCCCCACGACCTGCCGTGGACCGATGTGCCGGGCGCCGTCGAGCTCATCGGGGAGGAGGGCTACACCGACACCGGCCTGATCCTGTCGCGCGTGATGCCGATCGGCCCGGTGGGTGTGACCGTCACCGCTGGCACCACAGCCGGCGACCCTTTCGAAGGCGGAGTTCCCGACGCTGCGCTCGCCGCACTCGGCCGCGTGGAGGTCTTCGGAGGCTTCGGCGCGGTGGACGTAGCGCTCGGAGGCAGCGCGGTGCGGCACTTTGGGCGCGGTGAGCAGGCCGTGGGCGGCGACTTCAGTTTCCGCTATCGGCCCTCTTCCCGTGGGAGCGTGGTGGTGCTGGCCGAAGTGGTGCGGTCGATGGAGGGGGAGCTGGGCGGCTACGGCGCCCTTCAAGTGCAGCCCTCCCGGTCGGTCTACCTCGGGTTCCGTGAGGATGTACTGCCCGAGGGACTGCGTCACAACGCCTTCCTTTCGTACTACACGAGCGAGTTTCTCCGGCTGCGGATGGGGGGAGGCTACACCCCCGAAGCGGGCACGGGAGAAGCGCTCGCGCAGCTCACCTTCGTGTGGGGCTCCCACCCGGTCGAGCCCTGGTGGGTGAACAAATGACCGCCTTCTTCCTGCTGCTGCTCTCCCGCGCTCTCGCTGTGGATGTCGTCTGCACCCTGCCCTGGTTGGGCGATGTGACCCGGCGGGTGGCGCCCGCTGCCAACGTCACGACGCTGGCGCGGGCCTCCGAAGACCCGCACGTGCTCTCGCCCACCCCCGCCCTCATCGCCAAGGTGTCGGGCGCGGACCTGTTCGTGGAGAACGGCCTCGGCCTCGAACTGTGGGCGGCCAAGCTCCTCGACAGCGCCGGAAACCCCGGCATTCGGCCCGGCCAACCCGGCTACGTCCGGGCGACCGTCGGCATGCGCACGCTGGAGGTCCCCACTGACCTCAGCCGGGCGAGGGGCGACTTGCACGCCGAGGGGAACCCGCATGTGTGGCTCGACCCCCTCAACGTGCCCATCGCCGCCGACAACATCGCGGCAGGGCTCGGCAAGGTGGATCCCGCCCACGCGGCGGACTACCTCAAGAACGCCAAGGCGCTGCGCCTCAAGATCCACGAAGCCACCTTCGGGAAGGACCTCGTGGGCTTTCTCGGCGGCGACGTGCTCATGCGGCTCGCACAGAGCGGCAAACTGGACGCCTTCCTCGTGTCAAAAGGGCTGGAGGGTCGTTTGGGCGGGTGGCTGCGTGCGGGCGCCGCGCTCAAGGGCAAGCCGATGGTGTTCTACCACCGCAGCTGGCCCTACTTCGTGGCCCGTTTCGGAGTGGACGTGGTCGGCTACGTGGAAGACCGGCCGGGCATCCCGCCCACCGCCGCCCACCGCGACGAGCTGTTGCGCCTCATCCGCGCGAGGAGCGTGAGGGTGATCGAGGTGACCAGCTACTACGACGACAAGCTCCCCTCGCTGTTGGCCCGCGAAACGGGCGGGCGCGTGGCGAGGGTGGGGGGCGACGTGGGAGGCACGCCGGCGGCGACCGACTACTTCGCCTACATCGACTCGCTGCTCGCGGCGTTTGTGCCATGACCTGGATGCTCCTTCCCATCCTCGCGTGCGTGGTGATCGTGCTCACCTTGGGGTGGTTCGGGCTGCACGTGCTGGAGCGGGGCGTGATCTTCGTGGACCTTGCGCTCGCCCAGGTGGCGGCGCTCGGCACCATTTACGCGGTGTTCCTCGGCCACGACCCCTCCAGCGGGAGCGCGTTTGCGATGGCGCTGGCCTTCACGTTTGTGGGCGCCGCCGGGTTCGCAGCGGCTCGGCACTTCGAAGAGCACGTTCCGCAGGAGGCGATCATCGGGATCGGGTACGCCGTGAGCGCCGCCCTCGGCATTCTCCTGATCCACTTCGCCGACGACCCCCACGGCGGCGAAAAGTTGGAGCACCTGCTCGTGGGCGACATCGTGTGGGTGCAACTGGGCGAGTTGGCGGTACTGGCTGGCGTTTGCGGGGCGGTGGGGCTGCTCCACTTCGCTTTCCGCCACACCTTTCTCGCGGTGACCCATCGTCAGCTGAAGGGCGGGCGCGTGGCGCTCTGGGACCTCCTGTTCTACGCTTCGTTCGGGCTCGCGCTCACCGCGATCGTGTCGGTGTCGGGCGTGCTCCTCGTGTTCAGCTACCTCGTGATCCCGGCGGTGATCGCACGGCTCTTGGTCAGCGGGGTGCTGCGGCGTTTGCTGCTCGCTTGGGGGGTGGGCCTGGCGGTGAGCGTGGCGGGCGTGGCGGTGAGCTATTCGCACCCCACGGGCCCCGTGATCGTGGCGCTTTTTGGGGGGGCGCTGCTGGTCACGCTGGTG
>CANKOI010000075.1 GCA_947484175.1 Deltaproteobacteria bacterium
GAATCGACCTAGGAGATCGCGGATGTCGGTGGCGTCCGCCATGCTCTACCTCGCGGCGGAGGCGACGCCGCCGCGGCCAGTAGATCAGAATTCATGGCGTTGGTCGATCCCCCAGAGGCCTATCGGCGACTTTGCGATCGCCCCGGACCGCCCCCGCATCCTCGATCCCCACGCGATAGGAGGGCGCGGTGGAACGGTCCTGCCCGTGTTTCGCCCGTGGGCGTTCGTGACGCGGCTTCGGAGAATTGAAATTCTCTTCCACCTCGGCGTGGTCTTGGCGATGGCGCACCTCGTCGTAGCCCTCGAGATCGCCTCGACCGCCTCCCGACACAACGCCGTTTCACGCTCGCTGATTCTGCTGCTGTACCCGGTGTCGCTGGCCTTCATCGGCTGCGGGGCCGCCTTGGACACCCTGCTGCGGCGCTCGGGCCAAGTGCTGCCTCCCCTGCGAGCCGGCGGTCTGGCGCTGCTCCTGCTGCTGCCCGTGACGTTGCGGCTCAACTTCCTCACCAGCGACCGAGCCGGGCTGTGGTGGGCAGGCGCACTGCACGGCATCGTGCTCATCGTCTGGTTCCTGTGTGCGGGCGTGGCCCTGTCCAGGCTCGTGGGCGAGGCGCGTGCGGAGGGAGCGGGGCCGCTCGGCTGGGAGTGGGCGGTCCACCAGGTGGGGCTCGTTGTCGGCTACCTCGCTCAGGAGGCCTTGATCCCGGTGGTGGGGGCGAACGCCGTTGCGCTGGTGCTGCCGCTGTCGTTGCTTGTCCCTGGCCGGTGGGGTTTGGGGGTGCTGGCGGTCGGGCTGGCGGCCGCACCCGCTGTGGGGCTGGACTCGCGCTTGGAGAGCTTCCGGGACCTCTCGGGCCTCGCCTCCTCGTCGGTGGAGGAGGGAGACGTCGCCGACGCAACCGCAGCGCCGTCGAGCGAGCTCGTCACCCGACACTTCGTGTGGACACGTTTTGGGCAGTTCCGCCTCATCGAGCGCGAAGCCTCCACCAACCACCTCCAGGGCTGGTACAATTTCTTCCCCCAGTGGGACCTCAACGATCCCGGCTCCCCGCGGCAGTTGGTCCTCCGTACGGCGTTGTACCGGCTGCTTCCGGAGGAGGGGCGCGTGGTGATCGTGGGGGTGGGGGGAGGACGAGGGCTCATGGCCCTCCCCGAGGCGGGGCGCAGCGGCGTCATCGCGGTGGAACGCGACCCGGGGGTGGTGGAGTACCTTCGGGACCTGCACCCCGAGGACAACCAACACATTTTCCGCGAGGTCGAGACGGTGATCGGGGACGGACGCCAGTTCATCGAGCGGCAGCAGGTGCCGCTCGCGGCCGTCGTCATCGAGTCGGCTCGGTTCCAACCGGCCCACTCGCTCCTTCCGGCCAGCGCACCGACCTTCCTCTACACCCGCGAGGCTGTGGCCGCCTATGTCGGGCGCCTCGCCCCCGACGGCTTTTTCGTCGCCGGATTCACCGGCGTCGGCACCCGCGCCAAGATGGAGTACCTCCCGCTTCAGGTCGCGAACGCGCTGCGAGGGCTGGGGTTGGAGGTCACCTCGGTGATGGACAAATTTGGGGACGTACACGTCATTGGGTGCCGCAGCCCGGCGTGTACCGCGCGGGTGCTGAGCTCGGAGCTCCTCAGAGTGCGCGGTCAGTGGACCCCGCGGACGGTCCGAGCCCCGATGCACGCCCGCACCCTCACCGACAGCACTCCGTTCGCCGGTTGGGCGATGATGTACGTGGTGGACCAGCACATACTCCTCGTTGTCGCAGCCCTGCTCGCCGCAGGCTGCCTCGCCGCAGGTCGGGGCATGTGGCGCGTCGTGCACAGCCTCCGCGGGTGGAACCCGATCCCCTACTTCGTCGCCATCGGAGTGGGCCACTCGGTCCTCCTAGTCGGGTCCTGCTATGCGTGGCGAACGTACTACACCGACGACGTACTCACGGTGGTCCGGGTCCTCGCCTGGCTGATCACCTTCGGGGCGGTCGGCGCCGCGGTCGCCGACCGCCTCCGAGGGCGCTTCGGCGGCGGCACCGTCGCCGCCTTCGGGGTGGGACTCTTGGTGCTCCACGTGGCCCTCTGGTCCGTCATTCCCTTCGGCGAGGCTTCGGTTCCCGTACGAGAGCTCGTCGGGGCGCTGTTGCTCCTCCCGGGCGGGTTCGCGATGGGGCTGTTTTTCCCCCTCGGACTCGGGCTCGCCCCAGCTCCCAAGGTGGGCGCTGCCATCCTCGCCGACGCCGCCGGAACCCTCCTCGGCTACTGCTGCCTCACCCTGGTGGCCATCCCCTTCGGCCTCGGCGCGTTCGCCGCGCTCGGGCTCGCCTGCTACGCCGCGGCGGCATTCGCGGCCCAGCGCGGCTTCGGTCGATTCGGAGCTTGAGCGACGGCGGCAATGTAGGTAGGATGGACGCGCTGGAGCCTTCCCATGACCCCTGTTTCCTTCGTTGCCGTGCTCCTGATTCTGGGCTGCCCCGCAATCCCCACCGAGGAGGGCGGAGGGCCGCCGGATCGGGATGGCGACGGCTTCGATCGTGCGGCCGACTGCGACGACGACGACAAGCTGGTCTCGCCCGACGCGGACGAGTTGTGCAACGGGATCGACGACAACTGCGACGGCGTGGTGGACGACGACGCCACCGACATCCCCACCTGGTACGCTGACGCCGACGGCGACGGCTATGGCGACGCGAGTGCCTTTCGTATCGAGTGCACCGCCCCCACCGGCTACGTGGCCAACGCCGAGGACTGCAACGACAGCAGCGCTTCGTACCATCCCGATGCGGCCGAAACCGGCTGTTCGGGCCCGGACTTCAACTGCAACGGTGAGTTCGACGAAGGCGATGGAGACGGTGACGGCACGCTGGCCTGTGACGACTGCGACGACGCCGACCCGACGGCCCACCCCGGAGGGCACGAGGAGTGTGACGGCATTGACAACGACTGCAACGGCACGATTGACGAAGGCACGGGCCAGACGGCGACGTTTTATGCCGACGTGGACGGCGACGGGTACGGCAACGCCGCGAGCAGCGTGGAGGCGTGCGCGGCCCCCCCGAACTACACCACCACGCGGAGCGACTGCGACGACACCGACGCCAACGTGAACCCCGGCGGTACGGAGATGTGCAACGGAGCGGACGACGACTGTGACGGCAGCGCCGACGAGCTCGCCGTGGATATGGTGACCTATTACCTCGACGCGGATGGTGACACCTACGGGGACACCGCGACGACCCGGCAGGCCTGCGATGTTCCCCGGGGCTACACCTCCACCCGCGGCGACTGCGATGACCGCGCGAGCGACGTGTACCCGGGAGCCCCCGAATATTGCGGCTCCACCGACCACGACTGCGATGGCGCCGTGAACGAAGCCGACAGTGTGGACGTGAGCGACTACTACTCCGATGCGGACGGCGATGGCTATGCAGGGACGTACGCTGGAGCCGCGTGCGTCGCGCCCGCAGGAACCAGCTTCGCGGCCTTGGACTGCGACGACGCTGACAGTGCCGTGAGCCCCGCCGCGGAAGATGTATGCAACGACGCGGACGACGACTGTGACGGGGACGTGGACGACGGGTTGCGCGTGCCCAAGGTGTATGCATCGATCCAAGACGCAATCGACGCGTCGAGCAGCGGCGACCACGTCTGCGTGGCTGGAGGCGCCTACACGGAGGACCTGCAATTTGGCAGCCATACCCTCTCGGTGGAGGGGGTCGACGGCTCGGGCTCCACGACGCTCACCGGCACGGGAACCGGCCCTGTGGTCTACATCTCCGGGGGTGCGGCCGACCTTCGTTTCGCCGGCTTCACCGTGACCGGGGGTGATGACGCCTACGGCGCCGGCCTCTTCGCGCCCTCGATGAGCGGGGAGCTTGAGGACCTCGAGTTGTCCGGCAACACGTGCAGCTCGTCCTCCGGATGCTACGGTGTGGGTCTGTACACCGACGGAGCGACCCTGACCGATGTGACGGTGAGCGCCAACGTTGCTGCGCCGATCATCGCCAGCGGGTCGGCTGGGTACGTGCAAGGCGTCGGGGCGTATTTCGGTGGCTCCGTTGCCGTCGACGGCCTGACCGTCTCGGACAATTCGGCCTCCACGTCGTCGGTCTCGTCGGGCGGAGACCTGTACGTCTACGGGGCCGGGGTTATCTTCTTTGGCGCGTCCGGCACGATTGGGGAGTTGGAGGTGACGGGGAATTATGTGGACGACGCAGTCGGGAGCGGAGTTTACCTGCGGGTGTGGGGTGCAGGGCTCTTGTCGGCATACGGAAACGCATCCTTCGATGGTGTGACCATCCAGAAGAACCTCGTGTACGGTTACGGCTCCAGTACGTACGTGGACGGCGGTGGCGCGTTCCTCTACAGCGAACTATCGACGTTCGACCACCTCGATGTGCGGGGGAACTCCGCCGACGCCTATTACGTGCGGGGCGCGGGAGTGTATATGGAAGGATATTCAGGTGCACTCTCGGAGCCAACGATCACCAACGCACTGATTGCGGGCAACAAGGGCTCATGGTCGGTGTCGGGAACCAACTATGGCTCAGGCGGCGGGCTCTACCTTGGCAACTATTCAGACCCAAGTCTGGTGAACGTTGATGTGCACGGGAACAAACTCACCGGCGATTATGTCGACGGTGGCGGGTTCTATTTCGACGACTACAGCGGTGCGGCGGGCACGAACGTGTCCGTTTGCAGCAACAGCGCGTCGTACACCACGGACGGTTCGGGCGGGGCGATGTACGTTTACACGAAGACCTACTCTTACGGCCAAGACTTCGAGTACTCCAACTTCTACGGAAACAGCTACAGCGAGTTCAGCGGGGTGAACTCGCCGGTGGGCACCGCCGGCAACATCGCCGTCACTCCCGGCTACACGCTGGTGACGGGCGCCGATTCCACCACGTGGGATTTCACGCTGGCCGCTGGGTCTCGGTTGGCGGACGAGGGAGACCCTACGATCTTCGACACCGACGGGACGCGGAGCGACATTGGGGGGTATGGCGGAGCGGGCGGGGGGTGGTGATGAGTCACCGATTCGGAGCTTGACCCATGCCTCGGTATCGCCTATGATACCACCGTGGTCATCGTCATCGACACGAACGTGCTCATCTCGGCCCTCAGGTCGCGCCGGGGTGCTTCGTTCCGCTTGCTCTCGCTCGTCGGCACCGGGCGTTTCGACATCGCGCTCTCGGTGCCCCTTGTCTTGGAGTACGAGGGCGTGGCGCACCGGATGCTCGGGGTCCTCGCCGTCTCGGCTGGCGACCTTTCGGACATCCTCGACTACCTCTGCTCGGTCGCCATCCACCGCCCCGTCTTCTTCCTCTGGCGGCCCACCCTTCCGGACCCGAAGGACGACATGGTGCTGGAACTCGCCGTCGACGCGGGAGCCCCCGTCATCGTGACCTTCAACAGCCGCGACTTCGTCGGCGTTGATCGCTTCGGCATCCGCGTTCTCACGCCTCGTGAGTACCTTCAAAAGATCGGAGAAATCCCATGAGCACCATCAGCATCCGACTCCCCGAGTCCCTTCACGCCGGCATCCGTGAGGCTGCCCGCCGGGAAGGCATCTCCATCAACCAGTTCATCGCGAGCGCGGCTGGGGAGAAGCTCGCCGCCTGGGCGACCGAGGAGTACCTGGCGGCGCGGGCCCGACGGGGTGACCGCGGGAAGTTCGAGGCTGCGCTCGGCCGGGTACCCGATCGGGAGCCCGGCCCTGAGGACGCGATCTGACCGGTTTGCGACCGCTTTCGTGGCGAGCGTACGTCGGGCGCGTCGAGCACATGGGTCCGTGAAGTCGGGACACGCCCGACTGGCGGGCCGCAGGAGCCGACCCCCCGAAGTCGTCGCGCTTGAGTTGTCATCGGGCACGGCTAATAAATCCGAGATCACCGGGCACTCGATGGCTTCGCTCCGTTGCCCGCATGAAACCCACGGCGGCCCCGCCAAGGGTACCTGACGGCATGGAGCCTGCGGGGCACCCGTGCGGCTCTACGCCCGTTATCGCGTGTACAGCCAGTAGCAGCCGCCCACGGCGCCCAGCCATGCCGACACGACGGCGAGCCCTCCGACCCAGCTCACCGGCTTGGGCTGGCGCAGCTGCTGGTCGGCGCGGGCGCGGGCTTGGCGCATCACCTCGGCGGGGATGAGCCGAAGCGTGAGCCACACCCCGATCGGGAGGAGGATCGCGTCGTCGAGGAAGCCGAGAACGGGAATGAAGTCGGGAATCAGGTCGATGGGACTGAACGCATAGGCGACGACCACGGCGCTGACGACGCGCGCGTACCACGGGGTGCGTGGGTCGCGCAGCGCGAGGTACACGGCGACGACCTCTCGCTTGAGCGAACGAGCCCACGCCACGATGCGACCCAACTTGGGACTCACCTTGCGCCCTTGGGCGCCGCTCCTCCGGCACGAAGCACCCTCGAGAACCGCTCGCTCCGGTGCCCCTCCACCCACTTCGCGCCCTCCTTGATTCGTGCGGCCGCGGCGCGGGCGCGGGAGAGCCCGGTGGCCACGTCGGAGCGGGCGATGGCAGCCTCGGCGGCCAGCGCGCCCGCATCGGGCTGGGGAATGTCGAGCCACGGTGCCAAGAGATCCTCGGCAAGGGCCGCCTCGTTGGCGTCGAGCGCGAGCTCCGCGAGGAAGAGCGCGGGGTGGGGCTTGTCCTGCGCATCGGCAGCGCTGGCCACGAAACTCTCGATGGCGGCCTCCGGCTCGCCGAGGGCCACGAGCACGCGGCCGGCGCAGTAGTGACCGAGCCACCCGACCACCGCGGCGTCGTAGGGCAGCGTGAGGGTTTCGCCCCGCTGTGCGAGCGCCGCACGGTAGCTCGCCAGTGCCGCTCTCAGCTCGGCGTCGCGCAGGGCGGGGGTAGACGCTGTTCCCGCCAGCGTCTCGTGGGTGGACCCGTTGATGAAGTGGATGTCCGGGTGCAGAATGGCCGACGCTCTTGCGAGCGCCGCGGTCTCGAGCACGGCGTCGTGATCGCCTCGTGCGGATGCGCGATGCATGCGCACGACACACACCCGGAGCGTTCCCAAGCCGGGTTGGCCGGCGGCCCGGCGCGCCAAGGTGCGCACCCACGCCTCCTCGATGGCGGTGTCCGCGCCGGGTACGTCTCCCGCCGTCAGCAGCTCCCCCGCGATGTAGGCGAGCGGCGTCGGGTCGTCGGGCTCCGCCTCGGCCCGGGCGCGGAGGAGCCGCAGGTTGCGTTCCGCCTTGCCGCGCGCGACGACGAGCGAGGGTACCGCGCCGTAGTGCACGATGGTGGCGCCGCTGACCTCGCGGAAGCGCGAAGCGCGCGCCAGCGCGAAGGTCTGTGGCGTTTCGTGGATGGCCCCTTCCCATCGGAGGTCGGGCGTGCGCCGAAAGAGTCTCGGCAACAAGGTCGGCGCCCCACGACGACGATCGCCCGACAGCACATCCGTGTGCGACGCGTCGGCGTCGGCAGCGTTGTGCAAGGCGATGAGCCCGGCGTCGACGTCCTCCCGCCGCACAAAGGCGCGCAGCGCCTTGGCGGAGCCCAGCGCGAGCTGTTCGTCGGCGTCGAGGACGAGCACCCAGTCGCCGGTGGCGGCGGCGAGGGCCCGGTTTCGAGCGTCTGCGAAGTCGTCGCGCCACGTGTCGCACACCACGCGGGCGCCGCGCCGCCGCGCGCGCGCCACCGTGTCGTCGCGGCTGCCGGTGTCTAAGACCACGATCTCGTCGACAGCAGACCGCGCGTGCTTCAGGCAGGAGTCGATGAAGGCGGCCTCGTCGCGGGCGATGAGGCACAGGCTGATCCGAGGCGCCGCCATGGCGCAGCCTAACGTGAGCGCCGCTCGCAGACCGCTCTCGCACGGGTGCGCGTCGCGCCGCTGCTCGTTACCGCGAGGGGGTGTCTCCTTGGCGTCTCATCGCCGACGCGCTTGGGCAGCGCATCGACGCCGACCTGCTGCCTGCGCTGTACACCACGGCGAGTGTGCCCACGTTCTCACTCCGCGAGGAGTTTCGGGTGGCGGGCATCGCGTTCGTGGATGAAGCGGCGGGCGAATGGCCCGACGCCGAGGCGCTCGCTCGGAGCGTGGCGAGGGTATCGAAGGAGGCGTCGCGCAAGTCTGCCGCGCTCGGCGCCATAGGCGGTCTGGCGGGAGTTCTCGCGATCGCCCCGGAGCTGGCGGCGCAGTTGGTGGCGTCGTTGCGGCTCGCCCAGCGGCTGGCGGTCGTGTACGGGTTCGACCCTGAAACGGACCACGGAAAGCTCGTGCTCGCCCGTGCGCTCGCGGCGGCGTGGGAGGTGCAGCTGCCCGACTCGGCCCGCGTGACCACCCGCATCTCCGACCTCACCGTGATGGCCCGCTCGGGGGGCAACAGCGAGGCGCTGGTGGGCTGGGCGGGGAGACAGGTCGCGAGCAAGTCGGTGGCGGTACTGGTGGGACGGGTGGTGCGCCTCGTGCCCGGGCTGGGCGCGGGGGTGGGCGGCGTGCTGGCGTGGCGACGGCAGCAGCTCCACGCGCGGCGGATGGCCGCCGTCTACGCAGGCGCGATTGAGTCCGCGCCCTTCGATCTGGGCGACGAGTCGGTGGCCGACGAGGTGCGGACCCCGCGATGACGGTGCTCCTCGCGCTCTCCGCGGGCGATGACCCCGCGGCTGTCCTCTTCGTAGACGGCGTGCTCCGCGCTGCGGTGCGAGAGTGTGTGCTCACGCGGGTGCCGGCGTCGGGGTTTCCGAGCGCCGCGGTGGACGCGGTGCTGGACATCGCCGGGCTGCGTGCGAGCGAGGTTTCAGGCGGGGTGGTGACCGGGTTGGCGGACCGCGGGCTCGCGGGCCGCGCTCGCGACCTGTTCCGCACGGCGAAGGCGGTGGCCGGAGCCGGCGCGCGGGTGCGCGCCGGCGTGGCGCCGCGGGAGGCGTTGGGGAGGGCGGAGCTTCCGGCGGCGCTGGCGCGCTCGCGCCTGCCCTCCGCCGGGTGGCGCGAGGTGGCGCCCGAAGCGGCGCGGGTGGCGCTGGCGTCTCGTGCGGCGTGGGCGCTCCCCCACGCGGCCGGCCTCGCGCTGGGCGCTGCCTGGGTCCACACCCCCACTCTCCGTCTGCCCGATGGTCCCGCGCTCTGGGGGCCGACTTTCGGCGACCTCGACGCCTACCGGGCGCTCTCCAACGCCGACCTGCCGCGTGCGCGCACCGAAGCCCCGGTGGCCTTTGCGCGGTCTGTGTTGGCAGACGGGGGGAGCGTGGTGTGGTCGGCGGGACCGGCCGGGTTTTTGGAGGTTCCGCTGGGGCCGCGGCTGCTGTTGCGTCCCGGAAACGGCGTTGTGCCCCCGGGATGGTGCGGTCCGGATGTGCTCGATCTCGCCGTTGCCGTGGGGCTCTGCGGGCCGGACGGCTTTCCGACGGTCACGCCCTCCGACACCGTCCGCGCTTGGCGACATCACGGCGCAACCGCCCTCGTTTTGGGGGACTACACCGTGCGCCGGTGATTTCCGTGGGGGCTTGATAGACCGCCAGGCCCATGGCTCAGAGTTCCACCCAGCACGTATTCGACCTGTCGATCTCCGACGTGGACCGCGGGGTGTACGAAAACCTCGTGCTCAAGGTGGCCCGGCACCCGTCGGAGAGCGAGGCCTACCTGGTCACGCGCGTGCTGGCCTTCGCGCTCGAGCACACGGAAGGGCTCGCCTTCACGCAGGGCCTGAGCGTTACCGAGGAGCCTGCGCTCTGGGTGCGCGACCTCACGGGGCAGCTCCTCGCCTGGATTGAGGTGGGCACGCCCGACGCCGCCCGCCTGCACAAAGCGAGCAAAGGCTGCGGCCGGGTGGTGGTGTACTGCCACAAGGAGCTGCACGTGTACCTCAAAAACCTCGGCGGGCAGAAGGTTCACGCCCCGGAGCGCGTCACGATCGTGGGGCTGGAGAGGCGCTTCGTGGAGGCGGTCGCTGCGAAGGTGGAGCGGCGCTCGACGATGGCGGTGTCGGTGAACGAGGGGGAGCTGTACGTGGACATCGGAGGCGAGTCGTTCTCGACCACGCCGAGTCGGCAGGGGTTGCTGGGCTAGCGGCCCGTCTCCGCCCGCACCCAGTCGAGGTAGGGCGCGCTGCCGCCGAGAACCGGGAGGACGAGCACCTCGGGGAGCGTGTAGGGGTGGAGGGCGCACACGCGCTCGGTGAGGGCAGGGACGACCTCGGCGCGGGTCTTGATCACGAGGAGCACCTCGATGTCTTCGTGCACCTCGCCCTGCCAGCGGTAGATCGAGCGCACCGCCGGCACCAGCGTGCAACAGGCCGCGAGGGACTCCTGCACCAGCGCCCGGGCGAGCTTTTCGGCGGTGGCAAGGTTGGGGGCGGTCACGTTCACGACGACGAGATCGGTCACGGGGTTTCTCCACGGGCCCAGGGGGTGAGCGCGGTAATCACCACGTCGGCGATGCGGGCGTGGCCGGCGGCGGTGGGGTGGACGTCATCGAAGAATTCGGCGGTGGTGGCGGAAACGAAGGCGGGCGGCGTGTCGGCAAGGGGGGCGCCGTTGGCCGCAGCGAGCTCCCGCATCGTCGCGCGGTAGTCGTCGCGGAAGTCGCCCACCTTGCCGACGCCGGGGTCCTTCTTGCAGGGCAACACGAGGAAGGCGACGTTGCCGCCGAGCTCGCGGAGGGTGTCGGCCATCTCGGTGAGGTTGGCTCGGTAGGCCTCGGGCGGCACGCGGAGGGTGAGGGGGCCCGGGGGGGGGAGAACGGGGCCGGAGTGGCCGGGGGACCCTGGCGTTCCGGGGGGCGGCGGGCCTTGCCCCGGGCGATTGCGGCCGCCTTCCTGATTGGGCGGCATCAGGTCGACCGTGACGTTCTCTGGTTGATTGCCGTACCGGAGCTGGTTGAGCCACTCGCGCACCACGAGGTAGGCCGTGCTGCGGCCGAGCAGCGGCAACAGCGGGCGGAAGCGCACGGCGTCGGGCAGCTCGGCGCCCTGAGTGTCGCTCCACAGCGTGGCGACGACGAGCAGATCGGGCTCGTAGACGAGGAGGCGCTCGGTGAGCGCTCGTTTCGCTTGGTAGGATGACCAGCCGGGAGCGGCGCCGTCGAGCACGCGGATTCCCGGGTCGATGGCTTGCAGCGCCGTTTCCACCCTGCGCGGAAAGGTGTCGGCGTCGGCCACCATCACGCCGAACACGGTGGAGTCGCCCACGAAGAGCACGCGGCGCTCGCCAGCCGGCTTGGGAACGGCCACCTCGGGGCCTCGCAGCCCGAGGCTGTTCACGGAGGTGCCGCCGGGGATGCCGAAGGAGTTCTGCCGGCCGGTGCGTGGGCGCCAGCCGGTGATCGCGTCGACGACCATGTTCGGCTCGCCGGGAACTTCCTCGCCGGGCATCGCGTCGAGCGCGCGGCGGGCGGGGAAGAGGCCGGAGCCGCCGACGCGAGCGCTGAGCTCGGCGGCGGCACTCGCGAGGAGCAGCACGACGAGCGCGTAGGCGAGTCGTCGCCCGGTGGGAGCGGGGTTCGGGGGGGAGCCGGGCACGGGGGGAGGGTATCGCGGCGGGCGGGGCATGCGAACGCGGGGAGCCGGGAGCCGGGAGCCGGGGACCGCGGGGCAAGCGAGGGCCGATGTTGGCGAACTCGGAGAGACCCCGAGGCTTGGTCGAGTTCTGCGACACAATTCAGGCTTTGGCGTCGCCGAACTCGGAGAGACCTCGAGGCTTGGTCGAGTTCTGCGACACAATTCAGGCTTTGGCGTCGCCGAACTCGTAGAGACTAGGAGGCTTGGTTGAGTTCTGCGACACGGGGGGCGCGGCCACGGCCGACCGCGCCCCGCCCTTGCTCGGGGGGGGGGGGGGGTGTACAGTCGCCGCGGTGTCGCCCTCCCCAGCCGTCCGCCGCCCGCGGCTGCGTGCGCTCGTCGCCGCGGGGATGTCGCTCCTCGGCTTCGCGGTGGTGGGGTACGCGATCCTGCGGTTCCTCGAGGGCGCCGCCGTGGCCGAGCGGCTCCGCACGATCTCGCCCGGATGGTTGCTGCTCGCGCTCCTCGCGTGGTCGTTGTCGATCGGCGTGCAGACCCTCCGGCTTCGCGCGCTGGTGCCGGCTTCCCCGCGCCCGCCGCTGTCGGGATTTGCGCTGGTGATCCTCGGCAGCAACGCCGTTCACCTCGCGCTCCCCGGCCCCGTTGCGGAGCTGGGCGCCGCCTGGGCGTTGAGGCAGCGGTACGGAGTGCCGATGCCGTCTGCCTTGGCGGCCGCGCTGCTCGCCCGCGTGCTCGCGCTCGCGATCTTCGGGCTCGCCACCTTGGGCCTGTGGCCCTTGGTGGCCGACCGGCTTCCGCCGAGCGTCAGCTCGGCGGTATGGCCGCTCGCGATATCGACCGGCCTCTTGGGTGCCGGCCTCCTCGGGCTGCTGGCGCGGCCCTCGGCTGTCGCGGCGTTCGCCGCGGGCCTCGCCGACCGGCTCGGCCGGTCCCCGCCGCTGGCCCGCTACGCGGAGCGGCTCGGCTCTCGCCTTCGGTGGTGGGCTCGCTGTTTCGCGGCCGTGGGAGAGCTGCCGCTCTCCCGCTGGGCCGAGGCCGCCGCCCTGAGCGTGCTGAACCTCCTCGTCCTCACCGGATCCGCGTTGCTGACGTTCCGCGCGCTGGGCCTCGACGCAGCGCTGCTGGGCACCCTGTTCATGCAGGCGCTCACGGCGGTTGCCAGCGTGGCCGGGCTGCTCGTGCCGGGGGGGCTCGGCGCGGTGGAGGTGCTGGTGGTGCTCTTGTTTCCGCTCTACGCGGAGGGCACCACCGCAGACGCCGTTTTCGCCGCGCTTGCGCTCCGGAGCGTGCACCTTGTCACCCTCGTGATCGGCATCCCCGCGATGTCCTGGCTGATCGCCACGCTGCCCGACGACCCCGTGGAGCGCGACGAGGCCCTCGCCGGCGCGCTGGCCGCTGATCTCGACAGCCCGCCGGGACCTTCTTGAGGCGGCCCGACCGTGCCTCTGTGGAGCAGGTCGGCGCGTGGGCGCTGGGAGTGCTTGGCGCCGCAGGGGTGGCGGGCCAGATCGCCTGGGCTGGGCGCATCGGCGGCGCCGACGCTCCGCACCTGCTGGGGGTGGAGCTGCGGCTCGGCCAGCTCGTGCGGTCGGGGGAGTGGGGCCATGCGGCGTCGGCGTGGTGGGCGCTGCTCGCACCGCAGCCGCCTTTCGGGGCGGTACTCGGCACGGCGACAACGGTGCTGGTCGGCAGTTGGCCCCTCTCGGCGGCGTTGGCGATGGGGATCACCCTGCTGCTGGTCTTCGACGCGCTCCAGCGGCTGTCGCTCGCGCTCACCGAGGGGCGTTTGGGCGGGATCGTTGCGTGGCTCGCGCTCGTCGCCAGCCCCTTCACCTGGAGCAGCGTGGAGCAATATTCCCGCGACCTCAGCGTGGGTGCGGCGGTGCTGCAAGCCGTGAGCCACGTGGCGGTGCGGGGGGCGTTGGGCCGGCGTCGGGGGGCGATGGCCTTCGGCGCGTGGATGGGGTTGGCCTTTGGGATGAAGTACACCGCCCCGATCTTCCTGATGGGGCCGTGCTTGGTGGTGGGCGTGGGTCTGGTGCTGGACACCGTCTGGCGCCGGGACCGTTCCGGCTGGGCGGGTCTCGGCGTGGCGCTCCTGAGCTTCGTGGCCACCGCCGGCGTGTGGTACGGCGCGCATCTCGGCGAGGTGCGGCGCTACCTGTTCACCTCGCTCGACGCCACGGCCATGCAGGGCAACGCCGCCAGCTTGCGGGACGTCGATTCGTTGGCCGCCCGCGTGTACTACCCAGCCGCTCTGTGGGAGGCGATGAGCGGGCCCGGCGTGGTGCTGCTCGCCGTCGCGCTGGGGCTGGGCCTGTGGAGACCGAAGAGTCGTTTTGGAGCGGCGCTCGTGGCGGTGGGCCTCGGAGCCGGCATGGTGGTGCTCGCCCGCACCTCGCAGCAGGTAGACCGGTACCTGTTCCCGGGCTTCGTGCTCGCGTGCGCTGCGCTGGTTCCGCTTGGGCGGGGGTGGGTGATGCCGGTAGTGGCGGCGGCGGTGTTCGGGCCCCAGCTCGTTGCGAGCGCGCAACGGTACGCTCCCGGCCGCGTCGGACCCGCCTCCAACTACGACCACGGCGCCGAGGTGTTTCGCTCCCCGCAGTGGCCGCAGCCCGCCGCTTCGTTCGGTCCTTCCGACTTTCAGCCCGCGGACTGGAACATTCCGGCGGCCGTGGCCGCCGTGCTCGCGGTGCAGGGCCCCGACGGCACCGTGGGCTTTCTGCCCGCCTCCGACCCGAACTCCCCCACCTTCGGCCACCTCATGCTGCCGGCCGCGCGCCTCGGCGCTCGCTGGGACTGGGCCACCGTCAGCCTGCGCGGGGGCCCCGGTGGGGGCGGGGTGTTCATCGGCCCCCTGTTCGACGGAGACTGGCCGCCGCGCGGATTCCGGACGCTGTTGGCGTTGGAGCGTGTGCCGGCCGACCCGCAGGTGCGCGGCTGGCTGAGCAGCCACGCCGTGGTGGAACAGTCACGCGTTCCGATGCGGGGCTTGGGGGCGTGGGTGGTGTACACGGCATCGGGGATGGAAAATCCGCCCGCCCCGCAGATGCCGGGAGGACAGCGTTAGCGCCATCACGCAAACTGCTTCGCCAGCTTCAACCCCTGCATCTGGTAGTTGCTTCCCGACTGCCCGTACAGTTGATCGGGAACGGTGCGGTTCTGGAGCAGCTCGATGCGGAAGAGCGGCTGACCGTGCTCCAACAGGAAGGGGACATCGTGCGTGCGGATTTCGAGCACGAGGCGGGCGCCGAGGCCGGAGGCGTCCACCCCGAAGCCCGAATCGATGAAGCCGGCGTAGTGGGTGCGCAGCTCGCCCTTGGTGGCGTCGAAAGGGACGAGCTCCGCGCACAGGTCGGGCGGAATGGCGAGCCGCTCGCGCGTGGCGAAGATGTAGAACTGCTCGGGCTCGAGTACGAAGCCCTCGCCGGTCTGATCGGCACGCACGGGGGTCCAGTAGCGGGAGCGGTCGAGGCCACGGTGGCGGAGGTCTACCGGGGGGCGGTACCGCTGCGCCGCGTAGCCCACGATGCCATCCTGGCCTTCCGTGAGGTCGACACTCATCTCGATGCCGGGCGTGTCGGAGTCCACAATCGGCGCCGGGCGACCGTCGCTCCAGTACACGGCCGGGCGCTGGAGCTGGAGGGCGGCGAGGGCATCGGCGGGGAGGCGCGGACGCCCGCGAGCGAGTCGGAGTTGGCCGAGGGTATCGCCCCGCCGCACCGCCACGTGAAAGCTCTGCGGCGTGATCTCAAGGTACAGGCGGCCCGCGTAGCCCGCCGGAACCGTGTCGAAGCTGTGGCCCTCCTCGGTGAGCAGCCGGACAAAAACGTCCAGTCGGCCCGACGACGACTTGGGGTTGGCGCGCCCCCACACATCGGCCGGCAGTTCCAGCACCTCCTCCACCTCAGCGAGGTACACGCCACCCTGCCGCAGCACGGTGGGGTTCTCCGCGTGGAGCTTCACCTCCTCGATGGCGAGGCGGCCGAGCTTCGGACCGATGCCGCCCACGCCCGGCAAGAAGCTGCACTGGAGTTGCCACAGGCGAGCGCCGAGTCGGAGGTCGAGCGAGCTGGGCTGCACCTGCTCCGGGCGAGGGGGGTACAGCGCGCGGATCGCCCCGGTGGCCACCAGCTCCCGGAGGTCTTGGCTCACGAGGATGCCGGTCATCACGCGCGCCGCCTAACCCGCTGCGCTCGTTCGTGAGTTAGCGGGACGGCCGATGCCGACCTACCAAGTGCGCCTGTACAACCCCGCCGAAGGGCTCGACACCGTCGTGCCCTGCTCCCACGACCAGTCGATCCTCGAGGCTGCGGAGTCGCGAGGCTTGGCCTTGCCCTACTCGTGCCGGTCTGCGGCCTGTTCTACCTGTGCGGGCAAGGTGGAGGCGGGCTCTGTAGTGCTCGAAGAGCAGTTCATCCTCAGCGATGGCGACCTCGAACAGGGCTTCACCCTCCTCTGCTGTGCGCGCCCCCAGGCCGACTGCACCATCCTCACGCACCAGGTCGACGTGATCGAGACCGTTTGACGCAGGCTGCTGGGCGGGATAGCCGCGCACCCCGAGTGCACTGGAGAGTTCGATGTCGGAAATGGCCCCCATGAAGAAGCTTCCGGACGATGTGGTCGACTACAAGGACCCTTCGCGGCTCAAGCGTTTCCTCACGGAACGCGGCAAGGTGCTCCCTCGCCGCATGACGGGGCTCAGCGCCCTGCAGCAGCGCGCCCTTGGCACCGCGATCAAGCGCGCGCGCCACTTGGGCCTGCTTCCCTACGTCAATCGCGAGTAGTGTCGCGGGGGGTGTTCGTGCGCATCTCGCGCCCGCCCACTTCCCAGATCATCGGCTTGCGTGGAGCGGGGTCGGGGCTCAGACGGTCCATGGTGTGGGCGTCGTAGAGCATGCCGTCCTTCATCACGTAGTCTACGGCGCGGGCCGCTTCGAGGTTGTCGAGCGGGTCGCCGTTCACCACGAAGAGGTCGGCGAGCTTCCCGGCGCGCAGGCTGCCGATGTCTTGGTCGAGCCCGAGGTGGCGGGCGCCGCCCATCGTGGCCGCGTACAGGGCGTTCTCCGCCGGCATGGCCCCTGGCCCGCCTAAGGCCTCCAGCTCCCAGTGAACGCCTAGCCCCTGGAGCTGCCCGTGTGCGCCGAGCGCCACGTTCACGCCCCAGCGTTGGAGCGCTGCGGCGTCGCGGGCCACCGCGCGGTGGTGGAACTCGGCTTCGTCGGTGATCGAGATGCCCGTGCGGTAGGCGCGCCCCATCAGCACGTCGGGTGGCACCCACTTACGCAGGCGCTCGTCCAGCCAGACTTTTTCTTTCTGGTAGAAGGCGTGCTCGCCGGAAACACCCCCGTACGCCACCAACAGCGTGGGCACGTAGGTGGTCTTCGACTTGCTCCAGAGCTGCTTCACATCGGCGTACACCGGCGCCACGGGCAGCGCGTGCTCGATGCTCGAGTGGCCGTCGACCACCATGCCGAGGTTGGCAAAGAGGTCGCCGCCGCCCTCGGGGACGTTGAGCACCCCGAGCTTCCGACAGGCCTCCACCAGCCACTGCCGCTGGCTACGCCACGGCTGTTGGTAACTCTTGATGCCCCAGGCGCCGTAGCGCATGAGCCGGCGCACGTGCTTCTCGGCGTCGTCGTACGTGGCGATGGGGGCACCTTGGGTGTCGTCGGAGCCGTAGAGGATGTACCCGGTGGAGAGGGTGCGGGGGCCAGCCATGCGTCCCGCCTCGATGAGCTCGGCCTGCCCGAACACCAGGTCGGTGCTGGCGCTGGGGTCGAACACCGTGGTCACGCCGTAGGCGAGGTTGGCGAGATGCCGCCACTCCTGCTCGGGGAAAACATCGCCGCTGGCGTAGTGGAGGTGGGCGTGCACATCGATGAGGCCGGGGAGGATCGTGCGCCCGCGTAGATCGATGACGGTGGCGTCGGCAGGGGGCAGCACATCGGCCCCGACCGCGACGATCTCTCGGTCGCGCACCACGAGGGTGCCGCGGGGAATCTCGCCGGCCTCATCCATGGTGAGGATGCGCGCGTTTACGAAGGCCACGGCGCCCCGACCACCGGCTCTGGGCACCTCGATCGTGAGGGTGCGCTCGGTGGCGTGCGGCAGCTCCTTGGCGTCTTTGTCCAAGGCGCCGGCGAGGTCGAGAGAGAAGAAACGATCGCCGAGGCTCCAGGTCAGAGCGCTGCCGCTGAAGTTGAGCCAGTCGCCAGCCACGTCGGTCAGCTTGCGAGCGGGGAGCGCCTCCGACTCGATGGTTTCGGCCCCGAGGGCGGGCATCGGTGCGAGCCAGGCCTGGTGCTGGTGTTTCCATGCCACCCAGCGCAGGTCGGGCGAGAGGCGGATCTCCTGGGCGCCATCGATGCGGAGGTGGGTGCGAACGTCGTGACCGAGGCGGTCGCAGGACTTCAGGACGGTCTTTTCGTGGGCGCGCGGCGTGGGCCACTCATCCTCGATCCAGTAGAGCCGGGCCCCGTCGGGGCTCCACTGCACGCGCGGAGCGCGGGTCGCGGTGCCGCGGAAGGGAATGGAACGCAGGCGCTCGCCGTCGCCGCCGGAAGCAGGCGCCACCACGAGATCGTAGCCGCTCTCGGCGGCGAGGTCGCTGCCGGTCTTGGTGGCGCCGGTGCCCCGCAGGAAGGCGAGCCGGGAGCCGTCGGGGCTCAGGGCGGGCGACTGGTAGTCGCCGGCGGTGCGGGTGATTCGGGCCGCCTTGCCTACCGGGCCCGACCACACGTGGCCGCCCTGCTCGTCGTTCCACGTCACGTAGCTGAGGGTGCGCGCGTCGGCGGAGAGCGAGGGGAAGTAGGCGCTCTCGGCCTCGGCGGTGAGCGCGCGGGCCGTGCCGCCCTCGGGGAGCGCCCAGATGCGGCCGAGGGCGGCGGCGTACACGACGCCCGTGGACGCCCGCTGTGGCCAGCGAATCACGTGCGCGCGCACGGCGCCGCGCTCCGTTCGGCGAGCGGGGTGCACGGACTCTGCCACCCGTTGGGCCACCTCGGCCCGGAAGGGGACCGCGGCGCGGGCGAGCGTGTCGGTGTTCACCCGCCAGAGTTTTCCGCCGGCCCACAGCACCACTTCCTTGCTGTCAGGCGTCCAGTCCATCCGGGGGTAGGCGCCGCGGAGCTCAAAAGCCTCCATCGCGTCTTTGTCGAGGAAGTCGGCGAGGCGCCGCACCCGGCCGGTGGGGAGGTCGAGGAGCATCAGGACGGTGCGGGCGCGGTCGCGACTCACGAAGGCGATGGAGCGGCCGTCGGGGGAGGGGGTGGGCCGCACGGCGCCCTCGGTGAGGTTGGTGATCACCGTGCGCTCGGCCAGCTCGCGGTCGTACCGCACGAGCTGCCACAGGCCCTCGTGAACGTCTTCGTCGTAGTTGAAGCGGGAGGCGCGGGTGCTGTAGTACACGAACCGGCCGTCGGCGGAGAAGGCGGCCTCGCCGGCGTGGGGGTCGACGTCTTTGCTCGTGATGCGGAGCCCCTTGCCACCCTCTTCGTGCAGCATCCACAGCTCCTGAACGCCGATGCTGCGGGTGTCCGTGCTGCGGCGGCGGCCGAGGAACCACCCCGGCTCGGGGGCCCACACGGGATCGGTGTAGCGGTCCACCTTCTCGTCGGTGAGCGCGCGAGGGTCCGTGCTGTCGCGCTTCATCGTCCACAAGTTCTCGTTCCCGCCCCGGTCGCTGGTGAAGGCGATGCGGGTGCCATCGGAGGAGTAGTGGGCATCGGTGTCCCAAGCGTTCCCGGTGGTCAGCGGCCGCGCGCTGCCGCCCGCGAGGGGCACTTCGTACACGTCGCCGAGCAAATCGAACAACACGGAGCGGCCGTCGGGTGACACGTCCACGCCGAGCCAGGTGCCTTCGTCGACGGTGAATCGCACGTCGGCGCCGGGGCCGTGGGCCGCCGCTACGTCCCACGCGGGGGGATCTTCGGCGAAGGCGGGGAGCACGAGAGCGAGCAGCATGGGGGGCCGGGGAGTCGGCGCGTTTATCGCGGCGGCGGCCCCCGCGGGGCGCATCCGGCCTTGCTCCTCGGGCCCCATCGGGCTACCGCGCCGCCCCTTTCGGGGAAGGCGTGCTCACGACTCTCCGCCTCCAAAAGCGGCTCGGTGCCGGCGTTGCCGGGCTGGCCTTCGTGACCTGGCTGCTGCTGATCTTCGGCAGCACCGTGCGCGTACACGGGGCCGGACTCGCCTGCCCGGACTGGCCGCTCTGTTTCGGCGAAGTCATTCCCACCTTCGACTTCAGCGTTTTCTTGGAGTGGGGCCACCGGGTACTCGCGAGCGCGGTCTCGCTGGGGTTCTTGGCACTTGGTGGGGCCATCCTCGCTCAAAAGGAGCTGCGCGCGGCATACCTTCCGCACCTCGTCCTGATGGCGTTGGTCCTCGCCACGCAAGTCTTGCTGGGCTGGATGACGGTGGCGAAGCTCCTCGTGTACTGGAGCGTCACGCTGCACCTCCTGTTCGGCAACGCGTTTCTGGCGCTGATGATCGCGCTGGCGGTGCGCCTGCGGGGCGGGGGCTTCGGAGAGGCGCTGCCCCGGCGGGTGGTGATGGTCGGTTGGGTGTTGGCCGCCGCGGTGGCGGTGCAGCTCGCGTTGGGTGGGCTCGTATCGAGCAACTACGCCGGGCTGGCCTGCAAAGAGTGGCCCACGTGCAGTGGCGGGGTTTGGTTTCCGCAGTTCGCGGGCCCGGTCGGCCTCCACCTCTTCCATCGGTTCGGTGGGTACACGCTGCTCGTGGTTTCGGGAGCCCTGGTGTGGTTGAGCCGGGGGACCGCGGCAGCGGGCGGTGCCAGCGCCATCCTCGTGCTGGTGCTCGCTCAGGTGGCGCTTGGCGTGGCGAACGTACTGGCCGAGATGCCGGTGGAGCTCGCGATCGCGCACGCGGCGGTGGCCCACGCCATCGTCGGCACCACCACCTTCGTCGTCACGCGCCTCCACCTTCGTGCAGGCACCGCATGAGCACCCCCCTGGCGGCGATGCCGATCTCCGCTCAGCTCCGCCTCTGGTGGGACATGACGCGCCCGCGGGTGCTGCTGCTCGTGCTGTTCACCGGCCTCCCCGTGTTCGGGATGGCGGCCACCCTGCCTACGTTCGGCAAGGTCGTGGCGGTCCTGTTCGGCACTGCGCTCGCCGGAGCCGCCAGCTCCACGCTGAACGCCTGGCTGGAGCGCGAAACCGACGCGCGCATGGCCCGCACCCGCAACCGCCCGCTCCCGGCCGCGAGCATCCAGCCGCATCACGCGGCGGTGCTGGGCTTGGTGCTCACGGTGGCCTCCACCGCGGTTCTGTGGTGGATCGGGGGGCCGTTTCCCGCCATGGTCGGGCTCGCGACCATCCTGTTCTACGTGGTGGTCTACACCCTGTGGCTCAAGCCACGCACCCCCCAGAACATCGTGATCGGCGGTGCCGCCGGCGCCACCACCCCGATCATCGCCGAGGCGGCGCTCAGCGGCGAGGTCACCTGGGCGAGCCTCTTGCTGTTCGCGATCGTCTTTCTCTGGACGCCCCCGCACTTCTGGGCCATCGCCATCTTCCGCAAAGACGAGTACGCCGCGGCCGGCTTTCCGATGATGCCGAACGTGGTGGGCGACATCAACACCCGCCGCCAGTCGCTCGTCTACGCCCTCGTCCTCACCGCCGTCTCCGTGCTGCCCTCTGTGCTTGGCCTGCTCGGGTGGCTCTACGGCGGCCTCGCGCTGGCCACCGGCCTGTGGTTCTCGTTCTGGGTGGGGCGCTCGATGCGCGCGGACGACCCGAAGGTGGACTACCAAGTCTTCCGCGTGTCGATCGTGTACCTGTTCGTGTTGTTCGGGGCGATGCTGGCCGATCAGGCGTGGAACCGGCTCCTGCCGGCGATCACAGGGGGGTAGCGCCTAAGTCGGGCAGGTGTTCGACCAGCAGCGGAATGGTGCCGAGGGGAAAGTCGAACTGCCACTCGATCACGCCCTCCGCATCGAGCTGTTGGGTCACTCCCGCGGTGCCCCAGTTCACGAGGGTGGCGCCGTTCTCGCGGGGGATCACGTCGCCGAGGAGCACCGTCGTGTGCGCCCCGCCGTCGTCGAAGACCCAACTCGCCGTGGCCGTGCGGGTGCTGCGGTCGAGGGCGTAGGCGCGCGCCTCGGCCGGGACCTGGTTCGAGGCCAGTCCGTTGTCCATGAGCCAGAGCGTGTTGCCGTCGGCCGAGAGGTAGGGGGAGTGCTGGCTCTGGAAGGTGTCGCCCGAGATCGTCCAGTCGCTGCGAGAGCCGCCGATCACGGCTTCCTCGTACCCATCGGCGAGACGGATTTCCACGATGCTACCGGGGAAGAACAGCGAGACCGCCGCCATGGTCTCTTCGGCATTCACGAAGAGTCCGTTGCCGTGCGGCCACTCCAACAGACCGGTGTCGGTGACCTTTCCCGTGCCGTCCCAGGTCCAGCGGTCCCAAGAGGTCCAGACTGTTCGCGTCGAGCCATCTTCGGCGACGCTTTGCAGCGACTCGCCCTGCACTTCGGTGCCTTCGAGGGTGCGCGGGTCCATGACGAAGACGAGGAAACTGCCGTCGGCCAGTCTCACGAAGTCTTGGTGAGACGAATTGGGAGCGGGCACGGTGCGTGTGTCACCGTCGAGGGTGGCGACCACGAACTGCTCGGAGCCGCCACTTACGCCCTCCAACCAGGCCATCTCGCCGCGGCTCGGGGAGTAGCGCCCCCGGAACCCGCGCGGCGAGAACTCCGGCGACCACCAGACCGGTCGTGCCTCGGTGTCGTAGGCGATCAGGAAGGCGCCGGTGGTGCCTCGAACGGGGGTGAGCAGGAATCCGGACACCGCGGAAGAAGGGGCTACCGTGAGGGCGGGAACCGGGAGCTCAGGCGGCGCGTAGTCGGCGGGGATGGAGACCACCTCGCTTGCCCACCTCCCGGAGGGGCCCTCAGAAACCGCATGTAGGAGCCAGTCCTCACCCGCGGGCATGCCAGCCACGAGCACGTCGTGCTCGGTGCCCAGCGCGTCGTCCATCACCTGCCAGGCAAGCTCGCCTACGCCGAACTGCACCGCCCCCGTGGTCTCCTCCGACGTGGACCAATGCACGCGGCGCACGGGGGTGTCGTTGCCCTTGGTGACCTCGATTTCGAGGAGCAGCTCGGCACCCTCGGCATCGCTGTGGCCACCGGGGGTGGCGGTGCAGGCGAGGAGGAGGAGGGGGGTGGGGAGCATGCTGCGCGGGGGGAGGGTATCGCGGCGGGGGTGGGGGCTCCCGCTACTCGGCGTACCAGTTCTCCACGGAGAGGCCTACTACTCGGCTGAACTCTCGCATGTTGCGGGTCACAAGGACAGCGCCGCGGGCGAGCGCTGCCCCGGCGATCAGTACGTCGAGCGGCCCGATGGGGAGCCCCCGTTGCTCGAGGTCAGCTCGAATCCGGGCGGCCGCGTCCGCCTCGTGAGGTCCGAAGGGAACGACCTGGATTACGGACAGGAAGCGAGCAAGTTGTTCACGACGCCGGCTGGCCTCGGGCGATCGCGCCACGCCCACAGCCAACTCGTACGCGACCACCGCGGAAACCTCGATCTGACTCGGCGGCACGACCGCGAGCCGCTCGGCAACACCCCCCATGCCTTTGAAGAAGTACGCGATCGTGTTGGTGTCCAAGGCATACATCACAGCGGCTCGCGCGGCAAATCTGCGTCGCCGCTGGCTGAAGGCTCCGCCTCATTAGAAAGCCACGAGCCGGCGAGGGCCACTACGTCGGGCGGCCACTCGGAGCGGGTTCGGTCGCGGAGAGC
>CANKOI010000076.1 GCA_947484175.1 Deltaproteobacteria bacterium
AGCAGCGGCGGGTCTGACAAGCAGGCGGCAGAGAAGAAGGCGTCGACGAGCAGCAGCCGCACGACTGCGAGTCGAGCCCGAGTCACGGAAGAAGAGGAGGAGGAAGAGCCGGAGGAGGAGGTCGAGGAGGTCGAGGAGGAAGAAGCGCCTCGTGCCTCCTCGAAGGCTCGCACCCGCGTGCAGGACGAAGAGGAAGAAGAGGAAGAAGAGCGCCCCAAGCCCGCCCCTCGCTCGCGGGTGGACGACAACGACGACGACGAACCCATCCGGCGCGCGGGCAACGACGACGGAGCGCGGGCCCGGTTTGGCGTGGCCGTTCGTGGCGGGTACGCCCGCTACGGTACGCTCGACTTCGTCACCTACGGCGCGGAGTTCGACATCCCGGTAGCCAGCCGATGGCTGGTGCTCCTCGGCGTGGAGGGTGCTTCCACGAATCGGAACTACACCGACGAGGAGCGCGCGGTCATCGCAACCGCCGCCGGAATCCTGCCGGAACAGGTGCAAGACTGGAACGCCATCCTGCCCATCAATGTGGGTGTCGTGTACAAGGTTCCCACCAGCTCGATTCAGCCCTACGTGGGCGCCGATGCGCTGGTGGTGGCCTACACGGCCAAGCCCGACTTCGCCTTCGGTGGCCGGCTGCGCGGTGGCTGCGACTTCATGCTGAGCGACACCTTCGGGTTCAACCTCGATGTGGGCCTGGGCATCCTCTCGGGAGACCAGTTCGACCTCATCCAGGCCGGCCTTGCTGAAACGGGCTTCTACCCGGAAGTATCGGGCGGGACGATGCTCGCGTTCTGAGTCGGGGTGCCGAGAACGGGCCGCTCAGTAGGCGATGAACAGCGCCACGACGACGAGAAACAGCAGGAACGCTCCGACCCCCGCCGCGAGAAGGGCGGCAACGGACATTTTCTGGATTGCGGTGTTCACCCTCCGGCCGGCAGACGGCCGTGGGGGCGGTGCCGCGGCCTTCGCTGGCTTGCGGATTCCCACCCATCCCGCAATTCGTCGGGTTCCGGTGTGCGCGGGAGGCTCCACGCCCAGCAGTCCGTAAATCTGCGCGAACCAAGGAAACGCGTAGACGGGGACGAGCTCGCGGCTGCCCACATCGGGTTGCAATCGGGCGGTGATGGGCACCTTGCCCGTGTAGATCGCTTCACGCAGGGCGTAGCTGCTCTGGCGGGCGAGCACGGTGCCGTCTGCGAGGTGAACGTCGAATCGGCGGGGAACCTGCGCGGTGGTGGGGCCGATGAACGTACACATGCACCCCGGGCACACGACCTCCTCGCCGGGCTCCGCCTCGATCGGCGTGGTGCAATCTGGGCAGGCAACGCGCAAGCCGTGAACGTAGCGCGCCGGATACGTCGCGGGGATGTCAGATCTCGTGCTGGGCACCGCCGGCCATGTGGACCACGGTAAGACCACGCTGGTGAAGGCGCTCACCGGGGTGGACCTCGATCGCCTGCCGGAAGAGAAGGCGCGGGGCATCACCATCGCGCTCGGATTTGTGCCGCTCCGGCTGCCCGGAGGGCGCGTGGCGGGGCTGGTCGACGTTCCCGGTCATGAGAAGTTGGTCCGGACGATGGTGTCGGGCGCGAGCGGGCTCGACGCGGCCCTGCTCTGCGTGAGCGCGGCGGAGGGAGCGATGCCGCAAACGCGCGAGCACCTGGCCGTTCTTCGGCTCCTCGGTGTGCCCCAGTTGGTCGTGGCCCAGACGATGGCCGATCTGGTGGACGAAGAGCTGCTGGAGCTGGCGGCCGACGAAGTGCGGGAGTTGCTCGCCGACTCGCCTTGGCCGCAAGCCCCCATCGTGGCCACGAGCGCCGTTTCTGGCCTCGGGCTCCCCGAGCTGCTCGCCGCCCTCGATGCGCTGCCGACCAGTCGGCGCGACGCCAATCGCCCCTTCCGCCTGCCCGTGGACCGTGCTTTCGTACGGCGCGGCTTCGGCACCGTGGCCACGGGCACCGTGTGGAACGGCACCATCCGCGATGGTGCGGAGGTGCAGTTGCTGCCGGGCGGAGAGCGTGCGCGGGTCCGCGGCATCCAGGTGCACGGCCTGTCGGTTTCCGAGGCCCATGCGGGCTCACGCGCGGCGCTGAACCTCACGGGCGTGGAGATCGAGGATGTGGGGCGCGGCCTCTGGGTGGTCGCGCCCGACAGCCTGCCCTCGTCACTCGTTATCGACGCGCGCTACCACCACCTGCCCGACGCGCCGCTGCTCGTCGGCGAGCCAGGCGTGGTGGTTCTCCACGGAACTCGCGAGGTGCAGGCGCGTGTCGTGCCGCTGGAGGGCGAGGGGCTGAGCCCCGGCGAAAGCGGCCTCGTGCAGCTCCACCTCGCCGAGCCGCTTCCCTGCCTGCCCGGTGACCGCTTCGTCGTTCGCCGCGCTTCGCCGAGCGCTACGCTCGGCGGCGGCGTGGTGCTCGACCCCTGGGCGCCGCTCGTGCGCCGAAAGGGAGCCGCCGCCGCGGCTGCGGAGGCGGCGCGGCTCGACGCCGGCGATACCGACGTCTTCCTCGAACGCGCCGGATCCGCCGGCCTGACCGACGCCCAGTGCGTGCAGCGGCTCGGCCGCCTCGCCGGCGAGCGGATCGGCGACCGGCGCTACGCGCCGGCCGTCGCCGACGGCTTCCGTGCGGCGCTGCAGGCCTCGCTGGCCGAGCGGCAGGCCGCCGAGCCGCTGGCGCAGGCGGCGAACCGGAAGGCCGCGCACACCGGCGCCCTGCGGTCCTTGGACGAGCGAGCCTTTGTGGCGCTGCTCGACGCGGAGGCCGCGGCGGGGCGCATCGTGCTCGAAGGCGGGCGGGCTCGGCTGCCGGGGTGGGAGGTCACGCTCGACGCTGCGCAGGCCGCCTGGTGCGAAGCCCTGCTTACGAAGGCGGCCGCCGCTCAGCTCGACGGCGCCGACGCCCCCGAAGAATCGCGCGACCGCGATGCCCTGCTGTTCCTGCTTCGCGACCGTGGCCAGATTCACCTCGTTGCGGGCCGCGTGTACGCCAGCGCGGTGCTCGGCCGGCTCTCCGACACCGTCCGCGCCTGGTTCGTCGACCACGCCCAGCTCGACCCCGGCTCGTTCAAGGAGCTGACCGGCCAGTCCCGGCGCACCGCCATCCCGCTGCTCGAGTGGCTCGACGCCAGCGGGGTGACCAAGCGGGTGGGCGATGTGCGGGTGAGGGGGGGGTGAGGGAGGCGTACGTCGAGGGGGAAGCCGCCACTACCCAGCGAGCAGCTTCCCGCGAATGAACTCCGCCCGGGAGCGCTCGGCGCGCATCAGGTCAAGCCACGCCGCCTCACTCGGCGTCAGCAGCAGGTGCACGTCAACCGTTCGCTTCTCCCTGGGCTTGCGTCCGGGTGGCTTCGCAGCGGGCAGCGGTTCACCGAAGGCTGCCAGCCACGCAACCTCGGTTCGCTCGGCGTGCCTCGGCGCGAGCGTCATGTTGGCGAACCGGAACGGCGCGATTCCCGCCTCGTTCCTGCACCCGGACTGGCATTCCCAGGTCGGCAGGAGAACCGGAAGCACGCGCTCGCCCCGACGGATGCGGTACTCGCGCTCCATGAGCTTCGCAGGCGTTTCGCAGTACGGGCAGTTGGCGGTGAGTTCTTGGCTCATGGTTTCATCCCCTGTGGAAGCTCACGACGACGACCTTCCCTCGTTCGCACAGGCGAACCCAGAGTCGGCCCTCGTCGATCATCGGCGTGAACACCCAGATGACCCCTCCCTCAGGGGCGGTGCTGGGCTTCGACTCCGCGAAGTCGTCGGCATCGAGGGTGAGAAGCATCCCCACTATCTCGGGGAGGCCCCATCCCAGTTGTTGTTCCGCTGTCTCCAGCGCGTCACCCGAGACATCAAGCCGGTTCGCGGTGATCGCCGCGTCGAGGCGATCGAGGAAGGACTCTTCGGGACGAAGACGACGTGGCACACCGATAGGATATCCATTGTCTCCGTGTTTGACGACCACGTTCGCCAAGATCGGCGCAGGTCCGCTCCGGGGACGCCCCGCCCCCGCCATCACCCCCGCTTCACGAGCCCATGCAGCCCCGCCATCAACCGGAAGGTCGGCGTGGCGCGGTGGCGTTGCAGCTCGGCCAGCGCTCGATCACGCTCGGCGAGGGCGCCAGCCAGCACGGTCGCGGCGGGGGCGGGGGGCAGACGGGCGGGCGAGAGCGCCCACGAACGCAGCGGAGTGCCAAGGCGGTCGGCGGTGCGGTCGGCCATCCACGCCCGGCGGGCGCCTTTGGGCGGGGCCCCCACCGGGCGCAGGAGCGCGGCGGCCAGCGCCTCCGCGGCGGCTGCGTCGCCCACGACGTGCGCTGCAGGTAGTGGCTCCACGAGCCCCGCATCCACAAGCTCCCCCACGATTGGCGAGCCCGGTGTGGCCAGCACACGCAGGCCCCGATGCAGCGCGTACAACACCCGCGTGCGGGCCCCCAGCCCGGCCTCCGGCCCTGCGCGATCGAGGCACACGCTCACGTGGCAGTCTGCGAGGTGCTCGGCCAACGTCGAGTGCGGGACCCACGGGTGGAACCGAAAGCGTGCGGCGTGCCGTGAGGCCGCCGCGCCCGCCGTGAATCGGGCGTAGCCCTCGGTGGTGTGGCCGGGGATGGCGCCGCCGAAAACCCTCACCTCGACCGGCCCCCGGTCCATCGCGAGCAGCAGGCCGGCGAGCAGGGTCGTGTCGTCGAACCAGGTGTTGAACCCGCCCAGCAGGGCCACACGCAGGCCGGGCGGGCGAGCGGGCCCGGGCTCGTCGGGAAAGTCGGTGGCGCAGGGGATCACTGAGCACGCCTCCTCACCCGGCCGGAACAGCGGCAGGCGGCCGAGGAGGCCGAGGGCGCCGAGGAGGGCGGAGCGGCCGGGCTCGCACACGCTCGAGAAGGCGTCCGCGCGCGCATAAGCGGCGCCCCACACCAGCTGTGCCTCGGCGGCGACCTCGGCCGCAACGGCGCCGGTAGCGTGTGCAGCGGCCTGGGCCTCGGCGAAGGGATCGCCTGCAACGTCGAGCCAGAACGCGGGCTCGGGGAGGCCAGCCGCCGCAAGCGCGTCGAGGACGCGCATCGCAGCGCGGGTGGGGCCGTGATTCCCCGCCGTGACCACGACGTCGGGCGACAGCTGGACCGCACGGTCCGTGACCGACTCCCGCCAGTCGAGAACGCTCGCTCCCGGCAGCACGGCCGCGAAGTGGCGCGTGCGCAGCGCGGCGAAGCCGCCATCCCCGGTGTCGCCGAGGAGGAGGACGCGACTCACCGCAGGCCCGTCTCGTCGTGGTGAACGATCAGGCCCCACCGGTGCGTGAGCTGGACCAGCCCGTGGTCCTCCACCTCTTGCACGATCTCGAACTCGTAAAGTTGGTTGTGCCAAGCCATCGGCCGCACATGTTCGCTGTCATAGACCGCGACGCTCACCCGGTACGTGCCCGCGAGCAGCGGCAACTCCGGGTAGTGGATGAACACGGTGTACACGCCGTGCCAGCGCCCCTTGAGCACGCCGTCAAAGCCGGTGTTGGGGCCGAAAACGTAAACCCCATCGTTTCGGAACAGCGCCACGCCGAAGATCGGGTTGTCCACGATCTCCGTGGTTCGGAACGTCACGGCGACCACAAGGCCGGCGCCGCTCTGGAATCGCCTAAGCTCGACCCCTTGGGTGTCCGTGAGTTGAACGCGGACCACGCGGACCTCGCCGGTGCCGCTCACCATGAGGTTGTCGCCTTCGGCAATCCGGGGGGCCTCGCCGGGTGCCTCTGCGAACACGTCGGCCGCCTCGGGGAATTGGGTGGCGCGGAGCAGGCGGGCCTGCAACTCGGGATGGCTTTCCGTCAGCGCGCTCGCGTCGTGGGCGACGAGCCGAGCGGGTTGCCGGACCAACGGTGCCGGGTCCATCGTTTCCTGTCTCGCGCGCGCGCCGCGCACCCGGTCCTGATCGAGGTAGGCTTCCACCACTTCGCGCGCCGGCCCTCGCATTCGCACGCTCCCCGCCTCCAACCACAGCACTTCGTGGCAGAGCGCACGAACGGCGTGGAGGTCGTGAGTCACCAGCACGAGCGAGGTGCCACCGGCCAAGAGCGATGAGATCTGCCGGATGCACTTGCGCTGAAAATACTGATCGCCCACCGCGAGCACTTCATCGATGAGGAGCACGTCCGCGTTCACGTGCACCGCCATCGAAAAGCCGAGGCGGAGCGCCATGCCCGTGGAGTAGGTCCGTACCGGGTCGTCGATGAATTCACCGAGCTCCGCAAAGCGGATCATCTCGGGAATCCGTTCCTCGATCTGCTCCGGAGTGAGGCCCAGAAGTTGGCAGCCGAACTCGATGTTCTCGCGGCCGGTGAAGCCGTCTTGGAAGCCCACGCCGAGGTCCAGCAGCGCGCTCAGCCGCCCGCGCAGGCTCACCGAGCCTTCGGTCGGTTCGGTGATGCCGGCCAGAAGGCGCAACAGCGTGCTCTTTCCGGCCCCGTTGTTCCCGATCACTCCGATCGCCTGACCGCGGCCGACGGTCACTTGCACGCCGCGTACCGCCCAATGCTCACGATGGTGACTTCGACTGCCGAGGAATTCGAAGAAACGGGAGCGGTCGTTGGGGTAGATGTCGAACCGTTTGCCCACGCTGTCGGCGCGCAGCACCGGCGCGTCGGGCTCGGCGGCGGGGGGCGGTGCGTCGACGACGGCGCTGGCAGAGGGGTCGGTCACGGGCCGAAGGTTCGTGCGCATGGTACCCTGCCGGCAAGCCCTGCGGGGCCAGCGCCATGCTCATCCTCGCCCTCGCCTGCCAAACCCTCGACAGCGTGCCCATCGTGGAGGGCCCGCACTGCGCGCCCGATAGCATCGGGTACGTGGTTCGTGCGCTGGATGGCGACACCGTGGAGGTGCTCGTGAGCGCCGATCTCGACGCGGGCAGTCCGACCGAGGGGGACACGGGCGACGAGTCGGCCACCGACGGCACGAGCAAGCTGCTTACGGTGCGCATGTTGGGGGTGGATGCTCCCGAGATCGCGCACGACGGTACCGAGGTGGCCGACTGCTATGGCGACGAGGCCGCCGACTCCACCCGCGACAAGCTGGAGGGTCGCCAAGTTTTACTTTCGTTCGATCACACCTGCACCGACACCTACGACCGAGCGCTGGCCTACATCTTCTTCACGGATGAAGGGGCAAGTTTCGATCTGAGCGGGTGTGCCGAAGGCGACTGTACCTTCCCAGACGACACCTCTGCCTCGGTGGTCGCCTTGGTCAACGACATCGTGATCCGGCTCGGTTATGCGCGGGTGTACGAGGCGTTCGACAACATTCGGCTCGCGGAGCTGTTGTACAGCGCCGAAGAGGCGGCCAAGAGCGGAAACCTCGGCCTCTGGGCCGAGTGCGAATGAAGGAGTAGAATGAGCGAACTTGCCAATCGTCCGGCCGTGATCGCGGTGCTCGAAGAGATCGCGCAGTGGAAGTCACGTGCCGACGCAGAGTTCAACGGCAGCATGGCCGACGTCCAGCGCGAAGAGGGCGCCTTGCGCCGCTCGATCGAGGAGGCGCAGCGCCAACTGGTCGCCCTCGCCGCCCGCCGCTCCGAGCTGCGCGACAAGCAGGAGATGGTCGCGCTCGGCGCCGAGACGCGCGAGCGCGCGGCGCTGCGGCAGGGGCTCGCCGACGATCGCGGCATCGTCGAGGGGCGCGCGGCGTTGCTCGAAGCCGCGTTGGGCGCTCAGGAGCGGGCGCTGCGGAACATGCTTCGTGACCCGGAAGTGGCCGGCGCCGTAGAAGAGTACGAGAAGTTCGTCGAGGTCGAGGCGTCCTTGGCGGTGTTGCCCAGCGGCTACCGGCGCGCGATTCTCGACCACCACGACAAGGTGCGTCGTCGGCTCGAGCCGGTGATCGCCGCCAGCAACGCCGGTCCGCCAAACCTTGGCCTCGCCAACGTGGGCGTGGGTGTGCTCTTTGCGGTCGACCCGGCGGAGGGCGTCCCGGAGGCCCTCGTCGCCGTGCTTCCGGTCCCCTTCGCTGTGTGCCGCGACTGGGCGGAACGGAGGGAGGACCTTTCTTCGCGCTTCGCGTACCGAGTGGTGGCCGCCATCTCCCGGCTGCTTACCGCCGTTGGCGCAGGCGAGGCGCCGATCCAGTACACGGATGTGGCCGGTTGCCTCGCCGTGCAGGTGTGGCTGGGCGACTGCGACCTCCAAGGTGACATCAACGAGCGTGCTCTCGAAGAAATCGAGGCGCTGCGAGAGGAGGCGGCGGAGCTCTCGGCCGCGGGCATCGAACTTTACGGATTGTGGGTGCGGGCCGCGATGCTCGCCGATGAGGAGGAGTGATGGCGGGACTCGAACTCTTCCAGCGCATGAGCGTGGAGCAGGTGGCGAAGGGCTTGGAGCTCCACCCCTTTGAGATCATCCGCATCCTCGTGGCGGATGGTTCCCTTTCGTCCGACCTCCGGCTCGACGCCTCCAGTGTTGAGCGGGTGCGGGTGGCCGGGGGGCTGGAAACGTGGTGGGCGTCCAATCCCTCCGCTGCGCCCGGGCACGACGTCACGCTCGCCCTCTTGCGCGAGTTGCTGCAAAAAGTACTCGCCCGGGGCTACGTGGAGCCGCGCGGAGTGCGGGCCGACAACCTCTTCCGGGGGCTCGACACCGAATATCAGCGGGGGCTGAGGCGGGCCGTGAACGCGCTGATCCGCGGCGGCGTCTTCATGAGTTCGATGTCGGCCACCGGCCTCACGCTTAGCGTCGCGCCGGCACGCGAGGCCGATCTGCGCCTCTTCGTCGTGGAGGGTAGGGGCCCCGTGTCGCATCTCTGGGATCAGGATTAGGTCTTGGCAGCGCCGGCGCCGCGAACGACGAGTCGCTTGTTTCAGCGACCGGGCGCGTTGCTGGTGGCGGACCCTTCCGCGCGGGCTGTTCGGCCGCCCCCCCCGCCCCTCGAGGTGGCCTTCGAGGATCCAGACGAGGAGCCGACGCTCATCCTTCCGAGGTACGACTCGGGTCTAGGTTGGTCGAGTCCCGGCGGGGCGGCACCCGCCGTGGCGGAAGAGGCCGTGCCGCAGGCTACCCCGGCACGCGAGGAGCCCCTCCCGGCCTTCTCTCCCCCGGCCGCCCCCGCGCCCCTCCGTCGGCTCGGGCTCTCCGACGACCTCATGGAGCGCTCGGACTCGTCGGAGGACGGCTTCTTCGGGGGGCGACTGGAGGAAGTCGCCGCACCCGCCCGCCCGACCTTCGAAGCCGGCTTGTACTCCTCGCGCCCGCCGCGCCGCTTCGAGCCTTTCATCCCGCGCAACCAGCGCCCTGCTCGAATCAAACGCAAGCCGATCTCGCCACAAGTCTGGGCTGTGGCGGGGCTCACGCTGCTGATCAGCTCCTCGGCGTTCTTGTGGTGGAGAATCCGCGGCGAGGTAACGAATGAAGCGGCGGAGTGGTTGGGGCCGGCGGTCCCCGCGCTTGTGGCGGCATCCCCGCTGCCGCCCGCGGAACCGCCGCTCACCCCACCGGCTCTCGAAGTCGCTCCACCGGCTCTCGAAGTCGCTCCGCCGGCTCTCGAAGTCGCTCCGCCGGCTCCCGTCCCTACGCCCGCCCCCAAGCCCGTCGCCCCCAAGCCCGTCGCCCCCAAGCCCGTCGCGCCCAAACCCGTCGCGCCCAAACCCGCCCGGCAACCGGCCTCCGTCGCGGTCCAGCTCGCGACCGCTCCGACGACCGAAGAGGCCGTGCCCGCCGCCGCGCCGGGACTCCTGCGTGTGAGGGTCAATCAGGAGGTTCGGCTGCACCTCGATGGCGACGACCGGGGCATCGTCTCCGAGGCGGTCGAATTCACGCTGCCGGCAACGCTCCACAAAGTTCACGTGGTTTCGGTGGAGACCGGCCGCTCTCAAACGATCCTGTTGCGCATGGACCCCAGCCGCATCATCGAGATCTCGTTCGAACTCAACTGACGGGCACCCGCGCGGCGCGCTCGCCAAAGATGGCCGTGCCCACGCGCACCCAGGTGGCGCCGTGCCGTACGGCCACTCGCCAGTCGTGGCTCATGCCCATCGACAGCTCGTGCAGCGGCAGGCCAGCGGCCCTCCCTCGCGCGGCGAGCTCGGCCAGCTCGGCGAAGTAGGGGGCGGCGTCTTCGGGATCGTCGGTCGCCGGCGGGATGGTCATCAGGCCGCGGAGCGCCACCCCCGGCAGGCCCACGACAGCCTTGCACAGGTCCAAGACGGCCGCCGGGGCTACTCCCGACTTCTGCGCTTCGCCCATGTTCACGCCCACCAGAATGCCCGTGACCCGGTCTCCGGAACGTTTGCCGATCTCCTCGGCTAGGGCGAGGCTGTCGACGTCGTGCACCAGCGTGGCGCGGCCCACCACGTATTTCACCTTGTTGCGCTGGAGGCTGCCGATGAAGTGCCAGATCGGGCCTTGGCCGAGCTGCTCCGCTTTATCTCGGAGCTCCTGAGCGTAGTTCTCGCCGAAGTGCACCTGGCCCGCGCTCAGCGCCTCCCGCACGGCTTCAGCGGGCCGGGTTTTGCTCACCGCGACGAGCGTGGCGTGGGAGGGCAGTTCGGCGCGGATTGCGGCGAGGTTTGCGGCGATGCTCATTCGCGGGAGCTATCCCGCGGCAGCCCCGAGGAGCGCCAGCGCCTCGCGGAGCGGCAACCCCACCACGCTCGTGTAGCTCCCCACCAAGCGGTCCACGAACGCGCCGCCTTCGCCCTGGATGGCGTAGCCGCCGGCCCGGTCCAGCGGCTCGCCGGTAGCCACATAGGCCGCGATCTCCTCGGGGCTCAGCGTGCGGAAGCGAACTCGTGTCGTCACCAGGCGCGAGCGGAGGCGGGCGCCGCTTCGCAGTACGACAGCGGTGTGCACTGCGTGCCAGCGCCCGCTCAGTCGGGTGAGCGTGGCGATCGCGCGTTCGGGCGTACCGGGTTTTCCGGGAATCCAGTCGTCGAGGGCCACCGTGGTGTCGGCGGCGAGGACGAGGAGGTCCGGCCCGCCGGAGGGATCGTGGGCGTCGGCAGCGACGGCCTTTTCGCGGGCCACACGCAGGCAGTACTCCCGAGGGTTCTCGCCCGCGCGTTCGGACTCGTCCGTTTGGGTGGGACGCACCAGCAGCAGCACCCCCGCACCTTCGAGGAGCGCGCGGCGGCGGGGAGACGCGGACGCGAGGACGACGGGGCGCATCAACCCCCGCGCAGTCGACGGGCTCTGCGGGCGTTCGCTTCGGCCTCTCGGTCCTTGCCGCCCTCGGTGTCGGGAACGAGCTGCGGCACCGGGATCCGGCTCCCGTCGGCGTTGAGCGCGACGAAGGTGAGCGTGGCGGTGCTGGTGCGGGTGCGGATGCCGGTGAGGGGGTCTTCGCCGTCTACCGTTACCCCCACCTCCATCGAGCTCCCCCACGCGGCGTTCACGATCGCCTGGAAGACAGCGATGTGGCCACGCTGGATGGGGTGGAGGAAGATGAGCTCGTCGATCGAGGCGGTCACGACCTGCCGCCGGCAGAATCGCTGCGCCGCGATCGCGCCGCAGATATCGATCCACGCGGCCACCTGGCCACCGAAGATGGTGCCCATCGCGTTGGTGTGCTCCGGGAGCACGATCTGGGTCATTTCCACCCGGCTCGCGCTGCCGAGTACGGCCGCGATTGGTTCAGCAGGCATGGTGGGTGACTAACAGCAGGGGCCGTCCGCAGCGGGGATTTCCCCCCAGCCGTAGGCCGGACTCTCGGCGTCGTCGAACTCGCGGTCGAAGAGTTGCACTCGAACCACCCCGGATACCTCCGTGGACTCCGCGTCCAAAAGCGCAAAACCGTGTCCCTCCGCCATCCCGAGGGCGTTGCCGCTTCCCTGATGTCGGCCGGCCGGGATCGCAAAGAGGTGGCCATCCTCCCGCTCGAGTCGAACGCGCAACAGCTCCACGCGCCCCGGGGACCGGCGCAGCGGCGCACGAAGCGTTGCGTGTACCACCGGGAGAAAGGGGCGTGGGTCGCCGAGCAGGCGGCGAATCACGGGGCGCACGAACTGCAGGAAGTTCACCATGCACGACACCGGGTTGCCCGGCAGGCCGAAGAAGGGCCGTCCACCGAAGCGGCCGTACGCCAGCGGTTTGCCCGGCTTCATGGCCACTCGCCAGAACTCCACTGCGCCCACGACGTCCTTTACGTGATCGAAGTCGCCCACGGACACCCCTCCTGTGGAGACCACGAGGTCGGCCAAAGCGGCCGCCGCGAGGAAGGCCGCGCGAAGGGCCTCGGGTTCGTCCCGCACCGTGCCGCAATCCACCGGCTCGCCTCCGGCTGCCACGACGAGGCCGATCAGCGCGTGGTTGTTGCTGCTGTAAATCTGCCCCGGTCCCAACGGAAGCCCCGGCTCCACCAGCTCGTCACCCGTCGAGAGGATCGCCACCCTCGGACGCACGGCGACCTGGACGCGTGCGATGCCGAGGCTCGCGAGCACCCCCACCACGCCGGGGGTGAGCCGGCGCCCCGGCTCGAACACCACCTCGCCCGCTCGGATGTCGGACCCCTCGAGGCGAACGTGTTGCCCCACCCTAGCCGAAGTCGCGATCGACACGCTGCCGCCGTCGCTCTCGGTGTCTTCCAACATCACGATTGTGTCGGCTCCCGCGGGCACCGGGGCCCCCGTCATGATGCGCGATGCGGTCCCGGACTCTACCCGCAGGCGCCCAACGCCACCGGCCGCGATCGTCTCCAGCACCCGCAGGCGCCCGGGAACGTCGGCCGCCCGAACGGCAAAGCCGTCCATCGCTGAATTCGCCCAGGGTGGCAGAGAGATGGGGGCGAGAATGCGCTCCGCGAGCACCCGCCCGTAGGCGCCCGCGAGGTGCGTGCCTTCCGTCGGCCCGACGCCCACGTCGGCGAGGATTCGCTCGAGCGCCGCTTCTACGGAAAGAGCGCTCATACCGATTGACCTCGATGCGGATCGCCGCGCAGGACGCGGCGCCGGTGGGGCGAAGGTCCCTTGCCAGCCGGCGGCCTCGGAAGGGGCAGCGTGCGGAAACGCCAGCGTTGGCGCGGGGGCCTGCCGCTATTGGCCGCCCCTCCGCTCGCCCCGCAGCGGGGCTCGGTCGGCACGGCCAACAGCGTCACCCAGCCCGTCACCGCCCTGTCCAACGGCGGTGCCCAACGAGGAGTGGCCAGGGCTGCAAAGAGACTCCGCTGGGCTTGCTGCAGCGGCTCAGCACCGGCCGTGTTCACGTGCAAGTTACGATCAGTTGGTATCACCCCTTGATCTTCAACTTCTGGCCCGGGTAGATCGTGGTGCCCTTGATTGCGTTCCAGGACTTGATGTCGCTGACCGTGCAATCGTAGCGCTCGGCGATGCTCCCGAGGGTGTCTCCCCGTTTCACTTTGTAGGTCGTCGATTTCGTGGAGGACGCAGCCGCCTTGGCAGGCGCCTCCGCCTTCGACTCTCCGCCTACCTTCAGCTTCTGCCCCACGAGAATCTTGTCGCCCTTCAGCCCGTTTAGCGCCTTCAATTCGCTGATGTCGAGATCGTATTTTGCTGCCACGGTAGAGAGCGTGTCGCCCGAACGCACCGTGTGGGTCTTCGACGCCGACTTGGAGCTAGTGGCTTTCGGGGCGGACTCGGCGGGCGCCTCGGGCTCGATGGGGGCCACGGATGCGAGCGCGCTGCTACCGGGCCGCGCCGGCACCACGAGCTCCTGCCCCACCTTGAGCTTGCTCTTCTTCGTGAGGTGGTTGAGCCGTGCGATCTCCTCGGAGTCCACCCCGTATTTCTTGGCGATAGCGGCGAGCGTTTCTTTCCGCTTCACCACATGGCGTACGAGCGACACCCGCTCCTCCACCGGGACCTTCGCAAACTCCACCGCGAAGCCCTCGACCTTCCCAGTCGGCAGGTTCACGTTCCATCGCGGTACGTCGGGCGGAAGTGCCCAGCGCCGCAGCGCCGGGTTGTACTCGAGCACCTCTTCGTCGGTCAAGCCGGCGGAGCGTGCGATGACATCCAGCCCCGTACCGCCGGGAACCTCGACCAATTCCTGCGCGAGCGCATCCTGGTACTTCACGCCGACAAAACCGTACCGTTCGGGGTGTTTGCCGATGATGGCGGCGGCGATGAGCTTCGGCACGTAGTTCTGCGTTTCGGTGTGGAGCGCGCCCTTCTCCACGAGCTTCCAGAAGTCGGTCGTGCCGTGCCTGCGGCACTCCTTGCCCACGCGACCCTCGCCGCCGTTGTAGCTCGCCCACGCCAGCCACCAGTCGCCCTCGAACATCTTGTGCAGGTAGGCGAGGTAGGTGAGAGCGGCCTTCGTGGCCCGAAGGGGGTCGCGCCGCTCGTCGGCCCACCAGTCCACCCGCAAGCCGTATTGCCGCGCAGTGGCCGGCATGAACTGCCAGAGGCCGGCCGCGGAGGCGTAGCTCGTAGCCGACGTCGTAAAACCGCTCTCGATCATCGAGAGGTACACGAGGTCGCGGGGGAGCCCGCGCGCGTCGAGTGCGGCGTGCATCATCGGCAGGTAGCGGGTGCTGCGCATCAGGTAGCGCCCGAAGTACTTGCGCCCGCGTCCCAGAAAATACGTCATCCACTTCTGCACCATCGCGTTGGTCACGATGGGGATGTCAAACTCCTCGGGGTTCACCTTGTCGAGCTGCAGCGGATCGATGGCCGTAGCCGCCAGCGGGTTGAGGTAGTACTCCAGAGGCACGTCGGCCCCGATGGCGCCCGTGTACCCCAGCTCGGCGAGGCGCTCGGCGGCCAGCTCTTCGGAGCTGGCGGATGCAAGAGCGGCGGCGGCGTCGCTCCCCTGAATCTGCGCCCAGAGGCTCTCTTCTTCGGGCTCCGCAGCCGGTTCGTCTACGTCTGGCGTTGCCAAGGCATCGGAGGGAGTGAGCAACGGCCGGTCGCTCGCGTACACGCCGGTGGGCGCGGCGAGCAACACCGAGCAGAGAAGGCCCTGAAGGAGGCTGGGCCGATGGGATGGCCAGGGAGGCCAGATCGGGGAGGTGGGCATGACGGAGGGACGGTCAGGATAACCGGTCGGGTGATCGTCTTTGCTACCGACAGCGAAAGTTCTCGTCAACGCTGGCTCCCCGTTCTTGCTAGCGGGGGGTCGGCGATCGTGGTGGTGCGGCGTTGGGCGGAGCTGGTGGCGGAGGTCGCTCGGCCGCGGGTGCGCCTCGCGGTGGTCGATCCGGCCCTGCCCGGGCTGCACGCCGAGCTGCTCGTCGCGTTGGTGAGTTCGCTGCCCCAGCCGCCGTTGGTGCGCATGTTGGATGAACCCCTCGGCGCCATCCTTGCCCTCCCCGTGCGCGGCCTTCACGTGAACGCGCTGGTGCGACGACGCGGAGCAGGGGGCGCGGTGGAGGAGTTGCAGCGGCGCCTCGCATACAGCGGGCTGGGTCCGGGCGCAGCCGTCATCGTCGCCCGCGCCGCGGCCGTTCGCACCACGCTGGTCTTCGTCGGCCCCCGCGGCACCGGCAAGGAGCTCCACGCCCGCCTCGTGCATCGCATGTCGGGTGCCGTAGGGCCCTTCGTGTCCCTGCCTCCCGGTGCGGCCTGGACTGGCGGAGATGCGCCCGGCACCCTGTACGTAGAGGCGGGGCACGTGCGTCCCGACCTCACCGACGTCGTCTCCTCGGCGACCGACTCGGGGTGGCGGGTCATCGTGGGCTCCAGAACCAACGTGGACGTCCCCATGGCCGCCACCCTCCCGCTGAGCTCCTTGCGCGAACGCCCCGACTCCATCGTGCCGCTGGCGAGGCACTTCACCGACCTTCATGCACGTTCGTTGGGCCTGCCCCGTCGTCGCTGCGACCGCCGGCTGCTCGCCCTGATGCAGGCGTGGAGCTGGCCGCAGAACGACCGCGAGCTCGACCGCTTCGTGCAGCACGCCGTCGCCGCCTCTACCGACACCGTCCTTCGGCTCGAATCCCTGCCTCCCGAGCTTCGCGCCCGGCTCGACCCTGCCGAGGCGGCGCCCACGCTGAGCCTCGAGGGCTTCGAGGAGTTGGTGTCTGAACGGCTCGCGGCGGTGGTGCGGGGGTGGCATGCGGGCGGAGCTACCGACCTGCACGAGTTGGTCATCGACTCGGCAGAGCGTGCGCTGTTGCGCCTCGTTCTCGCCCGAACGCGGGGCAACCGGAAGGCCGCGGCGCAGCTCCTTGGTTTGGCCCGCAACACGCTTCAGACCCACCTTCAACGACTGGGGGTCAGCGCAGGAGGCGAATGATCGAACGAGGGTCGGCGTGCGCCCAGATGGCGCCGATCACTGCCCAGCCGGCTACCCCGGTCGCCCGCACCTCCTCGATCGAATGCACGCCGATGCCGCCGATCGCCACGACCGGCCGCGGCGAGCACCGCACCGCCTCCCCCAGCATCTTCGCGCCCCGCGGGCTCCAGGGCGTTGCCTTTGACCCGGTCGAGTACACCGGACCGAAGCCGACATAGAGCGCCTCGGTCTCGGCCTCCACGCTCGCCAGCGTGTGGGTGCTGCGCCCGTGCGGCCCGACCGCGGGCCCGTCGCCGTCGCCAAGATGCGCCACGAGGCCGAGCTCGGCGGCGAGCGCGGCATCGTCGTTGATCACCAGCGCGGCGGGCAGGTTTCGGAGTCGTTCGGCGAGCGCGCGCACCGCTTCGCGAGGCCAGGTCTTGCAACGGAGCTGGATCACCCCCACACCCTCCTCAGCGAGGAGCCGCGCCTGCCACTCGGGGTCGCCGAGGCTGGGCTCCACCATCCCGTACAGGCCCGCGATCACAGCGCGGCCCTGAGCCGTTCCACCTTGAGCTTCGCCTCCGCCAGCTCGCGGCGGGGCTCGCTGCCCAGCACGATGCCACTCCCGGCCTGCACATGCGCCTCGTCCCCGCGGAGGCTCACCGTGCGGATCGCCACGTTGGCATCGGCCTCTCCGGGGGCGAACCAACCGATACTTCCGCAATACACGCCACGCGGCACGGGCTCGAGCTCCCGAATCACCTCCATCGCCCGCACCCGCGGAGCCCCGGTCACGCTGCCGGGGGGAAAGACCGCCGCGAAGGCATCGACAGCATCGAAGCCGGGCGCGAGGCTCGCTTCCACGCGGCGCATCGCGTGCCACACGTGCCCCACCCGGCCCACCCGCCGGGGTCCGGCCGCTACGGTGCCCGGGGCCGCCACTCGACCCAAGTCGCTGCGGACGAGATCGACGATCATCGTGAGCTCCGCTCGTTCTTTGGGGCTCCGCAGGAGCGCCTCGCGCGGGGACGCCACCGGCGCGGTTCCCTTGATGGGCACCGAGAGTGCCCGGCCGCCGCGCACCCGCAACAGCAGCTCCGGGGAGTTGGAGAGCAGCGTGCCCTCGTCGGTATCGAGGAACACCGCGCGCCGCGCCGGATTGTCGGCACGAAGCCTAAGCCAGGTGGCGAGGGGGTTGAACTCGCCGCGCAGCACATCGCGGCGAGTCAGGTTCACTTGGTAGCAGTCGCCGCTGCGCAGGTGCGCGAGGATGCTCTGGACGCCCCGCAGAAACGGCTCGTCGTCGGCCTCCTCCGCACGAATCGTTCCACGCGCCGTAGCCGTGTTGCCCGCGCGGGGGATGGGCAGCGCACCCACCTGGTGGACCACATTGCCGCGGGGGTCCAGAACAGCAGCCGCCGCGATGCGGCCCCACCAGGAGTCGGGCAGGAGGCGCGGTCCGCGAGGGGGCGGGCACCGCTCGAAGTCCGCACCCGCTTCGTACCCGAACCACCCCACGATGCCGTGGGTCCACGGCGCGCCGCCTTCCGTGGGTGCCCGCGCCGCGGAGGCCCAGGCGGTTCGGTCGAGCGGGCCGAGCGGCACCACCCTCCCAATCACGGTACATTTTGAGCTGAAGTCGGCCCAGAAAGCGGGACCCTCACGTCGGTATCCGCGCCACAGGTTGGCCACGTCGAAAGTATGTGTTTGCGCCGCCTGCACGAATGTCCCTATAATCCCCTGCCGGACCGCCCCTGTGAAGCTGCTGATTGTTGACGAGGACCCAGACTTCGCACGGATCCTCTCCACGGTGTTGGAAGCGGAGGGGCACTTCGTGGGCGTCGTGAACGGCTCGCTGCAGGCTCCGCCGGTGCTCCTCTCGTTGGACCCAGACGTGGTGCTGATCGCGGTGAACGCGAACACCGGTGGGAGCCTGCGGTTTCTGGAGCGGTTCCGTCAGCTTCCGGGGGGCCACCGTGCGGCCACCGTGGCCATTGCATGGGGCCACGACGACCGCATTGTGCGCGCGTGCGCCGCCAGCAAGACCGACCATCTGCTGGTGCGGCCGTTCAGTGTCCTGGAATTGGCCGTTCTGGTGGGCGGGCTGGTCCCCGACGAGTCGGGGATTTCTACTGAGGCGGCAGCAGCGCACCTGCACCCGGAGAACACTCCGAAGCTGATGCGGCTCTGGGCGCGCGGGGCCAGCGGGGTCCTCAACTGGCACGACGGCGCCTTCCACGAACGCGTGCTCCTCGCGCAGGGGGGGCCCATCGAAGCGAGCGCGCTTCCCGTTCTCCGCCGGGCTCTCCACGGCGGCAGTGTGGAATTCCAAACCTCCGACGTGCCCGGCAAGGGCGACTCCTCTGCGTTCGCAGCCGTGCTCTGGGGCGAAGCGTGTGCCGCGGGCACATTCCTGGAGGCGCGGCCTACCCGGAGCACCGTGCTGGTGCCCACCCGACTCAGCGAAGTGGCGGCGCGGATGCCACTCCCGGGCGGGCTCGGCATGATGCTGGGCTCGTTGTCGGGGCCCACGGGGCTCGGTCGCGTGGCAGACCAATACGGAATGCCGCTCGAGTCGATGGGCGATGAGTTGAGCGCCCTGGTGGCGCTCGGGCTGCTCACGATTCAGGAGGCGCCGGCCATGCCCACGGTCGCGCCTCGCGCTCCTCCGCCAACCCCGGCCGCCTTCGAGGTGCGCTCCGCTCGTCCACACCCCGGCGCGGATGCTCGCTGGACTGCTTCCATTACGGTCGGTCGTCCTTGGCAGGAGCCGGTCAGGTCGGTGCCACCGGTGACGGTGGATCATTCGGACTCGGTGCACGCCCGCGCTGCCCCGCCTCGTTCGCCGATGTCGACCGTGACACTGATAGACCGGACACGTCAGGTCCTACCACCCACGGAGCCGGCAGCGCTCCTTCGCCGTCTTCGCCGCGAGGTTGACATGCTCAACGCCAACGATGCGTGGGTGGTGCTGAGCGTTCCCCACGAGGCCGAGCGCGCCAAGGTGGAGGAGGCAGGCAATCGCATGCAGCTTCGGTATGCCCAGCTCGTGGAGAGCGAAACGGGGGAGGCACAAGCGCTGGCGAGGGCCATGCTTGAGGGCGTGCAGCGCGCGGTAGCCACGCTGGAGGCCGCTTTCGACGACACGCAGCGCGAAGCCGATCCGGGGGACGACAGCTTCCGTGCCGGTCTGCGTGCGTCGGAGCGTGGCGACTGGGCGTTGGCCGACCGGCACTTCCTCGCCGCCCGCGACATGAAGCTCGACAGCGTTCGGAACCTCGCTCACGCGGGCTGGGCCCGCGCGCAGAACCCGACTCTTCCGGCCGAGGAGAGCATTTCGGAAGGCTTGGAGCTCCTGAGGCTGGCGGAGCAGCTCAACCCTGCCTACGCCGACGGCCAGTTCTTTCTCGCGGAGCTGCTGCACCGCACGGGCGAGGACGACGCTGCCCTGCAGCGTTTACAGCGCGCGCTGAAGTCCGATCCGGCTCACATCGCAGCGAGCGCGCTGATGCGGAAGCTGCGGCGCCCCCCACCGGCCTGAGGGTGCGCTCCGTCATCGTCGGCGCGGGGCTCGTGGGGTCGGCGGTCGCGCTGGAGCTGGCTCGCCGGGGCGAGGAGGTCACGGTTCTCGAGCGTGCGGTGCCAGGCGCGGAAGCGTCCAGCGCGGCCGCGGGGATTCTGGCACCACGGGTGGAGGCCCACGGCGACACCCTCGTTCGCGACCTCGGCGTGGAGAGCCTTGGGCTCTATGAGGACTGGGTGTCCGGCCTCGGGGCGGACGTCGGATTTGTGCGCTGTGGCGCCGTCGTGGCCACCGACTCGGCTCCCGACCCCGATGCCCGCCCGCTTCGGGGTGCCGCCCTCGAGGCCGTCGTTCCCGGTCTGTCCGTTGCCGAAGCGTGGTGGTTGCCCGACGAGGCCCGACTCGACACCCGGCGGCTGGTGGGTGCTGTCCACGCGGCGGCGGCGCGCGCGGGAGCGACCTTTCGGACCGGAGCCCAGGTGGTCGCGCTCGAGGAGGGAGCGGTGCGCCTCTCCACCGGAGAGCGGCTTCGCGGGCGCGTGGTGGTGTGCGCCGGGGCCTGGACACCGAAGGTGGCGGGGTTGGGGGAGCTGCCTGTCCGCCCGGTTCGTGGCCAGCTCGTGGCGTTGGGCGGGCGGCCCGCGTTCAACCCGGTGGTGTTCGGTGCCGGTGGCTACCTCGTTCCGAGGGCAGATGAGCTGGTGGTGGGCTCTACGATGGAGGAGGTGGGCTTTCTGCGGGGCGTCACGGCCGGGGGGATGATCGCCGTACTCTCGCAGGCAGTCTCGCTGCTCCCGGCGGTCGGCGCGCTCCCGGTGCTGCGGCAGTGGTCCAGCTTCCGTCCCGGCTCGCCCGACGGCCAACCGTTAGTCGGGCGCACGGCTCAGGGTTGGGTGGCCTCAGGGCACTTCCGCAACGGGGTCCTCCTCGCCCCCCTCACGGCGCGCCTTCTGGTGGCCGCGATGCTGGACGACGCTCCGCTGCCGCCGTCGTGGCGGCCGGAGCGGTTCGGGCGGGAGTGACTCGCTCAGACGAGCTTCGCCACCCGCTCCGCGATCGCCATGAACACCTCGTCGCCATCGAGCACTGCCGGGCGCCCGTTGTCGCCGCCTTCCCGGTACCGCTGACGCAGCGGAACTTGGCCAAGCAGCGGCACGCCGTACTCCGCCGCCATGCGGGCCCCGCCCCCTTCGCCGAAGGGGTACGTCCGCTCGCCACCCGGCAGCTCGAACCATGACATGTTCTCCACGACGCCCAGCACCGGCACGTCGAGCTTTTTGAACATCTCCACGCCCCGCACGGCATCCAGCAGCGCCACCGACTGCGGCGTGGTCACGACGATGCCACCGGTGATCGGCACCCCCTGGATCATGGTGAGCTGCACGTCGCCGGTGCCGGGCGGCAAGTCGACGATGAGCCAGTCGGTGTCGCTCCAGTCCACTTCCTTGAAGAACTGGTTCACCACCCCCATCACCATCGGCCCGCGCCAGATCACCGGCTCCTTCTCGTCCACGAGGAGCCCGATGCTCATGCACTTCACGCCGTGCGCGGGGATCGGCAGGATCTGCTTCTTGTCGTTGCCGAAGGGGCGGGTGTGCACGTTCATCATCAGCGGCAGGCTGGGCCCATAGATGTCGGCGTCGAGGAGGCCCACCTTGTGGCCGAGGCGGGCGAGGCCGACCGCGAGGTTGGTGGACACGGTGCTCTTGCCCACGCCACCCTTGCCCGACAGCACCGGGATGATCCGCTTCACCCCTTCCGGCATGAGTTTGGTGATCGGGCCCCCGTGCGGCTGGATGCCGGGGCCGCTCATGCCCTTGATCGGGTCCTTGGCGGGCGGGGCGGCGTGACCGTGGGCGTGGTCGTGGCCGCCGGTGGGCGCGGTCAACCCCTCAACCCTCAGCGTGCATACGACCTCGCCCTGCCAGCCGCGCTCGATGAGATTGCGCACCAGCGCCTCTTTCATGCGCTGGCGGTCGTCGGGGCTGTGTTCCTTCTTCACGGCGAGCACGAAGCGGAGGGCATCCCCGTCGATCCTCGCGTCGTGCACGAGGCCGGCGAGCCATACACTTCGGCCGGAGAGGGGGTCGCGCACGCGGGTGGCGGCGGGCTCGATGAGGCTGAGTGGATCCATGCGCGGCGGGTAGCGCCTCCCAGCGGGGAGAGCCAGCGGGCTACGCTACCCAATGCTGCTCTTTCTGCTTGCCTGTGACCCGGAGCCACCCGACACGGGTTCGGGCGGGGAGGACACGGAGGAGACGGCAGACAGTGGGGGTGGGGAGACGGGAGACAGCGGCGGTCGGGGGCCGTCGGAGATCGCGTCGGGGCCGACCTGCGCGGGCGAGCCGCTCCCGATGGAGACGCCTTTCAACGTGGTGGTGGGGCACGTGGTGGAGGGTACGGCGACCGACACGGAGCTGGCCGATCTGGAGCGGCTGGTGGTGGAGTGGAGCCCGGGAGTCTCGGGTCCGTGGAGCCACGAAGTGCGGGGTCCGTACACCGTTGCGGCGGACCTTTCGGTGACCGGAGGCGGCACCGCCCTCGTTGCCGCGTCGGTGGGTGATGTCGTGCAGACGGACGACGGGGGGTTCGTGATGGTGTACGTCGACGGCGACCTCGACGGGATGCTCACGCAGGCGCACGCACGCGAGCCGTTCCGCACCGGGCTGCGCGGGCTCGGAGGCCTCTCGGCAGCCACTTCCGAGGACGGGGTGGTGTGGACACGTACGGAGCTCACCGTCGACGCGCCGTGGCCCGCGTATTCGGTTGACCCGGAGCTCACCTCGCGGCCCGGCGGGGGCTTTGCCATCTACTTCTTCGGGGTGCCGCCGGAAGAGCTGTGCGCCGACGTACCCGACCCCTTCATGGTTCCAGGGGCGCACCGGATGTATCGAGCCACATCCGAAGATCTCTTGCATTGGAGCGGCGTGAAAGAGGTATGGTCCAATCCAGATGGGGGCACGGATCCCGCCGTTTGGTGTATCAGTGAAGCAAGCTGCTACGGGTGGTTCCGGGGGGGCATCTCGTCGAGCGATGGCGGCGAGACGTGGTCTGCGTCAGCGGCGGTGTTGGTCGATGTGGAGCCGATGCTTCCTGACGTCGTGCAGGTCGGCGACGGTTGGCGAATGTTCCTGCTCGCCTCCGAGGGGATTGTTTCGGCGTGGAGTGAGGACGGCCAGCGGTTTGAGAGCGAGGGTCCCTTGGGGCTCGCGGCGGCCTCGCCCTCCGCGGTGGTGGCCGGCGGCACGATGGGGCTATACCTGTCGGGGCCGGCCTCCCCCTGAATGCTGCTCCTGCCCTTCGTTCCCGACGCCGCGCTCGTCGTTGACGGTCGGGCTGACGAGGCTGCGTGGTCGAGCGCCGCGGAGCTTCCCGACGGTGTGCCTTTCTGGCCCAACGACACCGTGGAGCCCGTGGGCTCGCTCCGTGCGCGGGTGCTGTCGGACGCTCGCAACCTCTACGTTCACCTCTCGGTCACCGA
>CANKOI010000077.1 GCA_947484175.1 Deltaproteobacteria bacterium
AACGAGCTGCAGCGGGCTGTACTCCGACGTGCGCATGTATGGCATGACGTTCAACGACAATGAGGCGGCCATCGCCCTCGACATCGCCGGCGACTACGACATCTACAGCGTGATCGAGAACTCCGTGTTCTACGACAACGGCGCGGTGATGACGGTGGAGGTGCCCGGCGGCAACGCCGAGGTGCCTCGCCTGTACATCGACGCCACGGGGAACGTGGCGTGGAGCGAGCAGGGCGAAGCCTTCCCCGACGGCGGCGATTTCTCCGTCAAGGAGCAGGATCCGCGGCTCGATCTCGCCTTCGCTCCACCCCGCCCTACCGAAGACTCACCGCTCATCGACAGCGCCAAGGGCGATGGCACCGCCACCGACTTCTGGGGCGTTGCCCGGGAAAAGGCAGACAGGGGGGCCGTGGAGTGGTGAGGTCGGCCTGCGCCCGACCGGCGGATATCGGCTTGCATCGATCCGAACGACCGGATAGCCGCCCCTGCTCTTAGAGGGGTGCAACGTGTACGCAGTGATCGTGGCAGGCGGCAAGCAGTACCGGGTTTCGGAAGGAACCGAGGTGGTCGTCGATCGGATGTCCGCCGAAGTTGGCGCGCAGATCAACATTGCAGACGTGCTGATGATCGGCGGCGAGAAGCCCCAGGTCGGCGCACCCACCGTTCCCGGCGCGAAGGTCACGGCCACGGTCGTGGCTCACGAGCAGGGGCAGAAGACGGAGTACGTGCGCTACCTGCACCGCCGCCGCACTCGCACCCAGAAGAACGGGCGCGCCAAGCTCACGGTGCTCCACATCAACGGGATCGAGGTCTAAGCCATGGCACACAAAAAGGGTCAAGGTAGTTCCCGCAACGGTCGCGACTCCAATCCGCAGTACCGCGGCGTGAAAGTGGGCGACGGCCAGGCCGTCACCGGCGGCTCCATCCTCGTTCGCCAGCTGGGCACCGTGTTCCACGCCGGCAAGAACGTGGGCATCGGCAAGGACTGGACTCTGTTCGCCTTCTGCGACGGTCAGGTGAAGTTCGAGTCGCGCCGCAACCGCAAGCTCGTGTCGGTCTACCCCGCCGAAGCCTGAGCCCGGCTCAGACGAATGGGCGGGGTCTCGGCTCCGCCCTTCGTGTTTTTGCCGCCGGAGTTCCGGGGCGGGACCACGTCTACGCCCCGCCCCCGCGCCCACGAAACGTCGCCTGCCACACGCTGGGAAGTCGGGCGAGGATCTGGGCGTAGCCCTGCTGAGCCTCGCGAGCGAGCCGGTTCGACTCTGCGGCGTCGGAGCTGACTCGCGCTGCGAGGGCCATGCTATCGAGGCCCAAGAGGCGGAAGCCTCTGCTCTGTGCCAGCCGCGCCGCCGCCTGAGCCAGCGGAAGGGCCGTGGCGGCATCGCCCAGTCGCTCCAGCGCACGCGCCATGTCGAGGGCGGTCTCCACCCGCCGCTGGGGGGGAAGCTGCCCGAGCATCGACTCGGCCTGAGCCAGCCAGTGGCGGGCGCTGGGCGTGTCGCGGAGCGCGGTGTGGGCGCGGGCGCGGAGCGCGGCGGCCACCCCGACGAACCGTTCCGGATCGCCCTTCTCGAACAGTCCCTCGGGGTCGGCGAGCGCGGCGAGCGCACCGGCGGCGTCGCCCAGCGCGAGCCGCGCCCGAGCGAGGTGAACGGAGCAGGCCAGGAGCGTCGCCGTGATGGCGAGCTCCTCGGCGCGCGCGCGGGCACCCTCCAGCTCCGCCAGCGCCTCCGCCCAGGCTCCCAGCTCCAACGCAGCGAGGCCGCGAATCATTCGCGCGCCCACGCCGGGCGCCCCCTCAAAACCCGGCCCCTCCGCTTCCGTCTCGGCGAGCGCGTCGGCGCCTCGCTCCCAGGCGGCCACGGGGTCGCCTTGACCCAGCTCCACCTCAGCGAGGTTGGCCAGGGCATTGGCGCGCATTCCGTGCATCCGAAGGTCGCGGTACAGGCTCTGCGCCTCGTTCAGGCCCGTGGCGGCGCTGGCGAGTTGGCCGCGGCCGGCCTGAACGGCCGTGGCCGCCAGAAGCAGGTCTGCGCGAGCCCTCGGGTACTGGGTGCCAGCTTGGACAAGCCCCTCCTGCGCGTACTGCTCCACCTTGTCGAGATCACCCCGCGTCCATGCGATGTGGGCTCGGGCGAGGAGCCCCTCGGCGACGGCCTCGCGCTCCCCCAGCTCCCGCGCACGGGGCAGGTGTTCGGTGACGAGCGCGTCGGCCTGCTCCACCTGTCCGGCCATCCGCAACACCCGCGCCAGCCGCATCCTCGCCCGCAGACCGAACCGCTCGTTTCCCGTGGTCTGGGCAAGCTGCACGGCCTGCTCCAAACACGCCTTCGCTGCCGGCCACTTGGCGCGTAGGTAGAGCACCTCGGCCCGAACCAGAAGGAGCGCGTGCCGGGTGGCCGAGAATTGCTCCACACCGAGGTCGACGCGGGCGTTTTCTTCGTACAGGTCGGCCAACTCGGTGAGCTCCCAGGCCTCAGCGTTGTGACCCCGCTCGCGCATCGTACCCGCCCCGGCCACGACGCGTTGGTACGCCTTTCCCGTCTGGCCCGCATGGGCCCAGTGTTCACCGACCCGAGCCGTGGCCGTCACTGTGGTGCCGAACTGGCGCTCGAGGGCTGACGCGAACGCCTCGTGCAAGACGGCGCGGCGCTCCGAGTCGAGTGCACGGTAGAGCGCCGTGCGGTCCAGCGCGCGGGCGAGGCGAACGAACGTGTGTGGGCCGGCAGCCCGAACCCGAACCAGGCCATCCTGGTCGAGCCTGCCCACCCCGTCGAGCGCGGTGTCCTCGTCGAGGCCGAGAACCGACAGGAGCACCTCCAGCTCCACCTCGTGATCGTACACGGCGAGGGCCTCGGCGAGGTTGCGGTCGGCGAGGTCGAGGGCGTCGATACGTGGGCGAACCCGCTCGAGCACGGAGGCCGGAACGTCGAGGTGGCCGATAGCGAGCTCGTCCGCATCCACCCCGAGCCGGTGCCCGCGTGCGGTTTTCAATACAATCCCGGTGTCAATCAGGTCTTGCAGCCAGTCCACGATGGCGCCGGGATTCCCGCCGGTCTCCCGGAACAGCCGCCCGCCCACGGCCAGCGCGGACCGGCCAGCACCCAACAGGCTCGTCGCGAGCAACACCACCTCAGGCTCGCTGAGGTTGCTGATCGGAATGCGCGCGCCGAGGGAACGCATCGTGTCGAGCCGAGGAGTTCGCACGTTGGGGTCCATCACCACCACCATCAGCACCCGCTCGGTGGCCAGCGCACGCGCGAGAGTCAGGAGCCCGTCGATGGCGGGAAGCAAGGCTTCGTGGACATCGTCGACGAGGACGACCTGCGGCGCGGCACGAGAGATGCTGCCGAGGGTTGCCGCCAAGAGCCGGAACAGCTGCGTGCGAGCGGTGCCACCGGGAGAGTCGGCAGCGGCCTTCGCAGCCCTCTTCAGCTCAGCCGCCTCGTCGGACGAAGCGAGCCCAAGCACCGAGTCGAGCAGGCGGAGCAGCACCCCGGTGGGGGTGTCCGGCCGGGAGACTCGGAGGGAGTGTACCGCCACGCCGCTGGCTCGCGCCGCATCACCAGCGAGCGCAAGGAGCCGACTCCGACCACTTCCCTCTTCGCCTTCGAGGACCACCACCCCCCCCTCGCCTCGGGAGAGCGCGGCCACCGCATCGCCAATCTGGTCGATCACCGGCTGCCTGCCAACTAGCGCGGTGTCGGGCTGCAGGGTCGGCTCCGAGGCGCTCACCGCCCGGGTCTCGAGCCCATAGAGCAGCTCCTGCGCCCCTCGCGGGCGCCGCTGTGGCTCATGCGCCAAGAGGCGGCGGCAGACTTCGTCGAGATGCGAGGGCACCCCCAACGCCACCTCGGAGGCCAGCGGGGGCGCGAAGTTACGATGCAGCTCGATGTAGCCGACGAGATCCTTGGCCACGAACGGCCGGCGCCCCGTCAGCATCGCGAACAGGATCACCCCGAGGGAGAAGAGGTCGCTGCGATGATCGACCGGCTGGCCGTTCACCTGCTCGGGCGAGGCGTAGGCCCACGTGCCCACCAAGGTGACTGACGACTGGCTGTCGTGATCGGGATCGAGCTCCTTCACAATGCCGAAGTCGGTGAGCTTGCAGCGGCCGCTGCTGTCCACCAGCACGTTGCTGGGCTTCAGATCGCGATGCACCAGCCCGCGCGAGTGGATGTACGTGAGCGATCGGCAGATGTCGGTGAGCACCTGCTCGCAGCGAGCCCACCGTGTTTCTTCCGGCAGACTTTGCAGGTGGTGGATGAGGGCGTGGAGGTCCTTGCCGTCGACGTACTCCATGGCAATGAAGGGGTGGCCGTGGATGTCACCGTAGGCATCAACCCGGATCACGTTCGGGTGCCGCAACCGCGCGAGGGCCCGGAACTCTCGTCGGAACCGCTGGAGCCCCGTTCCCACACGCCCGGTCCTGAGGATCTTCAGGGCTACAGGCTGCCCGTCGGGATCGCTCGCGAGCACGACTTGGGCCATGCCGCCGCGGCCGATCACCCGGCGGTAGACGTACTGCCCGATCCGATCTCCGGGTTGGATCACGAGCCCGCCCACCTCAAGGGGCAGTTCCACCGGCTCCAACGATTCGCTCGACATGGAACTCATTCCGCTAGGAAGGCAGCTAACCCAGACTTGTGCCGGGCGGTGCTGGCCCTACTTTTCAGCCCGCAATGCCGGATGTGCGGCCAACTCCTCCCGAAGGCCACGCAGACCCGGCTCCGCGAGTGCCGCTTCGAGACCGTTGAGAGCCGCGCGCGCCTCGATCGGGTGACCGCAGAGGCTGAGGACCCGAGCCACATCCATTCGAACGCGCGCGCCGCCCGACACCGAGAGCAGCGGGCGCGCCGTTGCCGCACGCGCCGCAGCCACGGCCTCGTTGGGGCGCTGGCGCATACACGCGAGCGCCACGAGAGCCTGCCGCAGCCCTTCGCCGTCGAAGGGCGGGCAGGGCCGGAGCGGCTCGGCGGTGAGCCAGTCCACCGCCTCGGGCACGTCCGACGACATCGTCCACGCCCGGATCGCGAACGACGCGGGCAGAGCGAAGCGCACCTCATCCAACACGATGCCGGCCACCGCCTCGCCGGCCGCCTGCAGGGCTCCCTCGCGGTCGCCGGAAGCGGAGAGCACCGCCGCCTGCAACGCCGCCGCGAGCGTGCACACTTCCGGCCACTCGAGGCGCTCCCCGGCATCGGCCAGCTCGTCAGCGAGCGCGGCAGCGCGGGTGAGGTCGCCCGCATCGAGCGCCACGCGGCCCAGCTGGCCGGCCACCAGCGCGAGCGTTCCCGGCCGGGACACCCGCTGGGCACGCTCGTAGATGGATGCCCAGGAGTCGAGTGTGTGGGGCCCGAAGGAGGCCTGCGCCAAGAGGAGCCCAGCATCGGCGAGCACGCCGGCGAGGGCGTGACGCGTCTCGGATGCGAAGCCGGCCAGAGCGTGCCACCGCGCGATCGCCCCCGCACGGTCGCCGGTCACGAAGGAGAGCTCCGCCGCCGCGTGAGTGGCCTCCACCCAGAGGGCGTCTCCCTGCGGGAGGCGGCTCAGCGCGGAGCCGAGTCCAGCTGAGGACTGCGTCAGGTCGCCAAGATCGCACGCCACCAGCGCGCGGAGTACCTGCAGCCGCACGCGCTCTGCGTCGGTTTCGCCGCCTATCGAGAGGGCCGCGCGCCACGCGATCGAGGCCTGCCGGTGCCGGCCCACGCCTCGGAGAGCCTCGCCGTGAACGGTGCGCGCCGTACGCGCCAGGCGCAGCGCCTCGACACTCTCATCAGCGGGGGCCTGCCGCTCCAGAGCAAGCGCCCGCTCCACCAGCCGCTGCCCCTGGGCCGTCTCGCCCCGCCGAAGGGCGGCCTGCGCAGCCGTAACGAGCAGGGGGCGTGCTTCGTGCGGGCTTCCGGAGCGTTCCACGTGGTGAGCCACCAGCTCGGCAATCGCCCCTCCACCCTTGCCGTACCGGTCGCGTAGAGCGCTGGCGGCCGCGCCGTGCAGCGCCCTTCGTCGATCGTCCGGAAGCGACTCCAGCACCGCCTGCCCCAAGCGCGGCGAGATCAGCTCCACCAGCTCCTGCAGGCCATCGGCCCGTATACGCACGAGGCCTTCCTCCACGAGCGCTTCCGCGGCGTCCTGCCCAGAGGCGAGCCCCGCCGCGGCGCCCACCACGCCGAGCGAGGCGGGCATGGCCAGCACGGCCGCGGCTTCAAGGAGGCGCCTTGCGGGGAGCGAAAGGCGAGCCGTACGGTCGGCGGCTGCCGCGCGCTCCCGAGGCGGCAGCGGCAACGGCTCCACGCGGAGCTGGTCGACGGAACGAATGGCGCGCAGGCTTCCATCCCCGTTTCGGGCCAGCCAGCCAGACGCCACGAGGGTTTCCAGTTGCTCCACCATGAGGCCCGGCCAGCCTCCGAGGTCGGCGTGGAGGCGGCGAGCGAGTGCCGCTCCGAGGCCGCCCCCCAACCCCCGGTCGCGCAGCAGGGCGCGTGTTTCTTCCCGAGAGAGCGGCGGAAGGGGAACGTCCTCTACCGGCACACTGTCCGTGAGGTCGTGCAACGCGCTCCCCAGCGTGTTCTCGAACGTGAGCACCAGGAGCGCAGGATCGGCCGTCAGCGCAGTGGCCATGCGGTCGACCAGCGCGCTCAGCACCGCGGGGGCGGCGCGGTCGGCGTCGTCCACGAGGATCACCCGCGCCACACTGAGCGGGCCGGGCGGGCAGGCAGGAAGACCCCGCTCCGCCGCACGGGCCGCCACCTCCTGCAAGAGCCGCGTGCGGCCGCTCCCCGCGGGGCCGATGAGCGCCAGAGCGCCTCCCGCACCGGCCTCGAGATCGTCCAGCCGTGCGGTGATGCGAGCGGTAGCCTCATCGCGGCCGTACAGCGGCAGCTCCACCTCCTCTTCTTCGGCATCCAGAGCGGCGAGCACGTCGCCGGCGCTCGCGTAGCGCTGAGCGGGCTCCTTCTGCAAGAGCCGCATGCAGATGCGGTCGAGGCGGAGCGGCACCCGCCCGTCGAGCTCCGCCGGCGACTTCGGCATCTCCGCGAGCTGGCGGGCGAGGTAGCCGGCGATCGTGTCGGCCGTCACCGGCCTGCGCCCGGTGAGCATCGCATAGAGCAAGGCGCCGAGCCCGTACAGGTCGCTGCGGGCGTCGACCGGGTCGCCCGTGATCTGCTCCGGAGCCATGAACGCCACGGTGCCTACGAGGCGGCCCGCCATGGTGAGGTTGGTGTTGAAGCTCTCCACATCCTTCACCACACCGAAGTCGGTGAGCAGGGCCTGCCCGTCCGCGCTCACCAGTACGTTGCCGGGTTTCAGATCGCGGTGGATGATGCCCCGGTCGTGTACATAGGCGATCGCACCGCATAGGTCCTTCATGATCCGTTCTACGAGCGCCCACCGATCGGGCGGCTCCGCGACCGCCCAAGCTTCGAGCATCTGCCCGAGGTCGCGCCCGCGCACATACTGAAGCGCAATCCACGGGAATCCGTCGTGGCTGCCCATGTCGATCACCTTGACGATCCCTTGGTGATCGAGGCGCTGCAGCGTGAGGAATTCGCGTTTGAGCCGCCGGGTTTCCTCGGCGGTGATGCGGGTCTGGTGAAGGATCTTGAGCGCCACCTCTTCGCCGCCCTCGACCGGCTCCGCTCTCCACACCTTCGCCATGCCGCCAGCGCCCAGCGGGGCAACGATGCGCCAGCGGCCCACGAGGGCTCCGGCTTCGGGGGCAGTCCCATGGGCGCGCATCGCGCACCCCGTTAGCTCCGCAGCCACTCCGAGGCGAGGAATCGTTCTGCGTCCGGCGGGGCAAGGTTGGCCGCCAAGGCTCGGCCCAAGGCATCGGCCACGCGGCTGTGGCGGGCGGCCCCGGCCTCGTCGGCAACCAGCGCGGCGGCGAGCACATGGCCCTCAAGGACGTGGAGGCGGTAGCCGCACCCGTCGGCGCGCCGGATGGCCGAGTCGGCGTGCTGGGCGGCTTCCTCCCGCTCCCCGAGAGACGTGAAGGCTCGGGCGAGAGCGAGATCGAGCCTCGCTTCCTGGTAGGGCCAACGCGGCCCCCTCGCCTCCTGCGCCATGCCGATCTGCACACGAGCCGCCTCGGCTTCACCGGCCTCGGCGAGTTGGCGAGCGTGCCACGCGCGCACCACCCCCAGCCAGCCTTCGTGGTCTACCTCCTCTGACAACGCCAGAGCCTCGGAGATCAGCTCCGAGAGCCCATCGGTTTGTCCGGCGGCCCGGCTAGCACGAATCATCGGGATCAGGGCGGTGAGGACATGCGCGGGGTCGTCGAGCTGCCGGGCGAGGGCCAGGGCGAGAGCCGCCTCGGCGGCGCCCTCGATGGCCCGGCCAACGTTCGTGAGGGCTTCGGCGTGGGCCGAACGAGCCAGCACGATGCCGCCGGGCTGGTTCACCTCACGAGCCTGGGTGACGGTACGCTCGGCCAACTCCAAGCCCCTGCGCAGATTTCCCGTACACACCAGCACCTCCACGAGGTTGCAGCGCACCAGGGTGAGCGGCCCCACGAGCCCGATGCGTTCGAACACGGCCGCCGCCTGCTCAAAGTTGCGCCGAGCCTCGGCCGCCAAGCCTCGACAGACGGCCACCATGCCGAGACCGTTGTAACCGTAGCCGATCGAACGATCGTCGCGGGCCCCCTCCGCCACCGCAAGGCCCTCCACCCAGTGGCGCCGCGCCGACTCCAGGTCGCCGCACGACCACAGAACCGAGGCCAGCTGGCTGTACGCGAACGCCCTCGTGGGCTGGTCTCCCGCGCGTTCCGCAAGCGCAAGCGCTTCGTGGAAGTGGGCGCTGGCATCGACCAGTTCATCCGTCTGCCGGCACCGATGACCGAGGGCGGCGCGCGAGCGAGCCATCAGCCGGTCGTCGCCCGACGCTTCAGCGAGCTCACGGGCCTTAGCGAGGTCGGCGTCGATGCGGCCCCACTCTCCCACGGCGTCGAGAGCTTCGGCCCGGCGCAACAGGAGCTCACAGAGGGCCCGGTCCGCGTCGTCGAGGGGCACGAGATCACGCGCCTCCGGCTCGAGCGAAACTGCGCGGTCGAACGCGCCGAGGGCTTCGCGCGCGAAAGAGCGCCCGAGCAGGCGGGTGCCTGAGCGCAGGAGGTAGCAGTAGGCCTTGCCGGGAACTTCGCCGGCCTCGAAGTGGTGGGCGAGCGCATCTACCACCAGGTGCAGACGGCGGCGGCCGATGCGTTCGAGCGTTTCGCCGAGGCGTCGATGCAACGCCGCGCGTTCATTCGGCGCGACCTCACGCGCGATCACCTCCCTCACGCGGGACTGCGCCACGTCCACGTGCATCGTCGTTTCCACGCGGCGCTCACGAACCAAGCCGGCCGCCACGAGCTCCTCCACCCCCGCCACGAGATCGGACTCGGCCTCGTAGACCACGCTCAACAACACCTCGAACGACACCTCCTGCCCCGCCAGCGCCACGGCACGGAGCACCTCCGCGGCTACCGGCCCCACGGCGGCTACGCGCGCCAGTAGCGCGTCGCGGGCGCTCCTCGGGATCGGAAGGGGCTGACGACTGATCTGTGCGAGGTCGAGGCGAAGCACGTACTGCCCTTCGTCCGCGCCGATCACCTGCTCTTCCGCGAGGCCGCGCACCATCTCCACGATGAAGGCAGCGTTGCCCTCCGCTTCACGATGCAGGCGCCGCGCAAGTGCCGCCACCGCATCCCCGGGGCCCAGCAACCCCGCGAGCAGCTCCTCCACCGCCTGAAGCGGGAGCGGGCCTAGCTCCAACGTGCGGGGGCGAACTCCGGTCGCCGCGCCGGAGACCAAACCCCCGGCTCGCGGCGCGTCTGCCAGCCTCGTGATCACCCACAGGATGCGCTCGTCGGCGAGCGAACGGGTGTTCCGCACCAGGTACTCCGCCAGCTCCAGACTGGTGTCGTCGAGGAGGTGCACATCGCCCAACACGACCACCCGCGCGGGCGAGTCGAGAAGCAGCGCCCGCAACGCGCCGAACACGGCGTAGCGCTCCAATACGACCTCGTCGCCGCTCGTGCCGAGGAGCGCCTGGAGCACGGCGGGGGGCGAAGATCCGCCCAGCAGGAGGTCCTGCACCAAGGAACGGAACGGAGCCAACGCCTCGCCGGTCTGCCCGCCGGGCACGACGTGCACAGGGAGGCCAGCCTCGCGCGCCATCGAGGACGCCAGCCGAGACAGCATCGATTTTCCGAGCCCCGCCGCACCGCTCACCACGAGAACGCCGCCATGCCCGTCGGCCAGCGCCTGCAACGCAGCCGAGATCGACGCGCGCTCCGGAATGCGGCCGACCGGCTCCTGGGGCCACCGCGCCAGATTCGCTTGAATGCGCGGGGCGGCGTCGAGCCACACCAGCACATGCCGGGCGCTGGAGAATCTCAGGTCCGGTTCTTTTTGCAGGAGACGCACGCACAGCACGTCGAGGTCGGCGGGCACCCCGGGCACCAACTCCCGGGGCGGCCGGGCCGGGCGATGCAGGTGCTTGTCGAGGTAGCCGGCGAGCGTGCGAGCGTGGAACGGCCGCCGCCCCGTAAGCATCAGGTACAGCAACGCGCCGAGGGAGTACAGGTCGGCGCGGGCGTCCATCGAGCCGCCCATGATCTGCTCGGGCGCCATCCACGCGGCCGTGCCCAAGAGCTCGCCGCTCGAGGTCAGCTCTTCGTTGTCGGCCTGCGGGGCGGCAGCCTCCTTCGCCACCCCGAAGTCCATCAGCACGGCGTGGCCGTCTTCCTTCACCATCACGTTTCCGGGCGTGAGGTCGCGGTGTACGAGCCCTGCCGCGTGTACGGCCACGAGCGCTCGGGCCACATCTGTTGCAACCCTGCGCGTGCGCTCCCAGCGGTCTTCCGGCGGCGCCTGCTCCCAGGCCTCTACCTCCGCACGCAAGTCGCGCCCCACCACGAGGTCCATCACGAACCAGTCGCGCTCTTCCCACCGCCCGTGATCCAGCGTGCCCACCACGTTGGCGTGCTCAATCCGCGAGAGCGCACGCACCTCCCGGCGGAAGCGCTCTTCGAGCTCCGCCCGATCACCCCCGCGACCGCTCATCAGCTTCAGAGCACCCGTTCTTCCTGACTCATCCTTCACCTCGAACACCACGGCCATGCCGCCGCGGCCGATCTGGCGCACCACCTCCCAATTGCCCACACGGGTTCCAGATTCGGGCAACGTCGTCCGGAGGATGTTGATCACGGGTCTGCGCTTCTATACTCTAACCGGACTCCGAGGCGGAACCGTGAAGCTCGAGGCGTGCGCTTGGACAGACCCCGGCCCCGTTCGCGACAACAACGAAGACTCGTACCACCTCGATGAAGACAACGGACTGTTCATCGTTGCCGACGGCATGGGGGGGCATGCCGCGGGCGAGGAGGCCTCCCGACTTGCCGTAAAAACCCTGCGCGAACTGCTCACGGGCGAGCAGAGCGATCCCGACGAAACAAGGCTCGACCGGCAGGTGGGCGACCCCGGCGACGCCCTCCGCGAGCGCCTCCGCTACGCCATGAACCAAGCGAGCGCGCGAGTCCGCAAGGAGTCGTTGGAGAACCTTGCCTTCGCCGGGATGGGCACCACCGTGGCGGTGCTCCTCATCGAGGGAGGCCAGGCCCACGTGGCGCACGTCGGCGACTCGCGCGTGTACCTGTTTCGTGATGGCATGTTGGCCCGCCTCACCCGCGATCACACCGTGGTACAGCAGGAGATCGACGCCGGGCGCCTCACGCCCGAGCTCGCCCGCACCGTGCCGCACCGCAATTACCTGACCCAGTCGGTCGGCTACCATGGCCCCGTGGAGCCCGACACCCTCACCCGCGCCATCGAGCCCGGCGATGTCTTCCTGCTGTGCAGCGATGGCGTGACCGACCCGCTGGACGATGCACGGATCGCCACGCTAGCGCGCGAAGTGGATGCGCCGGATCTCGCAGAACGCCTCGTGCGCGACGCCCTCGATCGAGGGGGAGAGGACAACATCACGGCCGTGGTGGTGCGGATCTCCCATGGTTGACGCCTCCAGATGAATCAGCCGCTGCAGTTGCTCTCCGACTGCCCGAGTTGCCGAGTGGAGAGCGCGATCGTGGAGCTGATCCTGCCCGGACAACCGGCCGTGGGCACCTGCCGACTGTGCGGCTACTCGATCGAAGGGGGCTCGGTCGTGGCGCTGGGACAGCGGTTCGATGGTGCGGCAAGCGTCGTGGCCGCCCTGGAGCGCTGGGCGGCGTCGGAGGGCGAGGTGCCCTCCGTGTTCGTAGCGGCCAACTTCGCAGCGGGAACCATCGATGGCGTGGCGGCGCAGGTCGTGGCCGGGAGCCGTGTGGAGACCAGCTTCGATGTGGTGGCGTGGCTGTTCCGATCCCGGACCACCGGCGCGATGGCGGTGGGGGCCCCGGCGGCGCAGGCGACAGCGGCGGGGGGCGACGAGGCGGGATCAGGGGGCGGGGGGGCAAGCCCCCCCGCAACGCCCCCTGGGGGGCGCGCTGCTCCAGAAGTGCCGCGCGAGGCGATCGCTCCTGCGCCCGACCCCCGGGCGGTCACTCGCGCGCTGGCGGCCACGGCGCTCGCCGACGGAACGCTCGAGGCCGTGGAGCGCAACGCGATCGCCGAGGCGTGCACCCGCTTGGGAGCGCCCCAGCCCACCGACGAAGACTGGCGTGCGTGGCGCCCGCAACAGGTTGGCCTCCCACCCGACCCCCCAGCCACGGTTGCCGCGATGATCCGCGTCGCCTTGGCCGACCGCATCCCCGACATCGGCGAGGCCCGGCTGATTCGTGAGTTCGCCCGCGCGTGGCAGGTGAAGGTAGTGGAGCCGGTGCTGCCACCGGTGACCATGGCGCAAAAGGCCTCGGCGGCTTGGTTGGGGTTGTTCGCGCGCTGAGCGGTTCGTGGGTTAGCGGCCGGCCGTGCCAAACCTCGCCGACACCCTTCCCGCCGACTCGACCGGTTTTGCCGCGCGCGCGCTCACCCAAAACGCGGCAGCGATGAAGGGATCGCTGATCCTCGGCATCGCCGCGGAGGTGCGTGCGCTCGCCGCCTCAGGTCAGCCCATCTGCAACCTTACCGTGGGCGACTTCGACGCCCGGCAGTTCCCGATCCCCCCGGAGCTGAGCGAAGGGGTGAAGGCAGCGCTCGACGCGGCGGAGACCAACTACCCACCCGCCGAGGGCATTGCCGCCCTCCGTGAGGCCGTGGCCGCTTGGTACCGCCGGGCGCTCGGAGTGGAGGTTTCAGCCGACTGGGTGGTCGTCGCGAGTGGCGCTCGACCCGTGATGTACGCCACCTACAGGCTGTTCCTCGAACGAGGTGACACGCTGCTCTACTGCGTTCCCAGCTGGAACAACGGCTACTACGGGCAGCTCACCGACGCCGTCCACGAGACGATCGAGACCACCGCAGACAACGACTTCATGCCCACGGCGGGGCAGCTCGTGGAGCCCTTCACGCGGGCCACGCTGTTCACGCTCAACTCGCCCCAGAATCCCACCGGCACGCTCATTCGGCCCGAGCGGCTCGCCGAGATCGCACGGGCCTTGGTGGACGAGAACCGCAAGCGCGAGGCCGATGGCCGCCGCCCGCTCCTGTGGATGTGGGACCAAGTGTACTGGACCCTCACCTTCGGGGGCGCAGTTCACGCCCACCCCTGCGCCCTCGTGCCCGAATGCGCTCCCTACGTCGTGACCATCGACGCGATCAGCAAGAGCTTCGCCGCCACCGGCTTGCGCGTGGGGTGGGCCGTCTTGCCGCCGGTATTCGCGGAGCGGATGAAGGCGTTCATCGGCCACGTGGGCGCGTGGGCGCCGCGCCCGGAACAAGTGGCGACGGCCAGGTTCCTCCAGAACGACGCCGCGATGGAGGCGTTCGGCACCCGCTTCCGCGCTGCGCTCGCGGAGCGGCTCGCCGTGCTTGACCAAGGGCTCACCGCTCTCGGCATCGAGCACCTCGTTCCGCAGGGCGCAATGTACCTCTCCGTGCGCTTCGATCTGTTCGGGCGCGAAGGCGTGAACGGGGCCCCGATGACCACCAACGAAGAGGTGCGCCAGTGGCTGCTTCAGCGAGCGGGCATCGCGGTCGTTCCCTTCCAAGCTTTCGATCTCGACGCGGACACCGGTTGGTTCCGCATGTCGGTCGGCGCGGTGAGTGTAGGCGCGCTCGCGGCGGCGCTCGACCGCTTGGCGAGCGCTATTCGCTGATCGGCGTCATCCACAAGAGTTCGGCCGGCACGCCGAGCAACGCAAGCGCGCGGTCGTACCGGTCGGCGAGTGGGGCTTCGAAAACGAGGTCGGCTCGGGCCTCCACCAGCACCCAGCTCCCCTGTGCCACCTCCTTGTCGAGTTGGCCCGGGCCCCACCCCGCGTAGCCCAGGCACAGCTGGAACTCCGCCCCGGCCCCCACCAGTGCGGCCAGGCGCTCGCGACTCGGCGACACCGCCATGTTCCCCGCCTTCCAACCTTCGGGGGCCAGGCCCTTGTACACGACGAATCCGGCCCCTCGCTCCACGGGACCACCCCAGAGCGCGGGACGCTGCAGAGGCTCGGCGGTTCCGGGCAAGTCGAGGTGCTGAACCACTTCGCCGATCCGCACGTGCGCGGCTCGATTGATCACGAGACCGAGCGCACCCTGAGCCGTGTGCTGCACCAAGAGCACCACGGCCCGCTCGAAATTGGGGTCCCGCATCTGCGGGCTCGCCACGAGCAGGCCAGGATCCATCAGGCGCTCGGGACGTCGGTTTGGTGGATCGGCTCGATCCGCGGCGCGGCGCCCTGGGTGACCACCTCCTCGGTGATCTCGACTTCCTTGATGTTGTCCTGGCTGGGGAGCTCGAACATGATGTCCAGCATCACCGACTCGAGAATCGTACGCAGGCCACGGGCGCCGGCCTTCCGGGTGGTGGCCCTCTCGGCAACGGCCCGCAGCGCCTCCGGCGAGAAGGTGAGCTTCACTTTTTCGAACTTGAACAGCTTCTGGTACTGCTTGACGAGGCTGTTCCGGGGCTCGGTGAGCACGTGAACCATGTCGTCGACCGAGAGCGCGTTCATGCAGGCGATGACCGGAACCCGGCCGATGAACTCCGGGATCAGACCGAAACGTTCGAGGTCTTCGGTCTGCACGTGTTTCATCAACGCTGCCGTTGGCTCACCCTCGGTTCCGCGATCGTGCGTGAATCCCACCGTCTTCCGCCCCATGCGCTCGGTGACGACGCGATCGAGGCCCTCGAAGGCGCCACCGCAGATGAACAGAATGTTCGTGGTGTCGATCTGGAGAAACTCCTGATTGGGGAGTCGCTTGTTTCCCTTGATCTGAATGTTGCAGTTGCTGCCTTCGAGGAGCTTCAGGAGCGCCTGCTGCACCCCTTCGCCGCTCACGTCGCGGCTCACGGAGCTCGAAAAGCTCTTCCGTGCGAGCTTGTCGACCTCGTCGAGGTACACGATGCCGCGTTGGGTCTTCTCGACGCTGTTCCCCGAGGCATGGAACAGGTTGAGGATGATGTTCTCGACGTCTTCGCCGACGTAGCCGGCCTCCGTGAGGGTGGTGGCGTCGGCCACCACGAAGGGCACATCAAGGAGCCGCGCCAACGTCTGGGCCAGCAGCGTCTTGCCGGTGCCGGTGGGGCCCAAGAGCAGGACATTGCTCTTCTGCACTTCCACCTCGTCGCCCCCCTTCGAGGACTTCGCGCTGTTCGCCTCCAGCCGCTTGTAGTGGTTGTACACGGCCACCGCGAGGCGGCGCTTGGCTTGGTCCTGCCCCACCACGTACTGGTCCAGAAAACTCTTGATCCGCGACGGGGAAGGAATCTTGCCGCTGGCAAAGTTGATCCCCGAGCTCCCCTTTGTCTCCCGGATAATATCCAGACAAAGCCGGATACATTCGTTACAGATGTACACGTTCGGCCCGGCCACGACCTTCTCCACATCCCGCTGGGCCTTGTGGCAGAACGAGCAGGAGAGACCCGCCGGGCTGTTGTACTTCGCCATGTTCCCTCAATCGTAGCTGATCGAGAGGCACTTAAGCCCTGCCGGATCAGTGCGTCAATGCGGTTCCGCGCGGTACGACAAAGCTTGAACCGCTATGATGGGGGTAGGAGCAGCCCATGGCCGAAGGCGGCGACTACTACACCGTGTTGGGAGTAGGCAAAGAAGCGAGCGAGAAGGAGATCAAGGCTGCGTTCCGCCAGCTCGCGCACGAGTTCCATCCTGACCGGGTGGGCGACGACCACGCGAAGATTGAGCGGTTCAAAACCGTGCGCGAGGCCTACGAAACGCTCTCCGATCCGGCGCGCCGGGCGGCCTACGACCGTCGGCGCGAGCGGCACAACGGGAATCGCCCCTTCTACGGCACGCACTGGCGCCACGCCGGCACACCCACCGAAGGCGGCGTGGGCACCCGCGCCACCGCGAAAGCAGGAAACAACATCGACCTTGAGGACATCTTCAACGACTTCGGGGGCGTGGACCTCGGCATGGGGCGTGACCGCCGCGCCTCCCGCGCCGCGCCGACGCCGAGCGGTGGCCCGGGCGCTAGCGGCGGTCAGCGCCCCCCCGGGTTCGGGTTCACCGACGGAGGCTGGTCTGCGGGGGCGGGCGCCGCCCCTAGGTCGGCGCGAACTTCGAGCCCCGCGCCTGCCGAGCCCGGCGACGACATCTCCGTGCACGTGAAGATCGCCAGCACCCTTCTCGGAATCGGCGGGCTGGTCACGGTGGAGTACGACCGCCGGGTCCGCGCGGACGACGGCCGCAGCCTCCTCTCCATCCGAGAGCTGCACGACCTTCGGGTGCCCCCCGACATCCGCGACGGCGACACCCTCCGAGTCGAGAAGTTCGGCCACGCGGGCAGCGGAGGCGGCCCCTACGGCGACCTCGTGGCTACCGTACAGATCGTCGGTGCTGGCCCCCGCATGAAGATGCCGAAGGCCGACGCGCCGACTCCGGGTGACGTCATCGTCGTGGACGTGCCCTTCACCGAAGCCATCCTCGGCGGTCGGGTGGAGGTGCAGTCCCCGCAGGGACGCGTGCGGGTGGCCATCCCGGCGGGAACGTCGTCCGGAACACGCTTTCGCTTGAAGGGGCGTGGCAAACCCGACGCCTCGGGACTGGCCGCCGACCTCTTCGCCGAGGTGCGCGTGACCGTACCCCGCGAGCTCGACGAAGAGTCGCGCCGCCTGATCGAGCGGTTCGCGGAGCTGAACCCGGCTGTGACCCCGGCGGAGTAGCGCTCAGCCGCGGCACACCTTCAGCTCGCTGAGCGTGCCGCGCTTCACGACCTCCACCCGCGCGGGCAGGCGCTCCGCGATGCCGCGCACGTGGCTGATCAGACCCACCTGCACCCCTCCCTCCGCGAGGGTGCGAAGCGCGTCGACCACGGGGTCGACAGAGTCGGCGTCGAGGGAGCCGAAGCCCTCGTCGACAAACAGGGTGTGCAGCTCGACCGACCGCGACGACAGGCGACCCAACGCCAACGCCAACGCGAGGGACACCAGAAAGGTCTCGCCACCCGACAACGAGGAGGTGGCGCGGAGCTCGCCGCCAGCGTCGTGATCGAGCACCAGGAGCTCCAGCGGGTGCTCTGGGAGATGGCGCAGCTCGTACCGGGCAGCGAAGCGTTGCAGTTGGGCGTTCGCCAGTTCGGCGAGGGCTTGCATCGTGCGCGCCTGGGCCAGCTCCCGGAACTTCTTGCCATCGTGGCCGCCGATGAGATCGGCGAGGCGTTGCCAGGGCTTCAGGGCCGCTTCCCGCTCGGCGACTTCGCCGCCCTTCTCGTGGCGGCTCGCCTGATCACGACGCGCCACCGTCAGTGCGGTATTGGCGGCGCCGAGCGCCGCCTCTGCCCCTCGCAGCTCACCGGCAGCAAGGAGCACCGCCCCCGCTAGGCCCTCCTCTTGCAGCCCCTCGGGGGAGGTCAGCTCTTCAAGCCGCTCGCGTGCAGCGTTGTGGGCAGCGCGGGCCACCACCAGCGCCGTGGAGAGGCTGTCGAGTTCCTTGCGCAGGTCTCCCCGGTCGAGCGCGGGCAACAGCCGCTCGTGGAACTGCTCCTCCGACCAGTCGAGCGCCACCAGCGCGCGCCGCAACGCGGCCTCGCGCTCCGCGGCCGCCTCGCCGGCTTCGCCGGCCCGCCGCTTCGCGGCCTTCGCCTCGCTTCGCGAGGACAGCACACGCGCCGCCGCTGCGGCGCTCGCGGTTGCCGCCGCCCCCTCCGCCGTGACCGCCGTGGCCACTGCGGCGGCGTGCGCCGCTACCGCCTCCTCCGTGGGGACGCCGCCGAGCAACGAGGCGCGCACCGCGCGCGCCTCGCCCAGAGCGGTGGCGGCCCGCTGCGCCAGCAGCGCGGCATCGTCGGCGGCCGTCTGCGCGGCGACCGCGGCGCCTGCCGCCGCCCGCGCCTCCGCGAAAGCGGCGACGCGGTCTCGCTCGCAGCGTTCGGCAGCCGTGCGACGGGAGTCGAACTCCCGGTAGGCCGCGACCACCGCGTCACGCACACCCTCGGCCGCGAGATCGAGGCCGCCCGGCCACGCCGCGAATCGTGGCGTGGCGTGAACCAGCGCCTCGGAGGCCTTCAGCGCGGCGCGCGCCGCCGCCTCAACCAGCGCGTTCGCGAGCGCCCGGGCTGCGCCGGCCTCCGCTTTGAGCGGGGCCATCTCCTCCTCGAGCGTGTGCAACTCACGCGCCACGGCCTCCGCCGCCTCTCTCGCGGCCGTGACCTTTTTGGCGGCGCTCTCCCGCCGCGAGGCCTCCGCTACCGCTGCGACCACCTCCGCGGCGCTCTCCGCGGCCGAAGGCAACATGCCGTCGTCGATGCGGGCCTCCTTCGCCACCGTGAGTTCGCCGGCAGCCTCGTTCTGTGCTGCCGCCGCTTCGGCGGCCTGCCTCTCGAGGCTGGGCAGGTCTCGCTCCGACGCGGCGGCATCGGAGATCGCGGTGGCGAGGGCCAACTCCAGCGTGCTGTGCCGCTCCCGATGCAGCCGAAGCTCGTCGTCGAGCGCGGCTTCGAGGCGAGGGGCGCCTGCCTCGACGTAGGGGTGTTGCTCCGAGCCGCAGAGCGGGCACGCCTCGCCCTCGACGAGCGCCGCACGGTGTTCGTCGAGGTGCATGACCGCCTTCGCGGCATCCACGATCGCTTGTGCGCCCAGCAGGCGCGTGTGGGCTTCCTGGACCTCCACCACCCGTTGGGGCTCCTGTTCCCGGAACTCCCGCAGCCGCGCGACCGCTCCCTCCAAACGCTGCGCCGGCACCAGGGCCGCGGCCGCCGCGCGCGCATGGGCGACGGCCGCCTTCCTTTCGGCCTCGGCACGCGCCGACCGGGCGTGCGCCTCGCTCACCGCTCGGTGCGCGGCCGCCGTGTCGGGCGCCTCGCCTGCCGCCCTCACACCCTCTGCCGCCAGAGTGGCGCGGCCCCGCAGCTCCCCCCGACGCTCCGCAACGGCGCCGATCTGCACCTCCAGCGCCTCCGCCTGGCCGGTTTGGGCCGCCGCCTCCTCGCTGGCTTCTCGCCCCGTCATCCTCGCCGCGAGCAACGTGTCGAGGGCGGCGAGCGCGTCGTCGCGCCGAACCTCCTCCACGCCCGCCAGCGACGCTACGGCCTTCGTGGCGGCCTCGTGCTGCTCCTCTGCCGCATGCGAAACTCGCACGGACTCCACCATCGCCAGCCCGGCCTTCCGGGCGACCTCGGCCAGCTCATCGGAGGCGGCCGCCGTGGCCTGCCGGGTGGCCTCCATCCCTACCACGGCGGTGTCGGCCGCCCGCGCCTTCGCCACCTCAGGCGCCGCGAGCGCCCCGCGGGTGGCTACCGCGGTGGCCTTCGTGGCCTCGGCCTCCTGCACGGCCGTGGCGGCTTCGCCCTCCGCCTGCAAGGCCTCCCCTTCGCGCCGGAGCTGTTCCGCCTCCTCTTCGAGCAGCTTGGTGGCGGCCCGCTGCCGACTCTCCCCAGCGCCGCGGTGAGCCTCGGCCTCGTCGGCCCACGAGAGGCGCTGGGCATCGTGCTTGCGGGCCGTCACCGCCTCCTCCGCCTGCTCTTCCGCCACCCTCGCTGCCCCCGCGGCCACCACCCGCGCCTCCCGCTCCGCGATGAAGCGCCGGTGCCCTGCCAGCCTCTCCACCGCGCCAGCGGCCGCCTCCCGAACGGCTTCGGCTGCCGACGACGACGCCATCAGCTCCACCTCGCGTTCGGGGGTGAGCTCTGCCCACTCGTTGAGCCCCGCACGAGCCTCCCGCACAGCCTCCTCCCGCTGCCCCTTCAACTCGTGCACCTTCTTGCCGATGGCGCCGTACTGCTCTTGGTGCGTGATGCGCTCCAACTGTTGCGCACGCTCGCTACGATCGGCCTTCAGGAACGCCGCGAAGTCGTTCTGGGCAAGCAGCGCCGCACGGCGAAACTCCAGCGCGTTGAGGCCCACCAACCGCTCGATCTCCCTTGCGTGCTCCGTCTTGTTCCGAACCAGATCGCTCCTCTCCCCGACGTGGGTCAGCTTCGGCTCCGCCACGTGGAGCGCCCCATCTCGCTTCGTGCGCACGCTCCACTCGGTGCGGTAAGCCACCCCGTCCGTGCCGATGAACTCACAGGCGGCAAGGGCCTCGCCCTGGCCAAGCCGCACGATCGCGACGGGCTTGTGCGCGTCGTAGCCCTTCCCCAACTCCAGCTTGTCCTGCTGGGCGACACGCGGCAGCTCTCCGTACAGGGCGAGCATCACCGCGTCGAGCAAGGTGCTCTTTCCGGCACCGGTGCGCCCCACGATGGCGAACACCGACGATTCGCCGAGCGCCCCTTCGTTCAACTTCAGGTCGAATTTGCTGTAGGAGGCAAGGTTCTTGCCTTCGATTCTGGTGATCTTCATGCCCCCTCCTCGGCCAGCGCGGCCACCGCTTCGTCGAACGCCGTGAGCACTTCGGGAGGCAGCGGCTCCTCAGGAAAACGACGCGCCCACTCGTCGAGAAACACCTCCCGCGGTGTGAGGTCGTCGAGCCGGGGAGAGGGCGCGGAACCCCCAATGCCCCGCTCGGTGTTGAGCTCGACGTGGAGACAGCGGAAGTCGCGCCCGACTGCGGCCTCCTCAATCTCCCGCTTGTGAACGGCGGTGGCCCCCGGCGCGAGGCGGATTTGCACGAGCGGCAAGCGGGCCGACCCGGACGCCTCCGGCCTCGCGCGCACGCGGGCGAGGGCCTCGGCGGCGCTGAGCAGCTTCTCGGACTCGTGGGCGTGCGGCCAACTCTCCACCGCCACGGAGCGGGGGATCACCACCGCCTCGATCACGGCCTGCGGGCGGCCCTCGGAGCCGCCGACCAGTTCGACGAGCAGCACCCGGTGTTCGTAGTCTCGCTCGCCGAAGGACAGCGGGATCGGCGAGCCGCAGTACGCCACCCGCTCGCCCGGCTCCTGCCCCCGATGGAGGTGGCCAAGGGCCACGTACGCCACATCGTCGGGAAAGACCGATACCGGAACGTGCTCCACCCCCCCGGCCATCATCCGCTCCGACTCGCCGCTGCGGCGTGCGGCCCGCCCCCCCAGCGCGAACAGGTGGCCCATCAACAGTAGTGCGGCCTCTGGGGGGGCCACGACCCGCAGCTCTGCACACGTGCGTTGGTACACTTCGGTGATCTCCTCCACGGAGAGCGAACCCAAAAATGGCACCGCCCCCACGACCGCCGCGACACCACCCGCCGCATCGAGCAAGGGCACGACACAGCCCAGAACATCGACACCGCCGCCCTCCTCACGAGCAAGCCCCCCCATAGTGTGGATGCGCAGCGAGCGCAGCAACTCCGAAGGAGCATCGAGCCGCGCGGCGCTGTCGTGGTTGCCGCCGATGGCCACGACCTGGATGCCGGGGCGCCGATCGCGCACCGCGGCCAGCCAGCCGTACCACAACGCGAGGGCGCGCGAGGGGGGGTTCGCGGTGTCGAAGATGTCGCCGGCCACGAGCACGACATCGACCTCGCGGGCCACGATCGTGTCGGTGAGCCACGCCAAGAAGGCGGCATGCTCCTCGTCGCGAGGATGGTCGCGCAGCGACACGCCGAGGTGCCAGTCGGAGGTGTGCAGGATTCGCATGGCCACCCAACTATGCGCGGCGCCTGCCAAAAAATGGCCGCCGATGATCTTTCTTCAGGGGACGACGGGCGCGGGCGCCACGGCGAAGGACACATCCAGCCAGCGGCCGGCCTCGCGGCAGGCGCCCGGCTCGCCGTCCCCGTCGATCACCACCCGCAGCGTGGTGTCGTTCACCGGCCAGGCGCCCTCGGTCGACGACGGCAAGCTCCCGGACAGCCGCACCGGCGCGGCGTCCAGCGCCGAGAGCCACCACAGTCCGAAGGGCTCCTGCCGATCGGCGGCCGGGCCCGACACCACCAGCAATCCCCCCCGAAACGGCGCGAGCTCGCGCACTCCGGCGCCCCCAAGGTCTACGGCAACGGTTCGGAGGATCGTCCCCGCCGCCGCGCCCCGGTCCACGACGAGCAACTGGGCGTGGCTCGCCGCGAGCGGCGCACGAAGGCCGAGGACCAGCTCGCCGCCCAGGACCGCCGCCCCTTCGACATTGACGGCCTCTCGCTCCACGAACCCGTCGAGCGCGAGGGCGAACACCCTGCCGTCGGCGAGCAGCACCCGGTGGCGCTCGGGCTTCACCTTCCCCGAGCGCGTGACGCCATGGCTGCCCACCACGATGAGCCCCTCGCCGTCGACTGCGATCGCTTCCACATCCTCGATGCGGGTGGCCAGAGGCGGACGGTCTTGGAGGGCCATGGCGTCGTCGAAGCGGTACAGGCCGTCCTCGTCTTCGTTGTCGCCCACCACCCAGCCGGAGGAGGAACGGACGAGGGCGGACGGCTCGCAAGACACCGCGAGGAGCGATGCAGCCGGCGCCGGGGGGGCGGGCGCCGCCTCGGGCGACCGTCCACACGCGGCGGAAGTCAGAAGGAGGAGGACCATCCCACCAGACCGCCGCCGGGAGCCGGTGCCAGAAACGGGGCGGCGTCGCTGTCGATCAGCAGCAACACCAGCCCGGTGGCGGCGAGCGCGCCACCGCCGGCGAAGGCGGCGATCATGAGATTGTTCTTGGGACCG
>CANKOI010000078.1 GCA_947484175.1 Deltaproteobacteria bacterium
CAGCCGACATCAGCCGGGGAGAGCCGTTCGTCCCAATGTACGCCCTCCACCATGGTGTCGGTGGTAACGACGTTCCCGAGAGCGAGGACAGCCGCGTCGTCGCCGATTCCGGCGCCGGGCTTGAGCGCCGGGAACCAAGAGCGCGCCTGCGCCACAACCCAGTCCTCATCGTCGTCGCCGAAGGGGCCGGGCCGACTACCGGCCATCCGCTCCTTCCCCATACAGCGCCTCGATCCGCCCATCCCGCACCGTCAGCAGGGTCCAGTCGCGGCGCGCCGCCTGCTCGGGCGTAAAACCGTGAACGCCTGTGAGCGTGGGGGGCAGGTCGACCGTGAGCAGGTTGGCCGCGACATCCGCCCCCTCGGCGCGCAGGGCGGCCGCCACGAGCCGGAGCGCGTCGTAGCCCACGGCCTGCACCACGCCCGGATCACCCTCCCCGCGCTCCCGCCAGCGGTCCACGAACTCGCGCACCTCCGGGCGAGGATCATCGACACGAAACGCATCCACGAACAAGGAGCCCTGTACGTAGTCACCCCCCCGGCGTGGCCACTCCGAATTGTTCCAGGCATTGAGGCCGACGAGGCCGAGCGGCACGTCGTCGCGCCGCGGCCGGAACCCGCCGATGGGAAACTCCTCGAAGGCGAACGCCGAGGCGAGCAGCGCGGCCCGCTGGTAGCCGTCGGGCACGAAGATCGCGTCGTAGTCGATGCGTGGGGGCAGCGTGGACTTCTTGGGGTCACCCCCCGTTCGTTTCGCATTGCTCTGCACCGCGGCGTACTCTCCCGACCGCTCCTTGTAGTCCTTGGCGCCCAGCACCTTCGCCACCGAACGGAAGTCAGTGGCCGCGGGGTCGTAGTCGGCGACCGTTACGATCACGCCACCGCGGGCCTGCACGAGGGCGATAAAAGTCCGCGCGGACCCCTCGCCGAACGCGTTTCGGGGGCTGGCGATGGCGAACCGCCCCCACCCTCGGGCGCCCATCATGTCGTCGAGGAGTGCGCCGATCTGGTCCGAAACGGAGGGGTACGCGCGGAAAACTTGGTCTCCGACGAGACGCACCTCCTCCGCGCTAGTGAACGGCAGGATCGGCGTGTGAAGAGCCTGCGCCGTGGGCGCGCACCCGAGGGACTCCTCCTTGGTAAGCGGGCCGAGCACGATCGCCGCTCCCTGCTCGATCACCGCCTTCTCCACGGCCTTGGAGCAGCCGTCAGCGGAGCCGCCCGTGTCGGCCACGACCAGCTCGATTCCGCCGAGCGTTTCGGCGCTGAGCTTGATCGCGTCGCGGAGCTGCCCGCCTGGCAACGCGTACTCGCCGGTGAGGGGGAGCACCACCGCGACCACGTTGCGCCGGATGGGAGTCTGGAGTTTCGCGCGCTGCGCCGCGTAGTCGGCCTCGCGTCGAAACGGGGAGTCCGGCCACGCGGATGCGAAGGACGCCGCGGCCTCAGCCACGGCTGTGAAGCTCTGCGCGGCGAGATCAGCGCGGATCGACTCGATGGCGCGGAGGTCGCCAGGGCGACTGTCAGCCGCGGCCTTCGGCGCCGCGGCCGACACCGACGGCAGCCGGTTCCGAAGCCCTGCCGAAGCCGCGACCACGCGGGCCGACTGCCCCGTGCCGCGCGCCGATGCTTCGGCGCGCCGCAGGGCTTCGCGCACCTTCGCAGGGTCGCCCCCCCCGGCACGAGCCGACGCCACGAGCAGCCAGCGGTCGGCGTTCAGGGTACCCGGCACGCCGCCCTCGGAGATCAGTTCCAAGGTGGCGAGCGTGTTCCCGTCGGCGCGTCCATTCGCGTTGAGCACGGCGAGCCCGACCTTGGCGGGCTCCCGCGCCCCATGCGTCGCGAAGTCGGCGGCCACGCGGGTGAAGCCGTCGCGCGCAGGCCCCGTGTCGCCGGCAAGGCGCGAATATTCCGAGGCGTACAGCAGCAGCCACGGCAAGTCGTTCGGTGCGGCGGCGGCCTGGGCCTCGGTCAAGAGCGCCGCCGCCGCCCTCGGAGACTCCGCGTTAGCGGCTGCCTTCACCGCGGCAGGCGGCCCACTCCCGGCGTGGAGCGGCGCAACCGCCGCCAGCCACAGCCCGACCATCAGCGCGCCGACGCCCATCATGCCCCCCGCTCCCGCAGCGCGTGGAGCCAAGCCGACCGCTTCGGATACGAGCCCTCACCCGCTTTGCGCGAGAACTCTTCGAGGACGGCGACCGCCTCGGGGGGCAGGGCCGACGGGATCTCGACGACGACCCTCGCGTGCAGGTCGCCTCGCACACTGCCCTCGGGCGCCGGCATCCCCCGCCCCGGTAGGCGAAACGACTTGCCAGAAGGCGTGCCCGGAGGAACGCGGATTCGAGTCGTGCCGTCGAGCGTGGGTACGGTGATCTCTGCGCCCAGGGCGGCCTCGGGAAAACGAATGGGCACTTCACACAGCAGGTCGTTTCCTCGGCGCCGAAAGAGTGCGTGCTCGTCGACATCGACCACCACGAGGAGATCACCGGGGGGGCCCTGCACGCCCCCCAACAACCCCGGGCCGTCGTTCCCCTTCCCGCGCAGCTTCAGCTTTTGCCCCGTCGCTACACCGGCGGGCACCTTCACGCGGAGCTGCTCTTCGTTCGCGCGCCGCCCCTCGCCGCTGCACCGGCCGCACCTCGCGGTAGGGCGGTAGCCCTTGCCGGCGCAGTGCGCGCAGTCGTTGCGAAGAAAACGGCGCGTAGCCGAACGGCCGGACCCGCTGCAGGGCTCGCAGGCGGCCCGCCCCTCTGCGGCGTCGCCGCTGCCGCCGCAGTCGCGACAAGACAGTGTGCGATGGATGGCCACCACCCTCTCCGTTCCGGCCGCCGCCTCCTCAAGGGTGAGCTGCAGCGTATAGCGGAGGTCCTCCCCGCGGTCCCCCGCTTTCTTTCGACCGAAGAGGCCCCCCAGCGCGTCGAGGAACATCTCGTTGACGTCTTCTGGCCGGGGGGGCCTGCCGTCGTGAGTGTACAGCGAGCCGAGGCGATCGTAGCGTGCGCGCTTCTCCGGGTCGCCAACAACGTCCCACGCTTCGGCCACCTCGCGGAAACGAACTTCCGCCTGAGTGTCTCCGGGGTTCCGATCGGGGTGCCAGCGCATCGCGAGCGTGCGGAACGCCTGCTTGACCTCGTCAGGGCTGGCGGCACGCGCCACGCCCAACACTGCGTAATAGTCGCGTCGGGCCAAAAGTACTCCGGGGGCGGAGGTAACCCGCCGCCGACCGAAGCGGGCTCACGCTCGCTCACGCCCCGTCGTCGGCCGCGTCCTCCTCGATCGACATTTGGGGGCTCACGTAGGAGCCGCCGCCCAGCATGGCCGTGTCAGAGCGGACGCTGGCGTAAATGCTCTCCGACAGCCGTTGTGCGGCCAGACCAAGCTGTTCGCGGGCGCGCACGAGCGCGTCGGAATCCCTAGACTCCAGCACGGCCTCTGCCTGCCGAATCGCCTCGCGGATGACCATCGCGTCGGCGGAGGACACGCTCGCAGCGTACTCCTCAAGGCTCCGGCGGGTGGTGTAGATGAGCCCATCCAAGTGGTTGCGCTCCTCCGCATGAGAGCGCCGTTCACGGTCGGCCGAGCGGTGCGACTCCGCGGCGACGATCATCGCCTCGATGTCCGAAGCGCTGAGCCCCGAGTTGCTCACGATCTGGGTGCTCTGCTGCCGCCCCGTTCCCTTGTCGCGGGCGTGCACGTTCAGGATGCCGTTGCTATCGAGCTCGAAGGTGACCTCGATCTCGGGTACGCCGCGCGGCGCCGGAGGCAGGCCGCGCATCTCGATGATGCCCAGCGACTTGTTGTCGTCGGACATCTCACGCTCGCCCTGGAGCACGTGAACGCGCACCATGTCCTGATTGTCGAGCGCGGTGGTGAAGATCTTGCCTTTACGACAGGGAATCGTGGTGTTCCGGCCGATGATCGGTTCGTACATGCCGCCGGCCGTCTCAATGCCCAGCGACAGCGGTGTGACGTCGAGCAGCAGAACGTCCTTCACTTCGCCCTTCAGTACGCTCGCCTGGATCGCGGCGCCCACGGCCACCACCTCGTCCGGGTTGAGGCCGCGCTCCGGCTCCATCCCGAAGATCGCCGCCACCTTCTCTTGGATGCAGGGCATCCGGGTCATGCCGCCGACCATGAGTACGGCGTTGAGGCTCTTGGCTTCAAGGCGCGCATCGCGTAGAGCCGCCCGGCAGGGGGCTTCGAGCCGGTCCACCAAGTCGGCCACGAGGCCCTCAAGTTGGGCCCGGCTGAGCGTGACCATGAGGTGCTGCGGACCGTCGGCGGCCACCGCCAAGAAGGGCAGGTGCACCTCCGTTTCATTGACCGAGCTCAGCTCGTGCTTGGCCTTCTCCGCCGCTTCGCGGATGCGCTGGAGGGCCACCGGATCGCCAGCGAGGTCGATCCCCGTGTCCTGCCGGAATTCCGCGATCAGGAATTGGGCGATGCGAGAATTGAAGTCATCGCCGCCGAGGAAGGTGTCGCCGTTGGTGGACCGCACTTCAAAAACACCGCTGTCGATCTCGAGCACCGAGATGTCGAACGTGCCCCCGCCGAGGTCGAACACCGCCACGCGCTCGTGGCCGGTCTTGCCGAGGCCGTACGCCAGTGCCGCGGCGGTAGGCTCGTTGATGATCCGGAGCACCTCGAGGCCCGCGATCTTGCCCGCATCGCGTGTGGCGGCGCGTTGGGCATCGTTGAAGTAGGCGGGCACGGTGATGACGGCTTCGCTGACCGGCTCGCCCAAGTAGGCCTCGGCCGTCTGTTTCATGCGGTCCACGATCATCGCGGACACCTGCTGCGGCGAGTACTGCACCCCCCCGATGTTCACCCACGCATCGCCGTTGGGGGCGGCGCTGATCGCATAGGAAACGGTGCCGCAGGTTTGTTGCACTTCGGCATCTTCGAATCGGCGCCCGATGAGCCGCTTCGCGCTGTGAACGGTGCGTTCAGCGTTGGTCACCGCCTGCCTGCGGGCAATTGCGCCCACCACGCGCTCGCCCTCGCGGGGGAACGCCACCACCGAAGGCGTGGTTCGTGCGCCTTCATCGTTGGGAATCACCAAGGGCTCACCGCCCTCGATCACCGCAACGCATGAGTTGGTCGTGCCGAGGTCGATACCAATTACTTTGCCCATCTGGACATCCTGCGCCGGGGTGGCATGGTATCACTCCTCGGGGGTCGTCGCCGACGCCACCACCACGCGGGCCGCACGCAGCATCCGGCCGCGCAGCGAATAGCCCGCAGTGACCTCCTCCACGACACAGCCAGGAGGCACCTTATCGGTGGGCTGATGCAACAGCGCCTCGTGCCGCGAAGGATCGAAGATCGCGCCCACGGAGGCATCGATCGGCTCCACCCCGAATCGGCGCAGGAGCCCTTGGAACTGCTCGCTGATCATTGCGAGGCCCTCGACCACCCGGCCCGGGTCCTGACCGGCGTGCGCAATGCCACGCGCGAGGTTGTCGCCAACCTCAAACAGCGCGCGCAATACCCGCTCCTCTGCCGCCCGCTCTGCGTCGTCCCGCTCCTTCCGATGGCGAACCCGGGCAGCCTCGGCCTCCGAGAGCTGCTGCTGCACCGCTTCCCGCAGCTCCCTGACCTGCCGATCGAGGGTGTCACGGGCGGCGCTGAGGGAGGCCACCTGCAGCTCCAAGCGAAGCCCCCGGTCCTGGGCATCCCGCAACCGAAGGGCGGCCAACTGCGCGTCGGCCGTGGAAGGCCGACTGCCGGCGGGAGTGGGCTCCCGCTGCCCGCCGATATCCGGCAGCGCGTCCACGCGCCGCACGGGCGCCTCCGGACTGCCTGGGCCGCCAGGGTTTCCGTCGGACACTTCGCCGGCCTCGCCGGCCTCCCCACCCAAATCGACCGTCACCGGATCGCCCGTCTCCTCCCGGAGGCGGCTGGGCGCGAAGGTGGGGCGCCTTTTCTTCGAGGCACGACTTTCCACCGCCATCATCGCCGCCGCGATCAGCTCAGGATCAATGTCGATGCGAAGGCCGCCATCCACATCCACCTGATCGTCCGGTTCCGCACTCATCCAGCTCCCCCCCACAGGTGCGCCATTATGCCCGAACCTTCACCAATCGCAAGGGGCTGGGTCCTGCAGGTTGCGCAGCTGGCCGCGGCCTCACACAATCCCTACGAGCAGGACCACGCCACCACCGCGGCAACCACAGCATCGGAGATGGCGAAGCCGCGCGTAGAAAGCCGAAGATGGTCGCCCTCCCACCGGAGTAGGCCCTCGTTCAGGAGGCGGTCGGGAGCCATCACGCGGAAGCCCGTCAGGCGCACGACTTCCGGCGCATTCACGCCGTCGATGTGTCGCAGTGTCGACCAGACCAGCTCGAAAAACAGCGCGCTCCCTCCGGGCCGCTCGACCGCCGGAGGACTTCCGCTCGCCCACTCGTCGAAGTTCTCGGCGTTGGCCGTGCGCTCCCCGTTCGGTCGCCACCCATGACCCGACGGCCCCAGCCCCGCCCAGTGCCGAGCCCGCCAGTAGTGTTCGTTGTGCTCGGCACGGTGGCCGGGCCGCGCGAAATTACTAACCTCGTACCTTTCGAAGCCTAACTCCTCCAGCCGGAGCGCTGCCGCGTCGTGCAGCTCCACCCAGCGGTCCTCGTCGACCCCTGCACGCGCTTCAACCGCAAAGCGTGTGCCTGGCTCGACCGTAAGCGAGTAGAGCGAGAGGTGGTGTACCCCGGCGGAGGCCGCGGTATCGAGGTCGGCGACAAGCGCCTCGACCGTTTGCCCGGCCTGACCGAACATCAGGTCCACGCTGACGCTTCGAAAGTCCGTTGCCATCGCGGCCTCCAGCGCTGACAGCGCCTGGCGCGCGCTGTGCGCCCGCCCGAGCGCAGGGGCGAGTGCGGGGTTGAACGTCTGCACCCCCAAGGAGAGCCGCGACACGCCGAGATCGCGCCACGCTCGCACGCTTAGCCGCGAAACGTCCTCCGGATTGGCCTCCATCCCCACCTCCCGCGAGGGCCGGACAGCCTCGACCACGGCCGCCAACGAGCGGGGATCGGCCCGCGATGGCGTTCCCCCGCCGAACGCGAGCGTCGTGGGCGGGCCCTCGAACCACGGCGCCTCTCGCTCCCAGTCCCGCAATACGCCCGCCACCCACGCTTCCTCCGCAGGCTGCCGCCGAGTGTCCACTGCGAACGCGCAGTAGGGGCAGCGCACGCGGCACCACGGAACATGGGCATAGACACCGTACACGCCGGCCGGGATAACTGCCGCGCATGTCGTCTGGGTCGCTGGCAAACGGGATGCGCGTGGTGCTCCTCCCCGACACGGGCCCCAACGTGGCCGCGGCCTACCTGTGGCTCAACGTGGGTAGCGGCGACGAACCCGAGGGCCTCGCAGGCGCGGCGCACTTTATCGAGCACATGGTGTTCAAGGGCACCGCCCGCTTCGGCGTGGGGGAGTGCGCCGGCGCCATCGAGGGCATGGGGGGCGATCTCAACGCGTGGACCAGCCACGACGAGACGGTGTTCCACGCGACGGTGAGCGGGAGCCACGCAGTCGACGCCGTGGGCGTGCTGGCGGAGATGATGCAGCATGCCCAGTTCCCCGCGGAGGAGTTGGAGCGGGAACGGAAGGTAGTGCTGGAGGAGATTCGAGGAGGGGAGGACGAAGTAGGGCAAGTGGTGGGCGAGGCGCTAGCCGCGGCCGCTTGGCCTCACCACCCCTACGGGCGCCCCGTGATCGGCACCGTGGCCAGCGTACGCCAGCTCGATCGCGCCCGCCTGCTCGGCTTCTACGGCCGGCACTACGTGCCGGCCAACGCCTGCCTCGCCGTCGCCGGGAATTTCGACGCCGAGCGCCTCCGGGCAGCGCTCCCTGCGCTGTTCGCGGGCGGCCCCGCCGCGCCCGTACGGGCGCGCGGCGGCCCCGCCCGCGTGGCTGGCGGCGCGAGCCGCCAGTTGCGCCGGCGCTTCGACACCCACGTCGTGCAGCTCGGCTTCGGCGCCCCGGCGATCGCCGACCCCGACGCCCCCACCTGGGACGTGCTCGCCACGGCCCTCGGCGGCGGAACGGCCTCCCCGCTCGTCTCCACGCTCAGGGTGCTCCCTGGCTGCCTCGACGTGCGCGCCGAGTACGATGGGGAGGCCCTGGGGGGGCTGTTCGTGATGGACGCGCACGTGACGCCCGGCGCGGGAGCCCGCACCCTCGAAGCCGCCGCCGACGTGCTCGCCACCGCTGCGGCGGGGGGGCTCTCGCGGGCCGACATGGCCCGCGCGCGCGTCGGGCTCGCGGCCGAACGCCGCTTCGGGCGGCAAACCGCCGACGGACGTGCCCACGCCGCCTGTTTCTACTTCGAACACTTCGGCGATCCGGAGGCGTGGCGCGGCTACGACGCACGGTTGGCCGCCGTCACGGACGAGGCGGTGCACGCCGCGGCGAGATCACTGGCGCCCGAGCGTGCGGTGACGCTCACGCTGGGCGGGGGAGCGAAGGCCCGGCCGGCGTGGAGGCCGCGCCCTACGACCGACGCACGCCGGGAGGTGCAGCGGCACATCCTCCCCGGCGGCATGCGGGTACTCTTGGAGCCTGACGAAGGCTCGATCGCCGCGGTCCGGATCGCCGGCGTGGGAGGCCAGCTCGTCGAGACCCGCCGGCTCGCCGGGCGGTCGGCGATGTGGTTGCGCACCGTCACCCGTGGGGCCGCAGGGCTTTCGGCGGAGGCACTTGGGCGTGCGCTGAGCAACCTCGGGGGCGCGTTAGGGGCGAGCGGCGGCCGATCCAGCCAAGGGCTGCGCGCCGAGCTCCCCGCCGAGCAATTCCCGGCCGGGCTTGAGCTGCTCCTCCACACCCTGCTCGCCCCGTCGTTCACCGACTCGGAACTGGAGCGGGCCCGCGCTTCGCTCCTCGACGACCTCGCCGCCCGCGACGACGATCCCAGCGATCGGCTCGACCTTGCCCTGTGGGCGGCGGCCTTTCCCAGCCACCCCTGGGGGCTCGACCCGAGCGGCACCCCGGGCTCCCTCGCCCGTATCCAGCCTGCCGGCCTCCTTCGACTGCACCGAGCTTGGGCGCAGCCCAAGAATCTGGTGGTGGCCATCACCGGCGAGTTCGACGCCGAGTACGCGCTCGGCCGACTGCGCCACCTCGAAGGCCAACTGCCCACGAGTGCCCCGCTCGCCGCGCCCAAGCGTCCCGCACCGATCCCAACCGGCAGAGTCATGCTGCGTAGCGCCCGCGATCAAGCGCACCTGATGGTGGTGTGGGAAGGCCTCCCGGTGAGGCACCCCGAGGTGGCCGCCCAAGACGTGCTCGCAGAAGTGCTCGGCGGGCAGGCGGGGCGCCTCTTTCTGGAGCTGCGCGAAGCAGAGGGGCTGGCCTACTCGGTGGGCGCAAGCGCACTCGACGGTCTGGTCGCAGGATTGCTCACCTGCGCCCTCGCTACGGATCCGGCGCGGCTCGACGAGGCCGAGCGGCGCCTGCTCGCCTGCGTCGCGAGGGTTGCGGGGGGCGACCTCTCGGAGGCCGAGGTGAGCCGGGCCCGTGCGGCGCTGCTGGGCGCCGCAGAGGGAGAGCTGCAGACGGCGGGGTTGCGCGCCGGCGAAGCCGCTTTCTCGGAGCTGTACGGGCTCGATGGCACGCGGTACAAGGCCGTCCTACGGCGCGTGGAGCGGGTGACTCGCGATGACGTAGCGCTCCTTGCCGCGAGGCTCTTGCGCGAGCCCCGGCTGGTGGGGCGGCTCGCCCCCCGATGAGCCCGCACCCCTTCGATGGCCTGCCCCAAGACACCCGGGTGCGCGACGTTCTCGATCGCCTGCAACCCCGCCGATGCGTCGGGCACGCGCTGGTGGCGCGGGTGGGCGCCCGCTCATGGTCTCCCCCGCGCTTTGCCAAGGGGCAGGGCATCTTCGCTCGCTTGGGGCTTCCGAACCCCTGGGACCCGGAAGCGAAGAAGGTGGAAACGGGTCTCGGCGACGTAGGGATTCCCACCCAACGGCAGCCCGCGCCTCACCTCACCCCCCCCCAGACCGCGAAGCCGGCCGCCTCCTCGCGGCCCCCCACCTTCAACCCGAACATCGGTTCCGCCCCCCAGCGGCGCGAAAGCAGCGACGCCGGCATCAATCCCGCCCTCCGCATCGGCGAGGTTCGAAAGGCCGACCCCGCGGAGTTCAAGCCGAAGGCGGAGGAACGACCCACGCGGCCGCAGGCACCCCCTCCCCGCCCCCCATCGACCGGCACCTTCGGTCCGGGCGCACCGGTGCACGCGGTGGCGCGGCTGCCGATTCGACCGGGCGTCGTGGTGCCTGCCCCCGAGCCCGTGGTGACGAGCCCGCCCCCTGCCGCGACCGCCCCCCCCGGCGCCACCCCGGAGCCTCCTGCCGGTCCACCCCCGGTCGTGACCCCGATCGCGAGCCCACCCCCGACCGAACCGCTCCCCCGACCCGCACCCGCGCCGCTGAACCGCAAACCCCCCAGCTCCACCGGGGGGCTCGACGATCTCTTCGGGATGGGAGCGAGCGGCGAGAACACGAGGATCCGCATGCCGCGGCCGGAAGCGGAGGGCGATACCCCCCGGCCCAAGAAGGCGATGGTGACGAGCCCCGAGGAGCTTGCGCGCCTCGGGCTTGACCGCCGGCCTCCTCCTCCCAAGCCTACGGGCGACACGGAGAAGTAGAGCCGATTCAGTCCGTGTACGGATCGGCGTGATGCACGGGGGGCGGCGGCGCGGTGGCCACGGTGCTGCCGAACTCCGCACGCAGCAGCAGCACCAGCCCGCCGGCCCCGAATCGACCCAGATGAAACGCGCGCAGTTCGCCGCCGAGCCGGCTCGCCCATGGCGGCCCCGGAAACATCACCCGCCCGTAAAATCCGCCTTCTCCACCCGAAAGCCCGGCTCCGAAGAACAGGCCCGCACTGCTCTGCGGTGTGCCGAGGCCGAGGCCGAATTCTCCCTGCAACAGCGCGGCCGGAACGTTCTGCTCCTGCCGGTTGGGCGCAATGAAACCCGAGGCACTCACGCCCAGCCACGCCTCCACCCAACCGAAGCGCCAGTCCGCGCTCCCCGCGACCACCGGCGACCACGAGGCGTAGCTGTGCTCCGCGCTTTCCCCCGTGACCACGCCGCCACCCGCCATCAACGAGTAGGTGGGAGCCGCAAGCGCAACGCCGAGGATGAGCGGGAGCATCACCCGAGACGTAGCCTAGCTGCCGGCAACGAGCGATGCATAGAGCGGATTCGCCACGCCGCACGCCGCCGCCTGCTTGCGCATCTCCGCGGCGCGCTCCGCCTGCCCGGCCGCCCCGGAGACAAGGCTGCGCACGTACCAGCCGAGGCCAAGCCCCGGTGAGAGCGTAGTGGCCTTCTCGGCCGCAGCACCGGCCTCGTCCAGCTTGCCGGCAAGCCGGAGGAGCTCCCCGCGCAGGGCGTGGATCTCCGCCGAACGGGGCGTGACCGCAGCCGCCGCCGACAGTAGCCGCTCCGCTGCAGCCAGCGACTCCGCGGGCGACGCCCCCGATCCCGCTTGTTCGCTCGCCAGCACCAGCCAGCCCGCGGCCGACCCTGGCCTCTGCGCGAGGTGCTGACGGAGAGCGGCGACCACGGCGTCGGAGCCGCCATCCGCTCGCAGGATCTCGGCCCAGGTGTGCAGGAACCGGAGTTCGCCCCGGTGGTCGAGCGGCGTGGCGCCTACCTGTGCCAGCGCCAATTTGGGACTGCGCGCGCGGGTGGCGAGCATCATGCCGCCGCGGGCCTCGGCGCTTCCGAGCAGGCTGAGCTGCACGGCCTGACGAAAGGCGGCCTCGGCGCCCGCGGGGTTGCCGAGGCGGAGCAGCGCTGTGCCTGCCGCGAGCGGCAGGCCCACGTCGAGGTCGCGGTGTTGGGGGTACAACTGCGCGACGGCAGCGGGGTTGCCGCGCACGAGCTGGGCGCTGGCCAGGTGGCCCCACGCCGTGTGGCAGGAGTGCGCCTGGGCCCAGAGTCCGTCGAAGTCGGCGGCTTTGCTGCGTTTCCCCTCGGATGCCGCGAGCGCCGAGCGTTCAGGCAGCGGGCGCTTCGCCCACGCCTGATACAGCTCGGCAGCACGCCCGAGCGAGGCGACGGCCCCCGCGGCGTCGCCGCTAGCGAGTTGAGCCGTTCCGTAAGTGTGCCAGCCCGTGCACAGCCCGGGGCGGGCCTCCGCGACGCGCTTCGCCGGCTCGACCGCCAGCGAGGGCTGGCCCGTGGTGAGCAGGAAGTCTATCCAGGGAGTGAGCTTGCCAACGAGCGCGGAGCTGGCAGTATCGGCGTCCAACCCCTCGGCGGCGGCCGCTTCGGCGGCGACCTTCAGCCGGACACCGAGGATGTCCGCGTACGAGGCTGCAGCGCTCGGGGCCCCTGCTGCCAACGCGATCGTCTTGCGGCCGGCATCGAGCCCGAGACTCGAGCGCGCGAGTACGTCCTGCCCGAGGTGACCGGGCAACACCAAGGGGTACCGGAGGCCCGATCCCGATCGCTCCACCTCCGTCCAAACGGACACGCCCCCCACCCCGACTTCTCGCCACTCGATCTCCGTTTCGCCACTCCATGCGCCATCGACAGGGGGCAGCGCGTACACCACGTTCGGGTGCTTTGCGAGGGCGAACCAGTCCGCCCCTTCGGCCTCCCGCGCCACCCGAGAGGTCAAGCGGCCACTCGCGAGGACCACCGGAACCTCCACGCCCGACACCTTCGCGGTAATCGCGAGGGCCGTGGCGCCGATCTTCATCTTGTCGTTCCCGACCTTGCGCTCGGCCTTGTTCCACTGCGTAAAGGCGACTGCCTCGCCCACCGAGTCGGCGACGCTGCTGGCCCCGCTGGGACCGACCTTCACACTGCCCTTGCTGGGCTCCACGGCCCAAGCCAACTCGGGGAAAGCGGCGATCCCCACCACGCCATCCACGCCGTATCCAAACTCGTTGACCGGGCCGATCCGTGCCTTCACCTTGTGGAGGCCCGCCGACCCGAGCGCCACCACCAACCCCGAGGACGTCTGTTCGCCTTCCTTGCCGGCGAGCTTCAGCGAGGCCCGCGCAGCGGCGGCGGGGGTGAGCGTGAGCCCTTCGGCCTCGGTGGCGATCCGGAGCAGCACGGGATGCGCTCCGATCTTCCCTTCGATGTACCAGAAGGGATCGTCGTCGCTGACCCCCGAGTAGAGGGGGAGCTCCACCACGGCCTCGGCGATTCCCACGCCCGCGGGCTTGAAGTCTGCGGACTGAGCAGCGGAGACGAGGAGCAGGATGGAAAACATGCGGACTCCCGGCGGGAAAGGCGTTGAGCCTATCCCCGTTCCCACGGGCGATCCACCGGTGATCGCGGAGCGCTGGCGCGGGCAATCGCTGGCTTCCCCGGCAGGCGGGAGATAGCCCCAGCGCCAGCCCGAGCGCACCCATGGCCCGCATTCAGGAACTCTTCGGCCGGATGATTCTTGATTCCCGCGGCAACCCCACGGTGGAGGTGGAGGCGGTGCTCGAAGGCGGCGTGGTGGGACGGGCGGCGGTGCCGAGCGGCGCCAGCACCGGCGAACACGAGGCCGTAGAGCTGCGAGATGGCGACAAGGCCCGGTGGATGGGCAAGGGGGTGGACCGCGCGATTCAGAACGTGAGCGAGGTGATCGCGCACCAGCTCATCGGCCTCAACGCCCACGACCAGCGCGCTATCGACCTCCGCCTCATCGAGCTGGACGGCACGCCGAACAAGTCGCGCCTCGGGGCAAACGCGCTCCTCGGCGTTTCCATGGCGGTGGCGCGAGCGGCCTCGCTGCAAGTCGGCCTGCCGCTGTACCGCTACATCGGCGGCAGCAACGCCCATGTGCTCCCCGTGCCCCTGATGAACGTGATCAACGGCGGAGCGCACGCCGACAACAACCTCGACTGCCAAGAGTTCATGATCGTCCCCGCCGGTTTCGATCAGTTCGGCGAGGCGCTCCGTGCCGGCACGGAGGTGTTCCACCACCTGAAGAAGGTGCTGAGCGAACGTGGGCTCAACACCGCCGTGGGCGACGAAGGAGGCTTCGCGCCCAACCTCGCGAGCAACGAGGAGGCCTTGCAACTCCTGTCCACGGCGGTGGAGCGCGCCGGCTACCGGCTCGGCGATCAGGTGTTCTTCGCCCTCGATGTGGCCGCCAGCGAGTTCTTCAAGGGCGGCGTGTACCACTTCGACGGGGCTGAGCGCACCGGCGCGGAGATGGTCGACCTGTACGCCGGTCTGGCCGCGAAGTACCCCATTGTGAGCATCGAGGATGGCTTCGCGGAAGACGACTGGTCGGCTTGGAAGGCCGTGACCGACCGCATGGGGCGCACCACCCAGCTCGTGGGCGACGACCTCTTCGTCACCAACACCGTGCGCCTCCAGCGCGGCATCACGGAGGGAGTGGCCAACGCGATCTTGGTGAAGGTGAACCAGATCGGCACCCTCACCGAAACCCTCGACGCCGTGCAGATGGCGCACACGGCCGGCTACCGCGCCGTGATGTCGCACCGCTCCGGCGAAACCGAAGACACGACGATCGCCGACCTCGCCGTGGCCACGAATTGCGGGCAGATCAAGACCGGCTCGCTCTCGCGCACCGACCGCACCGCAAAGTACAACCAGCTACTCCGCATCGCCCACGATCTGGGTGCAGCCGGTGTCTATGCAGGTCGGCAGGCCATCCGGCGCTGATCGCTCCCCGCACGTTGCCGAACAACATTCCCGTGTTCTCGCCGGCGTGCTATCGTTCGCCGTCCGGAGGCTCCATGCTGTTCCTACTCCTCACCGCCTGCACCTCAACCGACGGGGGTGATGCCTTCAACGCGGGCAGCGGCCGCTACGACGCCCCCGGGTGGGGCGACACCTCCGAAGACACCGCGGAGGGAGGCGACACCTCCGAGCACGACCCCGACGGCGATCCCGGCGCACCCATCTTCACGGACGTGAGCGGCAAGTGGTCGGACTACCCCGACGCGGGCGTGGTGCTGGTGGTGACGGCCACCTACACCGACGAAGGCGACGACATCGACGGGGGCACCTGCTACATCGACGCCACGTTCAACGGGGAAGATGCCAACTTCGACACCACGGTGGGCAGCAGCGATGGCGATGGCTGCAAAGCGGTGGAGGGCAGCTTCATCTTCGCTATCCAAGAGCTGGACGACTCCCTGACCACGCTGGTGGAGTTCCAGGTGAAGGACAGCTCCGGCAACGTGTCGAAGCTTGAGTCCGTCGAAGTCGCAGCACAGTAAGGATCCGCACAAAACCGGGCCACGCGCTTGAGGGCGAGGCGGATGTGAGGCTACGCTGCGCCACCCCGCTGAGGCCTCCGTGCGCATCCTGCTGATCAACCCGTCCATGAACATGCAGAAGCTGGGGCGCTTCGCCGAACTTCTGGAGCCGATGCCCCCCACCGGCATCGCGTACATTGCCGGCGCGCTGGTCGCGAAGGGCTGGCACACCCGCTTTGTGGACATGTTCGCGGAGAAGCTCACCGCCAACGGGGTGCTGGAGCGCGTGGTGCGCTTCAAGCCCGACCTCGTAGGCATGACGGTGCTCACGCCAAGCGCACCCACCTGCGAGACGTTGTCCAAGATGATCAGGGCGGTGTCGCCGCACACCAAGATCGTCTGGGGGGGCGTACACGCCGATGTCTTTGCCAAGGACATTCTCCGTGGAGGCGCGGTGGACTTCGTGATCCACCACGATGGCGAGGAGACGGTGTGCGAGCTCGTGGAGGCGATGGACGGCGGCACCACCGACCTCTCGGCGATTGACGGCCTCACCTGGATGGACGGCGGCGACCCGCGCACGAACAAGACGAGGGCCCTGCTTCGGGACCTCGACTCGCTCGCCTACCCCGCTTGGGACCTCTTCCCGTACCACCGCTACGGACTCCTGCCCTTCGCCGACGTCGACAAGCCCGTGCTCACCATGACCGGCTCGCGGGGCTGCCCCTACCGGTGCGACTACTGCTCGCTCCTGCACAGCGGCAAGGTGTACCGGCGCCGCGACCCCCTCAAACTCGTCGACGAATACGAACACCTCGTCACCCGCTACGGCGTAAAACAAGTGGGGCTGGTCGACCCGATCTTCCCCCTGGTGCTCAAAGACCTCACACCCTTCTGCAACGAACTGGTGAGGCGGAAGCTCGACCAGAAGGCGGTGTGGCTGTCGGAGACTCGCGCGGACCGCCTCGACGAAGAGACCTGCCGTACGATGTACGCGGGTGGCTGTCGGCGGGTGCTGATGGGCATCGAAAGCGGCGTGGACATGCTGCTCGGCAACGTGAACAAAAACCTCACCACCGAGAAGGTGCGCTGGGGCGTGAACAACGCCAAGAAGGCCGGCATCCAGACGGTGGGGCTGTTCATGATCGGCATGCCCGGCGAAACGCCGGAGATGACGAGGGAGACGATCGAGTTCGCGGTCGACCTCGACCTCGACTTCGCCAAGTTCGCCATCACCGTGCCCTTCCCGGGCAGCAAACTCTTCGAGGACCAGTGGCAGAAAACCCTGTTCCGCGACGACTGGGAGAACTACACGACCTTCAACCCCGACGCCGACCGGCTGGTGGCCCACCCCGCAGGCTACGACCCCGAGCTGCTCATCAAGATGCAGGCCTACGGGCTCCGCCGGTTCTACATGCGCTTCGACCAAGTGAAGCGGCAGCTCGTGGAACTGAAGACCATCAACCCGAAGATGATGCTCTACGGCATCTACGGCATGGCGATCTGATCGATCATTTCGGGGGCGGAGCGGGGCGGCCCCAGTCTTCGATCGGCCAGCCACGCTTCAAGGCGAGACGGCGCAACCGCGGGTCGGGGTTCACGGCCACGGGATGGCCGACCGCCTCCAGCATCGGGCGGTCGCTCATCGAGTCGGTGTAGAACCAGGCCTCCGCGAGGTCGGCACCTTGGCGCTCCGCGAAGGCCGCCGCGTGCGACACCTTGCCGGCTCCGAAGCAGATCGGCCCGGTGGCGCGCCCGGTGAAGTGGCCATCCACCACCTCGAAACGGTTGCAGAGGGCGTGCTCCATGTGGAATTGCCGCAGCGCTGGCTCGCACAGGTAGTTTGAGCTGGAGGTGAGCAGCGCGAGGGTGTCCCCCGCTGCACGATGTCGGGCCAGCGCAGTGAGTGCGCCAGGACGGGCGGTGCTAACGATCTCCTCCGCATAGAACCGCTCCGTCCGCTCAATCAGCTCGGCTTCATTCGCGCCCGCAAGCGTGGCGATCGCCTCCTCCACCAGCGACTCCAGCCGGGTGAATCCGGCATGGTAGGTGCCGATCCACGCCGCCGCCCGCAGCGCCTGCCACCGTGTGAGGAACCCGGCCTTCACCTCGGCGGAAATCCACAACTTCGCCGAGTTCACGGCGAGCACGGTGCGGTCGAGGTCGAAGAGGGCGAGCGCCATTGCGCGGCACTATAGCGTCAGGCGCGGCCTCACCGCACGCGAGTGATGCCGGGCAACGCCGCCACCCGAACCACGTACGACACCCCCGAAGCCAACTCCGTCTGAAGTTCCCACCGCAGCTCGCCTTCGGGCGACACATCGTCGATCACGCCGGCGCTGGAGAAGGTCACGAGCAGGCTGCGATCGGCGGCGCGGTCCACGTCACCGAGGGCGTATACCGGCAGCGGAGGGTCGTGAACCCAGATGTCGCGGGCAGTGGCGGTGAACTCCTCTTCGTCGAGGGCCAGGTCGAGAACACGACTGCCCTCATCCGAACCAGGGTCGCGATCGTCGAAGATCAGCACGCCCCCTTCTTCGAACTGAAACCCGTGTTGAAACTTCGGGGCGTCCGCCGGCTCTGGGAAGCTCCAGTCGCTCTCAGGCCCCCCGAGCTGCCGGCCCACCGAGCCGTCTTCGCCGATCTCGACGATGCGGCTGTCGTTGCGCATCCCCACCCACCAGCCCCCGTCCTCTGCAGGGTCAAGGGTGTTGGCGTGAGTCCAACTCCCGGCAGACATCTCGCTGTCCGCCGGCACGTCCCAAGTGTCCCAACTGCTCCAGATCGGGCTGGTGTCGCCCGTGGTGCCGTCGATTCGGAAGAGGGCATCGCCGATCACGTCGGCTCCCGAGCGGCCCGGCCGCACGTCGTTGAAGATGCCAATGGCATCGGGGCCATCATCCACAAAATCATGGTGAAACCCCGGGAGCGGAAAGGACGAAACGGTTGCCCCCCCCCAATCTACGGTCACCAGTTCGGATTTTTCGGGGTCCACCACCGCCTCGATCGAGGCGTACCGAACCCCAAGGCCATCGGGCGCGAGGCGCGTGCGCAAAGCCCGCAACCCCTTCTTGCCGAGGTGGTACCACACCACGTGTCCGGTCTCGTCGAGGATCACCACCGCCGAAGGGTCGGACACGAGGCCGGTGAGCAGGTAGCCCTCCCAACCGGGCGCGCCCGCTACCGAATAACCAGGCAACGCCGCCGGCAGGTTTCCCGTGGTGAAGCCTACGTCCGCGCTGTGATCGCCGTCTTCCGTGACGGCGCGGGCGGTGTACTCGGTGCCGGGCCACAAGCCCAAGAGCGGCGCGCTCAGTCCGAAGCCGGCCTCCTGCCAGTCAGTGGTGAGCCAGGCGCCATCGGCGTTGTCCACCTCGATGCGCGTGCGCCCGGGGCCGTCCGCCGACCACGAGGCCAGCGCCACGGTCACCACGTCCTCGTCCACGACCAGGAGTGGATCCGCAACCCCGCAGCCAAGGGCCAAGAGCCAAAGCGCCGCACTCTTAGGTGTCATACCACTCAGGCTGCACCAGCTGCTGGTAGTGCTGCACATCAAGGGGATTGATGCGTTTCTTGATCGCGTCGACCGCCATCGCCGCGGACACCTTTGCAAACCAAATGTACATGTCCCGCTTGTAGGGAACACGGCTGGTGAGGCCCCGCAGCAACCAACGGTTGTTCACGAACTGCCTGTTCATGTCGTAGAGCGCCTGCCCGATTTCGTCCTTCGTCATGTACTGGCTGTCGAGCACCGGGCTGAGCCAGTCGAAGTTGTCGAAGTCGTCCTCGGTGATCCAACCCTCGCGGAGCGCCTCGTCAAAGATCGGCGTTCCCGGCACGGGGGTGATGGGGTGGAAAGCGGGGAAGTCGACGTCCAACTCCTTGGCCATCGCCACCTGCTTCTTCAGCGACTCGTTGTTCTCCTCCTTCACGCCCACGATGAACGTGGCCTGCACAAACACGTGCGGGTATTTCTGCTTGAATATCTCGATGGCCTGCCGGGCAATTCCGCCCGCGTAGAAGCGCTTGTCGAGGCTGGACAACGAGTCGTCCTCCGCGCGCTCCACCCCGATGAGGATGTGGGCCATGCCGGCGCGCACGAGCCGCTCGAGGATGCCCTTCTTCTCGTCGCGCACGATGCAGTCGGCGCGCATGAACGCGAACCACTGCGTTTTCATGCCGGATTTGATCATTCGCCCCGCGAACTCATCGTTGAAGCGGGGGTCGATGTTCCAACTCTCGTCCACCCAAACGTACGACCGCTTTCCGTAACGATAATAAAGCTCCTCGATCTCGCTCATCACCCGATCGACTGACTTCGACCGCCACCGCGGCGTGAGCTGCACGTTCCCGTCGCTGTCGTATTTACGGTCGGCCATCACCGTCCACCAGGCGCAGAAGCTGCAGCTCGACACACAGCCGCGACTGTGATGGATGGTGGTGCCGCCCGGCGAGAAGAGGTACCGACTCTTGCCGTAGAGATGCATCGGCACCAGATCGTAGGCGGGGGGCGGCAGGGTGTCGAGGTCCTTGATCAGGCGGCGGGTGCCCGTGCGGACGGATTTGGCGCCGTCCCAGAACATCAGCCCGTCCACGGGGTTGAGATTCGCGTCCTTATGCGCCCACGCCTCGCAGGCCTCCACGATGGTCTGTTCGCCCTCGCCGATGCAGATGGCGTCGATGTTTGACGTGCCGTTGGCGTAGCGGTGTGCGAGGTTGGTGAAGTGGCCGCCGCCCGCGAGGGTCTTCGCGCGCGGCGCCACCTCCTTGCACATCTTGAAGAAGCGCAGCGCCTCGCTCGCGTAGAGCGCGTGGTTCTCGCCACAGGCGATCACGTCGGGGTCGAGCGCCTTGATCTGGTCGGCGAGCGAGCGCCAGCCGATATGCAGGGGCATGCAGTCGAGCACGCGCACATCCATCCCGGCCTGCCGCAAGGGGGCGGCCAGCGCAGGAAGCGCCTGCTGCAAGAGGAAGTTGTCGCCCTCGCTGGTGTAGGGCCAGTACTTCCGAGGAGGCTGAACGAGGAGGACGCGCATCGGGGCCGGACCTTAGCCGAGTGGCGTTCCTGCCGCGCCGTGAAAGTGCCCCCCTTGCATCCCACCCCACTTCCGCCGCTGTTCCCCTGCGGCAGGCGACCAACGACGCACCCCCGCCGCCGGTTGGCGAAGCTGCCTTTAAACGGCTATGCTTCGGCCTCTCTTCCTCGAAAATTACGAATGGCCCTGAAGACGCACCGGAACCAGCGATGACCGAACCACTGCAACCGCGAGGCGGCGAAGAGCTGCTTGCGGAAGGGAAGTGCGAACAGATCGTCGGGCCGCTGACCTTTGCGGGCCGCGTGGCACTCAGCAACAAACGAGTCTGGTTCGAGCCGAGCTCGCTGAGCCGCCTCGTAGGGGTAGGCGAATGGTCGGCCAACCTCGACGCCATCAAGGAAGCCCGGTTCGAGAGCGACGGCGGCGCCCTCGTCCTCGTAGCGGAGGGCACTACGCGCCGGCTGGTCGGCCTCGCCGCCCGTGTCCTTCATGAAGCGCTGCTCCCGCTGCTCGACAACGAGCCGAGGGGCAACCGCGAGCAATCACGGGTACTCCTCTTCGCCACGGCCGAGATCGAGGCGAACGACGTGCTTTCCGCCAGTGGGGACCTCACGGTCACCACCGACCTGCTCGAGTTCCGACTCCACAAGGTAGACCGGCTGCTCTGGCCGGCGCTGGACTTGCGCGTGCCGCTGCATCGCATCACCGGCTTCTCCGTGACGGGCATTCGTCGGCGGCTGCAAGTCCGTTGGGAAGGAGGCTCGGCGACGTTCCTCGGCGCCGTGGTGCCCAGCCTGTGGGGGGCGCTCCGGGCCGCCGGGGATTCCACAGCGGCCGATGGCAAGTTGGCGAGGGTGCGACAGCCGCACGAAGTATGGGACGCCTCGCTCTACCGCGGGGCGATCGCCCATCCCGGCGCCTTGGTGCGCACCGCAACCCAGCTGGCGTTCCTCCCAACAGGTGCCATGGACGCGATCGTGGGGGTCGAGAACGTCATCGAGATGCCCCTATCTGCCATCCTGGGCCTGACGGTCACGGGCCGGCTCGACCCGCGCCTGCAGGTAACGACCCCCGCCGGTGAGTTCTCATTCGCCTGCACCGGCGCGAAAAAGCGGTACCACGCCCTGGTGCGTTGGCTCGCCGACGAACTGGAGGGCCCGCTCTGGCTGGAGGGCGAGCCTCCGTACCGACTCCGTGCTCTGGTGTCGCGAGCGCTCGGCGAACGCGCCGACAACGCCGAGTTGTCTGCCGCGTTCCGCATCGTGAGTCCGGCCGTTCGCATCGGGGCCCAAGCCATTCCCGGGCTGCTGATCATGGACGACCGCCGCCTCACCTGGCTGCCCGCTGACCCCGCCGCGAAGCAGGGGGGGTCGATGGCGATCGACGACGGCCGAACCCACCTCTCAGCGGCCCCGGAACATCAACTCCGCATGGAGAGCGCTTCCGGGCGCACCTACCGCTGGCGATTCCCATCGCGAAACACGACGGGGCCCAACGAGGCCGCGTTGGAAGGATCCGTGCGAGGGCGGTCCGTGGCCGCCGCGTTCTACGCGGAGATCGCCGAGGCGATGGGGCGCACACTGCCGGCCACGGGCGTGGCGAGTACTAAACAGCCGACCGGCGCCGACCGGCGCCGCGCTTTTCGCGTCCGCATCGACGCTCGCTCTGCCCCACCCGTCAGCTTCTCAACCGTCGTGGACGGCGTGGCGCACCCCTTCAAGTGTGAGCTGCGCGACCTCTCTCCCACCGGATTCAGGCTCCTCAGCATGGAACGCCTGCCGAAGGGCGAGCGGGTGTATGTCGACCTCCTCAGCAGCGACGCCCCCGAGCGGCTTGAGGCGTTGGTCGTGCATGAGCAGGCCCTGGCCAACGGCAAGGGCTGGCAGACTGGGCTGAGTTTCTGCAGCGACCGGGCGGAACATGTCGTCCGGGTGCTGTGGATGACGCAGCAACGCGTGATGCTCACGCGGATGCTGGGCAAGCAGCTGCGCGACATCGGCTGGGCGCCGGACGACACGCAGCGCTAGGCCCTCGCCACCCCCGTCCAAGCGCGATGCAAGGGGGCGAACACCGGATGCGCCCGCGCAGCCGCCTCCCACTCAAACAGCGCTTCGAAGTCGAGTGGCCCCGCCACCTGCTGCAAGGGGCCACCGAACACGAAGTGGGTGGGCTCTAGGCGCTCTAAGGTCCAGTCCGCGAACAGGGCGCGGACGTCGGCCTCCTCGAAGGTGCGCACGAAGCGATCGCCCGGCACATGCACCACACCGTCGCCGAAGAGCGCGGGAAGTTGGCCTGACGGCGCATCCACGGCGAGCGACCATCCCCAGCGCGCCTCCACCGAGAAACAAAACGGAGCGCCGGGCGCGAGGTGGCGGCGCACCTGGGTGAGTACCGCGGCCGGGTCCTCCACGTAGCAGAGCAGCTCGGCGGCGATCCCGGCGTCACAGACCGGCAGCCCCTCGGGAAGCGCGGCGGCGTCGGCATCCCAGACCGTCAGCCGACCGGGCCGGCCCGCCGCGTGAACCTGGGCACAGGCCAACGCGCGCTCGTCATCGTCGACGAGGTGAACGGCGGCCCCCGCATCGAGGCAGGGCATCGCGAATCGGCCGATGCCGCCACCCAGATCGAGCACGCTGCCGGCACCGGTGAGCACACCGGACCACGCCCGGAGCAACAGGGCGCGCTCCGCTGCCTTGTGCGC
>CANKOI010000079.1 GCA_947484175.1 Deltaproteobacteria bacterium
ACATCGACGGGCAGGGTGCCGGCGAAGATCGCGGGCGGGGGGGGCGGCGGGGGCGGGGGCGGGGGGGCGGCCTCCACGACGGGGGCGGGCGCAGCCTCCTCCTCGGCCTGTTTTTTGCCTCGAGCAAGCGCGAAGCCGGCGGCGAGGATGGGCAACGAGAGGGCGATCGCCCAGCGGGCGGGGGGGGCCATGGCGAGGCCTATCAAGAAAGGGGGGCAGGGGAGGCACATCCCTCGCGAGGCCGCCGCCTCGCGCTGCGGATTTCAGCCTTTAAGCAGGAACTCCGCCGGTCCGTAGGTGAGGCCGGCCACCCGCAGGAACACCCGCTGAACCCCCACCCGTATCGGCCGCGTGGTGACGGCGCGCAAGGAGATGCCGCCGGTGAAGGCCCACGCCTCGCCATCGGCCAGCTCGCGCTCCTTGCCCACAAAGGTGCGGCTCGACCAGCCGTTCCGCGCCCCCGGCCACTGCCACACGAGGTCTACGCGCAGGCGCCCGGTGCCGCGAACCGTGGCGGAGACCGTGACGTGGTCGCCCACCCGCGCAGGGTTGGGGGTGACGGTGAGGCTTTCCACCGCAACCGCTCCGACGGAGTTGCCGAGGAGCGCGAGGGCGTCGGTGTTTCCGGACTTCAGGGGCCCTCGGAGCGCGTGCCGGACGAGCGCTCGCCGATCGGGCCGCTCGCGCATCCACGCGCTGGCGAGCGCGACCGCGCGCGCCGGGTGGTCTTTCGCCACGTCGCCGAGGTGGTTGGCCACGCTCCGGCGCACGTACTCGGAAGGGTCGTCCACCAGCGCGTCCAGAATGCGGAGCCCCGACCCGGGATCGGCGACGGCGCCGCGAAGGCGCAGACCCCACGGCAGCCGTGGGCGTGAGCCCTCCGAGGCGAGCCGACGCACGTGGGCGTCGGGATGCGCCGTCCAGGCGAGCAGGGTGCGGTACGCGAGCCCGGGGTGTCGGGCGAGGAGGGGGCGCACCGCGAACTCTCCGGAAAACCGGGAGGTGAGCGGCACCAGCGCCGCGAGGCTGGCCTCGGGGAACTCGGCGCCTTCGTCCTCCACGACTTGGAGTACGGGCCAAAGCCAGCTCTGGCCGAGCAGGGCCGGGTCGGGCGGGGGCAGGCTTTGAACGAGGCGGTTGAGGACGGCGGGGAACGCACCGGGCAGGTAGCAGCGCAGGCACCGGGCTACGTGGGCCACCCGGGCCTTCAACTCCAGCCCTTCGAGCGGCGCCACCGCTTCAGCGCAGAACGCCGCGCTGTTGAAGGGCCCCGTCGCCTCCAGCATCGCCGCCAAACGCGCAACGCTCTCGCGGCTCACCCAGTTTTTGAAGGGTTCCGACTTCAGAAGTTCACCACCGACGCGTCGTCCTTCAGCACCCGCATCGGAATCCGTACCTGATCCTCCGGCCCCCCGTACAGGTGCGTGTACGCCATGTAGTAGCCGGTCACCTTCTTCACGTAGTCCCGGGTTTCCGGGTAGGGCATCGACTCGACGAAGTCGTCCATCGGGATGCGCTCGCCGAAGGGCCGAAGCCAAGCGGAAACGTTGTGCGGGCCGCCGTTGTAGCTGGCCACCGCAAGGGGCCAGGCGCCGCCGAACCGATCGAGCAGCATGGACAGGTACCAGACTCCGTAGCGCACGTTCGTGGAGGGGTTTTGGAGCTGGTCGGGGCTGTAGGTAGCGTCGCCCATCCGGGCCGCGATGCGCGCGCCTGTTCGCGGCATCACCTGCATCAGCCCGATGGCCCCGACCGGCGAGAGCGCCCACTGCCGGTACACGCTCTCCTGTCGCATCAGCCCGAGGGCCATCAGCGGGTCGACATCGTAGCGCTCGCCGTGGCGCCACAGGGCATCGGCTTCGGCCGTGGGGTAGGAGAGGCGCCACGCCGCCTGGCGGGCTTCGTCGCTCGCGGCCCCCTTGTGAAGCCCCCAAGAGAAGCGGGCCACGTGGTAGTGGTCGCGCACGAGCAGGAAGACTTGGCGCCACTCTGCGAACGTGAGGGTGACTTCCGGGTGGGCGGTGCCGCCCACCGCAGGGTCGATCGCGTCGTACATTCTCGCAACGAGCGGCGCCGCGAGCTCGAAGAGGCCGGCGCGGGCCAGGTCGGAGGCTGCCTGAGCATCGGGAAACAGCGCGGTGTGATCGGAGCCGAGCGCGGTGAGGAGGCGCGCACCCCCGGTGGGGTCGAGGAGCGGGCCGGCTGCGTAAGCCTCCGGGCGCTGGTTCCAGCTGCGGCCGGGGTCCTTGCTGGGGCGCCCGGCCGCGCTGGGCAGCGCGGCGACCGGGGCGGTGCCCCAGCGAAGGGCGGCCCAGTCCACCTTCGCGGCGGCGCTCGTCGGCGAGAAGGCACCGGCATTGACGGCGAGCGCCGGGGCTGCCGTACTCGGCCTCTTGAGATCGGGCAGCGTGGGCGCCTCCGGGCCCGGCCACCTTCCCTGCCGGGCAACCTCCAAGCCCTCGGGGGCTTCGTCGTTTTGGAGGAGCGCCGCATACCAGCTCCAAGGATCGTCGCTCAGAATCGCTGCGCGCCCGGCAGCTGCCTCCTCGGTGCTGCCGAGCCGACTCAGCGTACGAACGCGGTAGTAGCGGGCGGCCTCACCCGTCCAGTCGTCGTTGGAGCGCAGAGCGTCGAGGCGGGTGAGGGCATCCTGATCCTCCCCGGCCCGGTAGGCGCTGAATGCGGCGAGCCAGCGAGCTTCTCGTCCGAAAGCTCCGCCGCTCTTGCCGAGGGCGTCGAAGCTCTCTCGCGAGCCCCGATAGTTGCCGGCGAGAAGCTGGGCGCGGCCGAGCTGTTCGCGGTTGCGGAACCGCCCGCCATGGGCCTTCGCACCCGCCACGAGCTGCGCCTCCGCGCCCACCCAGTCGCCGCCGCGGGCGAGCGCTCGGTAGCGCTGCCACGCCACCTCCGAGTTGGGCTTGGCGGCGTAGCGGGTGGCAAGGGTGGCCGCGAGGTCGAGGTACTGGCTGGTGCCCCAGCGGAACTGGTCGGCGTTGGTGTCGATCCAGGCGGCGATAGCGGGGTCGTCGGCCGCCTTCATCTCGAGCTCTTGGAAGCGTGTCCACGCCTCCGCTTCGTACCCGCAGCGCTTTCGCTCCGCCGCGAGGCGGCACTGGGTGAGGCCGTCGGTAGGCAGAGCGGTGGCGAACCCCTCGGCGGCCAGCTCGTCGAGGCGGCGCTGCGCGGTGTCGCCCGTTGAATGGTACTGGTGGTTCAGGACGAGGGAGTGCAAGAGCGGAATGGACCGCGCGGCGTCGGTGGTGCTGACTGCGAGGGCGATCCCGAGCCGGAGCGGCTCCTCGCGAGGACTGTCGGGGTGCGCGTCGAGGTAGGCCTGATAGGCGGAGATCGCGCTGCCACGCTGCTTTGCCGCCACGGAAGCATCGCCGATGAGCACGAGGCACTCATCGGCGTGTGGCCCGGTGGGCCATCGTTTGCGGTAGGCTCCGCACTCCGCGGCGGCCACGGAGTGGCGGCCCCGAGTGTGGTCGGCGAGGGCTTCGTACCAAGCGCCCCAGGGCGCAGCGGGGGCATCCGCTGCGCGCACCTTGGAGAACTGCGCGCTGGCGGCGTTCGCGTCGCCTAGGTCGAGGTACACGAGGCCGAGCGCCAACTGCACGCTGGCGCGCAGGCCGGGGTCGCCGCGGCGGCCTTCCAGCCAGCGTTGATAAAGCCAGCCGGCGCGGGGGAGGTTGCCTTGGAGGCGCGCGTCGATGGCGGCGGCGAGGGGGTCGGCGGGGGTAGGGGCTACCCGGCCAGGGGCAACGCTGGGGGCAGCGGGCAGCACCGTGCCCGGGGTGCCGGCCTGCGCGAGCGCAGCGAGCAGCACCCAGACCATCAGCGGCGGAGCTCCGCCTCCGGGACGGGGTTCCTCACCGTGCCGTCATCGAGCAGAACGCCGTACCGCCCGCCGCTCCCCTCCGTCCACGCTGCCTGGACGAAGCCGCGTTCGCCCGTGGTGAGCTCCACGGGGTTGCCGAGGTGGTACCGGCCACCCGGGGGCGGCTGGGGGGGGGCCACGGGCTCGTCGTGTTCGATCCACTCCGCGTACCCACCCTGGAGTTGGCGCGCGATCGCCCAACCCTCGCCACGGAGCCAGGTTGCCATGGCCTCCGAAGCGTCGCCGCCCGTCTGGTCGTAGACGGTGATGCGAACGTCCTTGGCGGGCAGCAGATCGGTGCGGGACTTGAGCTGTTCCCCCGGCACGAGGAGGGCCTGCGGAAGGAGGCCGGACACCACCTCCTTGGGGTGGCGCAGGTCGATGATCACGCCAGGCACCCCGGAGATCACCTGCGAGGCGAGCCACGTGCGACCGATGCGCTCGCGGTGCTTAGGGCCGGGCGTGTCGCCCGATCCGTCTACGACGCGGGGGATCAGATCGGGGTTGAAGGTCTGCGGACCGGCGAGCTTGGTGTTGCCATCATTCGGCGCGAGCTCCTCGGCGTCCCACTCCATTTTGAAGAACTTCAGCGCGGCGGTCTTCGCCGCCTTCTTCAGCCGATCACGAATCACAGCCACGCCTCCTGGATCCGCTCGGTGTGGCGCCCCAACGCTGCCCGCGCATCGTCGGGGAGATCGACGAAGGTCACGCCGATGCGATGCGTGGCGGGAATGGTGTCGTCGCGCTCGTCGATGGGGATTCGCCACACGCGAATCACGCTGGCCACCCCCCGCCACGTGTGGGGTTCGTGCGGGATGGTGATCACGAAGCCGAGCAGATCGTTGGCCCTGCAGGACTCGATGTCATCGAAGGCGAGGCCGGTGACACTGAAGTTCATGAAGGGATCGGGTTCGAATTCCTGCGCCGGCGGCTCCGCGCCGCGCAGCCAAGCTTCGGAGGCCGCTTCGGGGTTCGTGCGAGCGAGAATGTGGTAACGAAGGGAGATCCCGCCGTGCATGCGGGGAAACTCACGCTGGTCGGAAACGGGAACTCGGGTGACCTTGACCAGAAGGTTGGCACCGCTGTTGCCCAGAACCACTACGATCGCTCGGTTTACTCCAGAGTCAGCAGAAAAATCAACGATCAACGGTATGTTTGGGGGAAGCTCGGTGTCGGGTGGCACCGTGATGGAGAGTTCGTCGCCCACCTGTGAAACACAGGTTCCTTTGACGATTCTTGGGGGAATCGCTGCCGCGTGGACGATCGATACCTGTGCCGGAAGTTTCAGGGAGGGCAGCATGGCCACAAGCTAACTACTTCGCCGGGGCTTGTGCGACCGCAGGCGCCCGGAGCACGTCGATGCTCCGCGTGGTCACGAGGCCATCGTGATCGCGGACGGCCACCACGAGGATGTTGTTGCCGTCTTCCAATTCGGCCGTGGCGGTGAACGGCAGGGTGGGGGATGGCTCCGCGTCGCTGCCGCCGCCGGCGAAGGTGAGCTTCTGGCGCCCATGGTAGATGATCACGTCTCGCACGCCGCGGTCGTCGTACGCAACGCCGCTCACCGTCACGGAGCGGTCGCTCGTGGCGGTCGGCGGCGACCGAGTGATCTCGATCTTCGGGGGTTCGCGGTGCTGGGGCGCGGCTGCGCTACCCACCTGCAGCGTGAGCTTGTCGGTGGCCACGTAGTACTCGTAGAAGCCGGCTCGCATCACGGTGCCGTAGTCGTAGTTTTCGTTCTCCCGCACCGTCAATTCCAGCGGCACGCGACCATCGGGAACGTCGCCCACGATCCGGAGCTGCAGTTTGCCCTCCTGTGTGGCTCCCGGCGCAAGACCTGAGATCGCGAACCTCGCCTGCTTGAGCTCCACCGCCCTTCCGAGCGACGAGTCCTTTTGCAAGCTGAACGTCACCTCGCCGCCGGCTCCTTCGCCCACGTTGGTCACCGCCACGTTCAACGCGACGGTCTCGCCGCGCTCGGGCAGGCCGTCGCCATCGCCGCCTTCCACGTCGTCGAACGACCAGGCCCAGGCGTAGCGGGGAAGCGAGAGCGCGGACGTTTCCACCACGGTCGTCATGCGTGCCAGCTCCTGCTTGCTCAGGTCGGACAGCGTGACGACCACGTCTGCCCGCTCGCTCGGGTAGCCTCCGGGCACCCGCACCCGCGTGGTGAAGGTGCGTTCGGCGCCGGGCGCAACGCGGCCGAAGTAGAAGTCGGTGCCGTCGAGGATGTCGTTCCCCTGCGGGCTCGCGGCGCGGCCGACCATCTGACACAGCGGCGCGGGGCCGTTGTTCCGCACGGTGCCGCGTACATCCATGAACGCGCCCGGGGCGAGGGTGCTGCCCCACTGATCCTCGCCCATCTTCGAAAGCTCAAGCTTCAGCTCCACGTCGGCCTTGGCAGGCGCGACGCAGGGCGTCCAGTCGATCTTCAGGTCACTGAAGGCCGTGGCGATCGACGCCTCCTGGCCGCGCGAGTACGTAGCCACGATGGGTTCGGCCGCGCGCAGCACGTCGGCCCTGCGGCCCCCCCGCGTGCTGATGAGTATGTCGCGGGCCAGTTTCACCTCGAAGTCGGCGCTCAGGTCCTTCCGATCACTCTTCACCTCGGTGTCGTCGGGCAGAGGCGCCAAGTACCGGAGAGAGAAAACGGGTGGGGTTTCCCGGTCGTCGTTGTTGATGATGTGGCCGGAGAGGTCGGCCTCGCGGACCTGCTTGTCGCGCGAGAACATCGACACACGGGGGCCGCTCTTGACGGGTTTGCCCTTGATGCTTGCGTCCTTCAGCTCCCGCGGCTGGCCGACGTACGCTCGGTTGAGTTCGATGTCCGGCGGGATGCCGAGGCCTTGGATCGAGTGATCGCCGGGGGTGAGGTAGCGCTTGACCGTGAGCTTGAGTTCGGCCGTGTCGGCGAAGGGCATGATCTCCTGCACGGAGCCCTTTCCGAAGCTGCGTTCGCCGAGGATCGCCGCACGCTCGGAGTTCTTCAGCGCGCCGGCCACGATCTCCGCTGCGGAGGCTGAGGATGCACTCATCAGCACGATGATCGGGTAGTCGGCTTCGGTGCCGGAGCGGTCGGCCGTCGTCTCCTCTCGGTCGGTGCCGTTCGGCCCGACGGTGCTCACGATCACCCCCCGCGTGAGGAATTTGTCCGAGACCTGAATGGCCTGCTGGAGGTAGCCACCGGGGTTGGGGCGCAGGTCGAGCACGAGCCCCTTCAGCCCGCCACGGCCGGCTTCCCTGTCCAATTCGGCGAGCTGCGCGCTCAGCTCGCTGGCGGTGAGCGCGTTGAACGTCGGAATCTCCACGTAGCCCACGTTTCCATCGAGCAATTCGCCCCAAACGGGAGCGGGTTTGATTTGTGCGCGGACCACCTTCACGTCGCGCGGCATGCCCATGCCCTGCCGCTCGATGGTGATCGTCACCGAGGTGCCGGCGGGGCCTCGCATCTTCGCCACGGCATCCTCGATGTCCATGTTGAAGGTGCCTTCGCCATCGATTTTCACGATCTTGTCGTTCGGCTTCAGCCCTGCCTTCCACGCGGGCGTGCCCACCATCGGGTACTCGATCTGCAGCTCGCCGTTGTTCATGCGGATGCTGATGCCCAGCCCGCCAAAGCTGCCGTCGTTGTCCTCCTGCATCTTCTTCGCAGCTTTGGGCGGGAGCAGGATGGTGTGGGGATCGAGGGTGGAGAGCATTCCGTTGATGAGCGCGTACTCCACGTCGGGGAGCGAGTACTGCCCGGCCGGGAGCTTGGTCTGGAGGATTTGCGCGACGCGCCTCGACTCCGCCACCACATCCTCGGGCGTGGCGAGGGGGCGGAGCTGCAACATGGTGCTGAAGCGGTCGACCGACACGTGCAGCCGGTCGCCATCCACTCGAAGCAGCACCTCTGGGCACAGGTGCTCCACCGCGGCGAGACCCGCCTTGAACATGGCCGGGTAGTCGACCCGATCGGGGTCGACGTAGCGGGTGGCCACCTGGTCCAGCACGGCCGTGAGGTCCTGGAGGTTCGCCAGTTGGTAGCTGCGACTCGACAGATCGGGGAAACGGTCCACGAGGTCGGGGCGCGCTCCCGGTGGCAGCACGTTCGAGGCCACGTAGGTGTTGGCGCGTGCCGCCACGTGGTAGCCCGCGAGGGCCAGAGTTCCGAGACCGCTGAGGGTGAGGACAAGCCGGACTGTGCGCATCTGGGCGAAGATTAGGATCGGGAGATGCCGGGCGCAAGCGCGGACGGATAGGCAGGGACGAATCCTGACCGATGGCTCTCAGCGTTACCTGCCCCCACTGCGGTGAAAAGACCCGGCTCGGCGAGCCTTACCCCTTGCCCGGCTGCGAGCGTCAGTGCGCCTGTGGCCGGCCGCTGGTGATCAGCTACCCGGTCGGAATGATGCAGCTCCTCCGGGAGCGCGGGGCGCGGTTCGACGAAGAAGGGGAGCCGAGCAGCGCTGTAGCTCGAGTGGCAGTGTCGCGAACTCCGCCCATGCCCGCCCCGCCGGCGCACGCTGCCGAGCCCACGCCGCCTGCGCCGCGGCGAGTGCTAACGTCGCCCACCGATCTGGCGATGCCGAGCGCGTCGGCACCGGCGCCCCCGGCCGAACCCAGCGACAGTCCTACCCAAAAGGGCGGGGTCGCGCTGCCGCCTCCCCCGAGGCGTCCGGCACCCGGCCGCCCCCCTGCCCGGCCCCCCGCCAAGGGCAGCCGGGTGTGGCGCTGGCTCCGCGCGGGGCTCGCGGGGAGCTTGGGGGCCGGCGTGCTCGCGGCGGTGCTCGGCGTCGCGGCCGTTGGCGGCGTGGGGTGGTACTACTCGAAGGACCTCCCCAGCGTGGATGCGCTGGGCAAGTACCGTCCGCCGACCGTCACCGTCGTGTACGACCAACGGGGCGAGCTGATGGGCGAGATCTACGAGAAGCGGCGGTATGTCGTGGAGATCGCGACGATGCCCAAGCCGCTCACCGAGGCGTTCATCGCCTCGGAAGACGGTGGATTCTACGAGCATGGCGGTGTCGACTACATGGGCATCCTCCGCGCCGTCGGGCGCAACGCGCTCGCAGGAAAGAAGGCCCAGGGCGCATCCACGATCACCCAGCAGGTGGCTCGAAACTTTCTGCTCACCTCCGAGAAGACGTTCACCCGCAAGATCAAGGAGGTGCTCCTCGCCTGGCGTATCGAAGAGGCGTTCGACAAGGACCACATCCTCTTTCTCTACCTGAACCAGATCTACCTAGGGTCGGGGGCGTACGGGGTTGAGGCGGCGGCACGGGTGTACTTCGGGAAGCACGTGGGAGAGCTCGACCTCGCGGAGAGCGCGATGATTGCGGGCCTCCCGCAGCGCCCCAGCGACTACAGCCCCCACCGGCACCTCGAGAAGGCGAAGGCCCGGCAACTGTACGTGCTCACCCAGATGGTCGAGAAGGGGTTCATCACCCAAGCAAACGCCGACGCCGCCTATGCCCAAGAGCTCACCATCGTGCGCCGCAAGAACGAGTTTCTGCTCAAGGCGCCCTGGTTCACGGAGCATGTTCGGCGCGACCTCGTGGAGCGGTACGGGCAGGATCGGGTCTACAACGAAGGCCTCGTGGTCACGAGCACGTGCGACCTCGCGTTGCAGCTTGAGGCGCAGAAGGCGATCACGGGAGGGGTGGCCGACGCGGCCGAGAGCATCGGCGGTTGGCGGGGTGCGGCGGAGAAGCTGGACGTGGAGGCGCAGAAGGTGAGGGTGAAGGCGCTGGAGGAGGGGCTCGGCGACGTTGTGGAAGGGGAGTGGTACACCGCGGTGGTCACCGAAGTGCAGAAGAAGCATGCCGTCGTGGACCTCGGCGGGCAGTTGGGGCTCATTCCGCTGTCGTGGACCACGTGGGCCTGGCCCGAGTCTGACGACCCGGCCAAGCGCGGTCGTCGCATCGACGACCTCACGATGGCGCTCGCGGTGGGCGACGTCGTCACGGTCGAGATCGAATCCATTGACTTCCGGAAGTCCGAGGCGTTGGCCCGCTACGACAGCGCCGGGCCGGGCCCGTTCGCCGCGGTGAGCCTCTTCCAGGAGCCGGAGGTTCAGGGCGCCTTGTGGAGCTATCGCCTCGAGGATGGCGCCGTCCTCGCGATGGTCGGGGGCGTGAACTTCCAGAACACCGAGTTCAACCGCGCCACGCAGGCCCAGCGGCAAGTGGGGAGCACGTTCAAGCCGATTGTCTACGCCGCGGCGATCGAATCGCGAAAGTTCACGACCGGCACCATCGTGCAAGACGCGCCACTGGTGTTCAACACCCTCGGCAGCAAGCTCTGGAAGCCCGGCAACTACGGCGAGGACTACCTCGGGGACATCACCCTTCGTCGTGCGCTTGCCCTCTCCCGGAACGTCGTGACTGTCCGTGTGCTCGACGTGATCGGGCTCGACCCGGTGTACCAGCTCGCGCGGAAGCTGGGCATCGAGAGCCACATGGATCTCGACCTCTCCATGGGGCTAGGCAGCTCCTCGCTCACCATGCCGGAGATCTCCCGCGCCTACAGTGCCTTCGCCACCGTGGGTCGGAGGGTGGAGCCGCACTACATCGAGCGCGTGGTCGACCGGGACGGCACCGTTCTCGAGCAGTACGTGCGCCCCGCGGAATGGGAGAGGGTGCTCGACCCTTCCGTGGCGCAGATCGCGCATTGGCTGCTCATCGAGGTGGCCAGCTCCGGCACGGCCGCGAAGGCCCAGAAGCTGGGAGTGAGGGTGGCCGGAAAGACGGGCACCACCAACGAGAACCGCGACGCCTGGTTCGTGGGCTACACCCCCACGGTGCTCACCTCCGTATGGGTGGGCTTTGACACCCCACGTACGCTGGGAGGGCGCGCCACCGGAGGCCAGACCGCCCTGCCGATCTGGATGCAGTACATGGCTAAGGCGTCCCCAAAGGAGGCCGATCGCCCTTGGCCCGCTGGCGGGAGCGTGGTGTACGCAAGCATCGATGAGACTACTGGCGGTCGGTCGGCCGGCGGTCGTTCGATGCCCTTTCTGCCCGGCACGGTGCCCGGCGGGGTAATGGCCGAGGTCGGTCAGAAGACCACCGAAGACCTGCTGACGACGGAGTGGTGATGAGTTTGTTCTTGGTGTTGGCCTGCACGGTGGCCGACAGCTCCACGGTTTTGCATTGCGACCTCACTGGCCCGCTGTTGGAGCCTGCCGAGGCCGAACCCGGCGTGTCGGTTCGAGCGGTCTCGCGGCCGATGACCGAGGTGTGGGACACCTCGGTGTACGTCGGGGGAACGCCCGCCGCGGTCACCGCAGTGGAGCGTGTGGAGTGTGACGCGTGCGACACCTGCCGCGAGGAGGCAGAGTGCAACGTGTGCGACTCGTGTACGGACTGCGCCGCCGACTGTGCACCTTGCGTGGAGTCGGCCACATTCACGGTGCCTCAGCTTGCGCCAGGCCCCCACGCGGTGGTGCTGACGAACCTGCACGCATCGGCTTCCGCTGTCGTACTCACGGTAACGGCGGCCGATACTGGAGACAGCGGAGACAGCGGAGACACCGACTCGGGCGACACCGCCGCCGCTCCCTGACAGCCGGTGCCAAAAACGAAACGGCGCCGGCCGAGGCCGACGCCGCACGAAGCCCGGAAGGCTTACTTCGCCACGCGCTCGCGCAGGGTCTTGCCCGGCTTGAAGTAGGCGTAGGAGCGAGCGGAGATGTTGATCTTCTTCCCGTTCGCGGGGTTGGTGCCGGTGCGGGCCGCACGGCTCTTGCTGCCGAAGGTGCCGAAGCCCGGGATGGTGACCTTGCGGCCGGCGTCGAGCTCGACGGCGATGATGCCCTTGCCGTTGTCGGCCGAGAAGATGTTGTTCAGGACTTCGCCGGCCTTCGCCTGCGAGAGACCGGTGTTCTTGGCGAGCTTGGCGATCATTTCTTTCTTGTTCATGGGAGTCTCCTTGAGGATTGGGTGTGCTCGGTTCACGGCAGGCAACCGCGGCCGACACCCTCGATTAGCAAAATCGCATCCGGTATGCAAGGCGGAGAATCGCACGCTGAACCGCATGGGAGCGGGTATATCGGCCATCCCTACGGGGTGAGTTTTGAGGCATTATTTCACATAGTGAGTAATAACAGTTACTTAGAAACTAAAATTCTCTAAGTGTGCGCTGTCATCGGGCTACTGGGAGCATTGGACTTGACGCTCCAACATCGGGTAGCGGTAGGCGGCGAAGGGGGCTGAGTGTAAGGTGCAATACACTATACTCCCGGTCGTTGGACCGCCCCTCGGTGGAGCGCACCGTCCAGCGCTGGGCTGTCGTTGGGATCGCGCTGGCAGGCTTGCGGATCGCCCTCGGCTGGCTTACTGGCTCTCGCCCTCCTTCCCCCCGGAGCACCTACCGATGCTCTCTGCGCTTACGATTCTTCTCTCCGCCCCCACCGCATTCGCGGGTGGTTTCGGCGTCCTCGGCACCGGCGGCGTCCATGGCGACCGGGTGTACTACTACGCGGAAAACACGGTAGGCGAGGCGGAGCAGCAGACGCCTCTCGATCAGATCAACCCGAACTTCGGCGGGGGGCTGGAACTGGTCCTGGGCGACAAGGACTACAAGATCAACGGCTTCTTCCGGATGTACTACCTGGCGGACTGGCCCGTCACCGAGCCCGAGGATGCCGCGAGCTACACCTTCAACCTGCGTACCGGCTCCGTGAGAGATCTGGGCATGGCGGAAGCGGGCCTGCAGTTCGGCGTGTGGGGCGACCCTGAAGCGTTTCAACTCTGCGCCATCGCCATCATCGGCAGCGGCTTGCTCACCGTCGATCAAACGGAGTTCCTCACGGCTGAGGCTGGTTTCGGCTTCACCTACACCTTTCTCCGGAACGTGCAGGCCCACGCCGAGATCGACGGAGGAATCCGGTACCGGAAGCGGCTGTACCCCACGGTGAACGGCACCGCCGGCGTGCGTTACCTCTTCGACTAGCGTGCTTTTGGTCCTGCTCGCCGGCTGCGACTTTTTCGCGAGCGGTCCGAGGTGGCAGGATCAGCGGGAGCCCGCGGGGGCGTGCTACGACTTCGTACTGGTCGATGGCATCGACACCGACTCGAACGGCGAGCTGCATGCGATCTTCGCCTGCCTCAACGGTGGGGGCCTGCTCGACGCCTTCTCGGCGACCGACGCCGCCCTCGACGAAACAACCCGCTCCGGTACCGTGGGTGCTGTGGTGGTCGGTACAGTGGGCGCCGCGGGGCGAACCCGGAGCGTGTCGGCGGCGGGGCTCTTGGCGGCGGGGCTCCACCTGTTCGACGATCGGCAGAACACCAGCGCGTTGTTGGAGCTGGTCTTGGAGCTGGCGTACGGGGCCGGCGTGGCGGAGCTCGGCAACGGCGTCACGTTGAACAGCACCAGTTCCCTGCATGACGGCTTGTTGTTGCCCATGGGGGAGAGCTTGGCGGCGGCGAGTACCCCGGTACTCGACGACGATCTGGCGGCCTCACGCCCGGTCGCAGCCGCGCTCCGCAGCGAAGAGGCGCCGCGCTGGGTGTGGAGCCTGGCGCTCGCGCCCAACGCCCCGGACGCCGGTATCGCCGACCTAGCGGCGAACTGGACCAGCACGCTCGCACAGCTCATCGAGGATACCGCCGATGAGTCGAACAATCGGCACGCTCGCGCGAGCGGAAACTCGCTCCGCGACGCGGCGACGGCAGCATTCGCCGGCAACACGCTTCCCGACGTGGTGACCGCCGCGGGCCCCCTGCTCGTGGACGAGTTTGCCCGCGATGCGCTTGCGCGATGGGTGGAGGAAGAGGCCGACGCGGGCCGATGGCAGAGCCTGGACGAGGGACTGCTGTACCTTGCGAGTGTCGACCGGCAGGGCGGCCCCGTGTCAGGCGACGAAGACAGTGCGCTGATCGGGCTGGTGCGCCTTCTCCACGACGCGAACCGACCCTTGGACTGCCGCATCCAGCTTGGGGTGGTGAACGTCGAGTGGAGCCTCGGCAACCTCGCAGTAGCGATTCTCGAGGTGCTTTCGGCCACCGACCCCGACGCGGCCGCAGCGGGGGTGGACGTGCTGGGCGATGCTGTTGGATACCCGCTCACCAGCGCGGTCTTGGGCACCATTGCCGACTCGGGGGTTTGCCCGGTGATCGACCCCGAACTGGTGGCCGACTTGGAGGCGCTCGACCGGCTCTCCGACCCCCCCGCCGAGGAGCTGCTGGGCACGCTGATCGGCCTCCTTCACGCCGCAGACCAGCACATCGGCGCGGTGGCCGATCTCGCGGGCGCCGTCCATGCCGCCGAGTTGGTGGAGCCTGTCGAGGAGCTGCTGGTCGACGTGGGGGGCAGCGCCGCCGCCGACCGGCTGTTGGCAGCCGTGCCCGGCCTCCTCGACCCCGACGGCAAACAAGCAGGGGGCTCCTTTCCTTCGGGTGTTCGTCCTGTCGATGTCCATTCTTTCGCCCTCCTCTTGGTAGGGCTCACCGCTGACGATGCGTGGCCGGCACTGCAACCGGCGGTGGCGGTGTTCCTCGATGAACAGACGACGTGGGACGCGGTGGGCAACGCCCAGCGACTCCTCAACCGCTCGGGTACTGCAACCGAAGAGCTGCTCCCGCTCGTTGCCGAGTGGGCGGGCGGCGATCCGGAGATGAGCTGGCTTCCGGCCGCTGCCGACTACGTCGAAGACCCTGCGGTCGTCGGTCCTGCCCTCGAATTGCTGGAGGTTCAGGCGCTCCGCGTCGCCCTCCTGGACACGGAAGTCCTCGCTGCGGGGCCGGTCCCCTGGCTGGCCAGCCTGTACGTCAGCGGCACTCTCGACCTGCTCTGGGATACCGTCGCGCTCTTTCGCCCGCTCCTCGGAGAACCCGATGTCTGATTCCACCTGGGCGCCTGTCCGCCCCCCCCTCGGCGCCACTCCCCACGCGTGGGGGCCGAACCTCCACCTCCACGGCGAGCCCTGGGCGCTGAGCTTGCTTGCCCGCTTGGGCCACGCGGACTGTCAGCAGCCCGAGGTGGGCCGTGTCGCCACCCGGCTGTTTGACTTCCTCTTCGCCAAGGTGGCCAGCAACGAGCTGCGCTGCGAGGTGCAACGTGTGCCCACCCGCATGACCGCCGCCCACCCCGACCACGCGTACGAGGGCGTGGTGATTCCTCCCGAACAGGCCGTGGTGGTCGTCGACGTGGCTCGCGCCGGCATCCTCCCCTCGCAGCTCTTCTACGACCGGTTCAACGAGCTGCTCGTGCCCGCGGGGGTGCGTCAGGACCACATGTTCGTGAGCCGCGTGACCGACGCCGCAGGGACGGTGACCGGCAGCGCCGTGTCGGGGGCCAAGATCGGGGGCAGCGTGGATGGTGCGGTACTGGTGATCCCTGATCCGATGGGAGCAACGGGGGGGTCGCTGTGCCTCGTCCTCGATCATTACCTGCGGTCCGGGCTCGGCCGCCCTGCGCGGGTGGTGTTCGTTCATCTCATCGTGACGCCTGAGTACGTGAAGAACGTTCACGCCCGCTTTCCCGAGGTGCGAATCCACGCGGTACGCCTCGACCGTGGATTTTCTTCCGAGGCCGCGCTCGCGCTCCCCTCGGGTGCGCTCCCCGCGGAGGAGCGTGGGCTCGACTCGCATCAGTACATCGTGCCGGGCGCGGGCGGTCTCGGCGAAGTCCTCAACAACTCCTGGGTATGACCATGTCGCACAACCTTCGCGAACTCATCTCTGCAGAACGGATTGCCGCGAGGGTGGCCGAGCTCGGCGCTCAGATTCGTGCCGACCACCCCGATCAGACCATCACGGTGGTGGCGGTGTTGAAGGGGAGCTTTCTGTTCCTTGCCGACCTCGTGCGAGCCATCCCTGGCGACGTTCGAATCGAGTTTCTCGGGGTTGCCAGCTACCACGGCGGAACCTCGTCGAGCGGGGCCGTGCAGATCACCCAGGACCTGCGCGGCAGTATCGAGGGGCACTCGGTGGTGCTGGTCGAGGACATCGTCGATACCGGCCTGACGATGGACTACCTGCTGCGCACGTTGGCGGTCCGCGGCCCCCGCTCGGTACGGATTGCCAGCCTCCTCGACAAGCCCAGCAATCGGGAGATCGACGTGCCCGTCGACTACGTGGGCTTCACGATTCCCGACGAGTTCGTGGTCGGCTACGGCCTCGACCTCGGCGAGCTCTACCGCAACCTGCCGTACGTGGCCGTCTACGTTCCTTGAGGTGCCTGTGAACCCTGTGACCACGTCTGGCGCCCCTGCAGCCATCGGCCCGTACAGCCAGGCGGTCTGCCACGCGGGCATCGTCTACTGCTCGGGTCAGATCGCGCTGCATCCCGAAACCGGGGAGTTGGTCGGGGGCGACGTGACCGCTCAGACGGAGCGTCTGCTCCTGAATCTCGCTTCCGTACTCAGGGCTGCCGGGTCCGGGATGCCGCTGGTCCTGCGCACGACCGTTTTCCTGCGCGACATGGCGGACTTCGCCGCGATGAACGAAGTGTACGCCCGACACTTTGGCGAATGCCGCCCGGCCCGTTCCACCGTCGCTGTGCTTGGCCTGCCAAGGGACGTCCGGGTCGAAATCGACTGCATCGCCGCGGTGGCCCCCCCCGGCTGACCCTCCGCGGCGCCTCCTCATGTTACCCGCGCCGCACATGTTTGGTGACACCCCCCTCGTCCTCGTGGAAACCCAGGACGAACTTCTCCGCTGCGCCCAGCAGCTAGGCCGCGCCCGCGTGATCGGCGTCGACACCGAGTCGGACAGCTTCCATCACTACCGCGAGAAGGTCTGCCTCGTGCAGATCAGCGACCAGCACACCGACTTCGTGGTCGACCCGCTTCGGGTGCCCGACATGGGCCCCTTGGGCGACGTTTTCGCGAACCGGGACATCTGCAAGGTGTTCCACGGCGCGGACTACGACATCGTGAGCCTCAAGCGCGACTTTGGCGTGAAGATGCACAACATCTTCGACACGATGATTTCGGCGCAGTTCCTCGCCCTCCCGCGAGTGGGCCTCGCCGACCTGATCCACACCTGGTGGGGATGGCACCTCGACAAGAAGTGGCAGCGCCACGACTGGGCCGCTCGCCCGCTCTTGCCCGAGCACCTCGACTACGCACGGGGCGACAGCCACTGGCTCCCCACGCTGCGCGACCTCTTCCTCCGGAAGCTGGAGCACGCCGGCCAGCTCGCTCCCGTGCTCGAGGAGTGTGAGGTGTTGGAGGCTCGGGAGTGGGTGCGCCCCCGCCACGACCCCGCCGATTTCTACCGGGTGAAGGGCTCACGACAGCTCGACGAGCTCGGCCAGCGGGCGCTTCGGGCAGTGTTCCGCCTTCGCGACGCCGAAGCGGAGCGGCAGGACCGGCCGCCCTTCAAGGTGCTCCCCGAAGAAATCCTCTACGAACTCGCGGTTTCGCGGCCGCTCAGCCTTTCGGCGATGAACGAGACGTTCCGCGCCGGGGCGCCGTTTATCCGCCGCTACGGAGAAGGCCTCGTGCGAGCGCTCATCGAAGGCATCGCCAGCGACGACCCGTTGCCGGTCGCGCCGGAAGCGGCGAAGCGGGAGCCGGGGCTGCGAGGTCCACGCGCCGAACGACTGATGAATGCGTTGAAGGAATGGCGGAACGCTGTGGTGAACCGCACCAATCTTCCCCCCATCGCGGTGGCCTCGAACGGAGTGCTCAGGGAGCTCACGCGTGTGGCCCCCCGCACTGTAGAAGGCCTCGCAGACGTGCCCGAGCTGCGGAAGTGGCAGGCGGCGAAGTACGGCGCCGAGTGGGTGGAGTTGATCGAGCGGGTGCTAGGGCCGGAGCGAGCGCCGGGGGAAGACGAGGGGGAGGTGCCTGCCGGCTCTTCGCGGGGCCGTCGCCGGAGGCGCGGAGAGCCGGTCTCCGAGCCGGAGCCAAACCTCGAGGAGTGAGGGCCCGTCCGAATCAGCCCCGGCGCAGCACGCTGCCGTCGAACCCCTCGGGCAAAAGCTCTCCGATGGTGGTGTCGTGGCGGTGCCCGGCCACGCTCGCCACGAGGACGACGGCGTCTTTTCCCATCTCGTAGATCACCTGACGACAGGCTCCGCACGGCGAAGCGGGCGGGTTCGTGTCGGTGATGACGGCCACTCGGACGATTCGTTTCTCCCCGGCCGACACCGCGCTGCCGATGGCCGTACGCTCGGCGCACACTGTGAGCGGGTAGCTGGCGTTCTCCACGTTGCAGCCCACGTACACCTTGCCGGTGTCGGTGAGCACCGCGGCCCCGACCAGAAAGCCGCTGTAGGGCGCGTAGCCGTTCAGTCGGACCGCGGCCGCCGCCGCGATCAGCTCCTCATCGCTTACCACTGCTCCACCACGCGCACGAGCAGGGCCCCCAACCGGCCGGCCGCTTGTCGGCAGGCTTCGGTCACCTCGGCGTGGGTGAGCTCCGCGGCGCCGAGGCCGGCCGCCGCGTTGGAGACCACCGCGAATGCGAGCACCTCCATCCCTGCGTGGCGGGCGGCGATCGCTTCGTGCACAAGGCTCATCCCCACCACGTTGGCGCCGAGCCCCTGCAACATCCTGATCTCGGCGGGGGTTTCGTAGCTGGGCCCGGGCATCGCGCAGTACACCCCTTCCGGCAAGGGCTCGGGACTCGCCGACTGGGCCACGGCGCGCAGCCGCGGGGAGTACAGGTGGGTGAGATCGGGAAAGCGGACGCCGAGCGCATCGAGGTTGCCGCCTCGCAGGGGGTTGCCGCCAGAGAGATTGATGTGGTCGGCCACCACCATCACGCTTCCGGGGCCGAGCGCAGGGTCGACTCCACCCACCGCGCTGGTGAGCAACAGCCCGCGTGTTCCCCATCTGGCCGCGGCCCTCGTTGCGAGCACGACGGTGTCGAGATTGTGGCCCTCGTAGAGGTGCGCACGGCCCTGAAACACCAGTACCTTCCGCCCTCCGAGGCGTCCGCTGGTCACCTTCCCCGCGTGGCCGCCCACCCCGCTGCCGGGGAGACCGAGCGCAGTTGCTTCCACCGAGACCGGATCGAGCACCCGCCGGGTAACGTCGCCCAGCCCGCTTCCGAGCACGATCGCCACGTCGGCCGGGGCGCCAAAGGCCTCTGTTAGGCGGGCGGCCACGTGGTCGATCTGCGCCAGCCTTGCTGCTTCATCGTTCATGCGTCGGCCCTAACCCGGCGAGGGTGCGGAGTTGGATCCGGGGCTCGCGGGGCCGGCAGGGACGGCAAGGAACTGCTCGAGCGTTTGCCAGCCGAAGGTGCCGGAGTCGCCCGCACGCCGCAGGTAAGGAGGTGTGGGGAAGGAGCGTTTTCCGTGTGGATCCACGCGCCAGAGGTCGACGTCGGCGCCGATGTCCCGTTGGGGAGCGCCGAGGAGACGTGCCATCACCGGGTCGATGCGGGCCAGGTCGTCGGCGGTACACGCCCGCCGGTCGAGGACCAGCTCGGTGATCCCCAGCGTTCGCAGCACGTCGGAGTCGTCGTGGGAGGGGAGCACCCATCCCTGTTCGGGCTCGGTGGCGGCGAAGAGCGCCACCACACCGGTAGCGCCAAGCACGGGGTCGGCGTGCGTCAGCGGCTCTCCCTGACGGTACAGCGGCCGATGGAATCGCTCGGCGAGCCGGCGCCACAGCGCGGCGCGGCGCGGTTGCCGCTCTCCGAGCCGCGCCGCCGGCAGGACGAGCACCCCCCCGCGCCTCTCGGCCAGCGATCGCACCACCGCTGGATTCGAGGAGGGGTAAGGAACCAGCGGGCGCGATGCGAGAGCCAACCCCTCCAGCCCCAGGAGCGTGAGCGCGACGACGACTCTCGGGGTGGGATGCCGGGCCGCGGCGGGGGAGGCGACCGCCGCGAGCGCAAGCGCAGCCACCGCCACGACACCGGCGCCACTCCAGCCACCGGAAGCGCCGAGGATGGCGAGCAGCGCGGCCGGCAGGGGGATGGCGGCACCGTTGACTGACAACACCGGCCCGAACGCGAGCACGGCCGCGCCAAGGGCGGCGCGGCGCAGGCGGGGAGCTGCCGGGATCAGGAGGGCCGCAGCGAGCACGGCCACCCCGGTGGCAGGGACGGAGGGGGTGCGCACCCACACGAAGTTGTCGAGACCCGTGACGTCGACGGGCCCGCTGCGACCGAGCCCCGCGAGGAGGAACGCCAGCAGGAGCGGCGCGAGGGAGCCGCATTGGAAGGCGCCTGCCACCGCGAGGGCGGCCCCCGTCGGGGCCGACCAGGCCCCGACCGCCGCGGTGATCCCCGCGGCGAGCAGCGGGCGATCTCGCCAAGCGAGCAGCGCGAGCGCGGCGGCGCCGAGGCAGGCGGAGTCGGGGGAGGCGCTCTGGGCGCCGGTGATCACCGGCGCGGCGAGAAGTGCGCAAAGGCCCACGCCCGCGGCGCGGAGCGGGCGGTCGGGAGCCGCATTGCGTAGCGCCGCCGCCAATAGCGCCGCCGAGAGCCCCACGCCAGCGAGGGAGAGCGCGCGCAGGGCGCGGGCGTCGCCGAGCTGCACGGCGAGGGATTCGGCGGCGGCGGCGGCGAGGGTGCCCCCTTCGAAGACCCAGGCGCCCGCGTCGCCGATCCCGGCGGGCGCTGCTGCGTACGCGAGGCCGGCGCCGACGGCGGCCGCGAGGAGGAGGAGTAGGACCCGGCGGAACACGTCGCGGAGCTATCGCAGCATGGCGTTCCGCGCGCGGTTCGGGTTAGGCCCCCGACCCTTTCAGGAGCCCCCCTTGTCGGAACCCAAGAGCGCGAACATCACCTGGCACGGCGCCATCGTTACCCCGGAGGAGCGCACGGCGGCCGTAGGCCAGCGCGGCGCTGTGGTGTGGCTCACGGGGCTGAGCGCCTCGGGCAAAAGCACGATCGCCCGCCGAGCCGAACAACTGCTGCTCGAACGTGGCCATAGCGCCTATGTGCTCGATGGCGACAACATCCGTTTCGGTCTCAACAAAGACCTCGGCTTCTCTCCGGCCGACCGCACGGAGAACATCCGGCGCATCGGCGAGGTGGCCAAACTCTTCGCCGATGGCTGCGTCGTCACCCTCACCGCGTTCATCTCGCCCTACCGCGCCGATCGCGACAGCGTGCGTGCGATGATGCCCGAGGGCACCTTCTTCGAAGCCTTCGTACACGCCGACCTCGCGCTGTGCGAGGAGCGCGACCCGAAGGGCCTCTACAAGAAGGCTCGCGCCGGGCAGATCCCGGAGTTCACCGGCATCAGCGCGCCCTACGAAGAGCCCACATCGCCCGAGCTGGTGATTCGCACCGGCGAGGGTTCGGTCGACGAGTGCGCGATGCAGATTCTGGCTCACCTGGCGAAGGCGGGCATCATTCGGGGGTGAGCGCGGCGAGCCGCTCCAACAGCGCCAACAGGGCATCCTCGCGTGATCGGAACCCAACGGTCTCCGACGGGGTGAGCAGTAGGCACGTGCTGTCGAGCGCGCCGATGCGATTGGCAAAGACGAGGTCGCTCCGGGTGCGCACCAGCTGGGCGCGGGCGACCTCTTCCAGCCGATCCTGGCCCCACTCGGGACTCCCCGCTTTGAAGCTTACGAGAAACACGGTGGGGTCCCACGAACGAACGTGGTCTACGATTTTTGGGCCGGGAGTGAGTCGGAGGAGCAACTCCGGTTGTCCGCTGGGAATCTTGGTGGTTTGGGAGGCCATTTCGTAGTCGCCCACCGCGGCGCTGTGCACGAGGATGCCGCCCGGCCGCGCTCGCAGCGCTCGTTCCATCTGGGCCATCAGATCGCGCGTGCCGACGTACTCGATCGCCTCGACCTCGGGCGCCTGTAAGCGTGCCCGGAGGCAGGCTTCCGCGCTGCCAAGGAGGCGAGTGTCGAAGCGGGCGGCGAGCGCCGCGGCGAGCCGCACACCGGTGGTGCCGGTTGCGTGGGCGCTGAGGTAGCGGATCGCGTCCACCGGGTTGCGGGTGGCGCCCGCCGTGACCAGCGCGGGGCGCATCAGGGCAGCTCCGCCAGCACCTCTCGCACGGTGTCGGCGGCCTCGCTCTCGAGGGCGACCAGCCGCACGAGGCTGGCCTCCAGCGCGGCCTTCCCTTCGGCGACATCGCCCCGTGCGACCAGCACCTGCCCGAGCATGCCCTGACTGACGGCCGCCTCGTGCGTGAGGCCGATCACTTCTTGAATCTCGTTTGCCGTCCGGAACGATCGAGCGGCGAGGTCGAGATCCGCGGCGCCGGCAGCGCGGGTGGCGAGCATGAACCAGGCCCCCGCCTCGGCTTCGCGGTCGCCCGTGCGGGTGGCTGCCGCGACCAGCTCCGTGGCGGCGGCCAGCGCCGCATCGGTCTTTCCGGCCCGATCGGCAGCCTCCGCGAGGGCCTGCAGCATCGCGATCTCGCCCACCGTGTTGCCGACCTGCCGCAGCGTGCGAGCGGCGTAGCTGAGGTGGTCGATCGCTTCGTCCAC
>CANKOI010000080.1 GCA_947484175.1 Deltaproteobacteria bacterium
GGTGGGCTCTTCACCCCGAAGGCGGGCGACATCGGGTGGCGTTTCGCCTTCCTCGCGGGGCTCGTACTCGCCGGGATCGGCGGCGCGCTCCTCGCGCCCTGGAGCCTTGCCGTCGAGACCGACCGCGCGCCCTGGATGGTCATCGTCGCCGGTCTGCTCGTCGGCGTCGGCACGCGGCTCGGAAGCGGCTGCACCAGCGGCCACGGGGTTTGCGGGCTCTCCCGGTTGAGCCCACGTTCGCTCGCCAGCGTGGTGACGTTCATGGGCGTGGGCGTCGTCGTCGCCGTGGTGGTCGGGCGGCTGAGCGGGGACGCGTCGTGAGGAGCCTCCTGATCTCCCTCGGGGTCGGCGTCGTCTTCGGCGTGGGGCTCTTGCTCTCCGGCATGACCCAGCCGGCGAAGGTGGTCAACTTCCTCGACGTACTCGGGAGCTGGGACCCGTCTTTGGCGTTCGTGATGGGCGGCGCCATCGGCGTTCACTTCCTCGCCTACCGCCTCGTTCCGCGCTTAGCGAAGCCTGTCTGCGGCGAGGGTTGGAGCCTGCCGACCCGCCGCGACGTTGATCTGCGGCTCCTCGGCGGCGCCGTGCTCTTCGGAGCGGGCTGGGGCCTTGGCGGGTACTGCCCCGGCCCGGCGCTCACGACGGCGGTCGCTGGGGCTTCGCCCACGCTGCTGTTCACCGGCGCGATGCTCGCGGCCATGGCGGGATTCTCGGTGTGGGAGTCGTCGCGCTACAACCCTCTGCGCGGAGTGCAGGGACGAACGGGGCCGCCGCTGTAGGCGTCGCTTTCCTTTTTGCACTAATTCGGAGTCTCCCATGATCTTCCGCCAACTCTTCGACCCCGTCTCTTCCACCTACACCTACCTGTTGGCGGATGCCGGCTCGCGCGGCGCAGTCTTGATCGACCCCGTGGTGGAGGAGGTGGAGACCTACACGAAGCTGCTCACGGAGTTGGGGCTACGTTTGGAGTACACGTTGGAAACGCACGTGCACGCCGACCACGTCACGGCGGGGGCCGCGCTACGCGAGCGTTTCGGGAGCAGGACCGTCGTCCATCAGGACGGGGGCGCCGCGTGCGCGGATGTGTCGGTCAAGCATGGCGACCACATCCGCGTAGGCTCGATCGACCTCGAGGTACGCGCGACGCCGGGCCACACCAACGGGTGCGTGGCCTACGTCGCCGCCGATCGGGTGTTCACGGGCGACGCACTGCTCATCGGTGGCTGTGGCCGGACCGACTTTCAGGGGGGCGACTCGGGCCGGCTCTACGACAGCGTTCACCAGCAGATACTGAGCCTGCCGGCCGACACGCTGGTGTACCCCGGCCACGATTACAAGGGCCGCACGATCTCGACCGTCAAGGAGGAGACCGCGATGAACCTGCGTCTCGGGGGCGGAAAGTCGCGGGAGGAGTTCATCGAGATCATGGCGAACCTGAAGCTCGCCTACCCCAAGCAGATCGAACGTGCGGTCCCCGCCAACCTCCTCTGCGGCCGCGAAGGCGTCATCCAAGGCTGACCCACGCTCGCCCCGGGACACGGTACACTCACGCCTTTCCCCCCTTCGCCACACGGAGACACAAACCGCCCTCCTGTGATATCCCAACGGGGATGCCCCTTCCGTTCTGGTCGTTCCCCCTCCTCCTTGCGGGCTGCTCCGAGTCCGACCTGGCGGGCACGGAAACCGCCGAGGACAGAGGCCCGGTCGGATTGTCAGGCCACGGCTCCATCGAAGTGATCGTCGTAGAGCCCTCCGAGGTGCTGCTCCCCACGACGCGCGACAGCGGAACGCTCGTGGCGACGGCCGCGTGGACGGACGGGTTCTCGTCGGATGTCACCGAGTTGTGCGCGTGGACCCACTCGGACTACGGCGTGGCGGTGATCAGCGGCGCAGGTGAGGTGCACGGACTCGGCGTGGGCACGACTACGGCCACCTGTGAGGCGGAGGGGCTCAGGGCGGAGGCGGAGATCACGGTGGAGGCCGTGGCCGCGCTCGAGCCCGGCGATCTGGTGCTCAACGAACTGCTCGTCGCGGTGCCCGAGGGCGCGGACGTGAACGGCGATGGCGAGTCGGTGCGGCTGGACGAACAGTTCGTGGAGCTGGTGAACGCCTCGGCCTACGCGATCGACCTCTACGGCACCGAGCTCTGGGTGGGTGACGTTTCTTCTGCCCGGCACCGTTTCGGCGCGGGCTCGCTCCTCCCCGGCGATGCGACCGTGCTGTTCGGCGGGGGTACCCCGTGGCTGAGCGTGCAGCGGTGCGTAGTGCTTGCCGTGTACAACGACGATGGCGCCGAGCCGAAGGGGCTCGCCCTGAACTCCGGCGGCGATACCGTGCGCCTCGTCGATGCCGACGGCGCGGCACTCCTCGACGTTTCGTACGGGGCCAGCTCCGCAGCCGCCAGCCTCGTGCTCGACCCCGAGCTCTCCGGCACCTCCTACGCCGACCACCGCACCCTCGACAGGAGTGTGGGCGAGTACAGCCCCTGCACGCTGGCTACGGGTGCGGCGTTCCCGACGGCTGAGGAGAACGTGGGTGAGTAGCCCCGCCGCGGTCGTTTCCGGCGTCCCGATGCCCCGGCACCCTCCCGACTTCTCCGGGTCGCCCCCGCCGCCGCCGCTCGACGAAACAGCCGCGGTCGAGGTTCGCGAGCTCCCCTTGGGCACCCGCTTCCGCCTCCAGGGCGAGATCACGCCGTTGCAACAGGCCTTCCTTACTCTGCACGGCTTTCTGGTGTTCGACCGGGTGGCCTCGCCCGAAGAGGTGAACACCGCCCTCGCTGAAATCGACCGCGTGGAGGCCGAGCTGCTTGGGGCGGGTCGGCAGTCGGTGAACGGAGTCCCGCTGTGGTTCGGACCCGATCCCGACGGCAACGAGTACCTCTACCGCATGGGCTTTTCCAGCCAGTACAGCCCCTGGCTCAGCCAGTTCGTTCACGACGAACGGTTCGAGCCGGTGCGCCGCCTCGTCGGCGCCGACGCCCGCATCGGCGAGCGGGAGAAGGACGGAGTGGTGTTCAACCGGTACGTCAACGCGCCCAACAGCCTGCGGCCCAACCTCGGCTGGCACACCGACTCGCTCCGGGACGTTTTCTACACCTTCAAAGTGCCCGGCCCCATGCTCAACGTCGGCCTGCACTACGACCGGGTGCGCCCTCAGGACGGCGGGCTGCGCCTGTTGCCCGGCACCCACACGCAGGGCGTGTGGGGCACGCTGTTCCGCAAGCTGCAGTTCGTGAGCCAGGCGGCCGACCGGCACGAACTTGCCGTCGAAACGTGGCCGGGCGACCTCACCGTGCACGACGGCCGCATGTGGCACCGGGTCGATGCCAACCCGGTCCAGGGCTGGGGGTCGCTTCGCCGCAGCATGTACGTGCCCTACATCGTGGATGCCGTCCTCGAAAAGCACGAGGCCAGCCCCACGCCGCTGTACCTGCGGGTCTTCGACGCCGTTGTGCGGTGGCGCGCGGCCCGTGCGCGCCGACGCCCACGCGCTTAGACGGCACCGATGCGTCACCCGCTCCTGTTTCTCGTGCTCCTCACCGCGTCACCCGGCTGCGGCAGTCAGGAGGCGATGTGCGACGACGGTCTCGCCCCGTCCGTTATCGGCACCGTCGTCGACGAGTCGGGCGCCGACCTCCCCAGCACACTGATCACCTACACGATCGACGGTGGGGAACCGCAGGAGTGTACCTTTACCGAGGGTGCCGCCTTTGAGTGCGGCAGCGAAGAGCTCGGCGTCTTCGTGCTCTCCGCCACCTTGTGGGGCTATTACGACCTCACCTCCCAGCTCACGGTGTACGACGGTGCCTGCCACGTGAACAGCGCCGAGGTGGAGATCGTCATGGTCGCGTGGGACTGCACAGTTCAGCCCCTGCCGAGCGTGGCCGTCACGCTCACGAGCTTGTCCGACGCGCTCTTGGAGAACCCGGTCGTGTCGTGGCAGGCCGCGGGGAGCGAGGAGCGGGAGGACTGTAGCGGCAGCGGGGCCGACTGGGTGTGCGGCAGCGACGACGCAGGCGAGTTCACCGTCTACGCCTCCGCCGATGGGCTTACGGAGCAGTCGCAGTCGGTCGTAGTGGAATGGGCGGAAGACCAGTGCCACGTAGCAACCGTGCCCGTCCTGTTTGAGTTCCCCGCCGCGGAGTGAGGCGGGAGGAAGTGCGGCCTCTCCACGCGACCAAGGTCACCCCAGATGGCCCATCTCCCCCGACTTTGGTCGCCACTTGACAACCTGTCGGTGTCGGTGCCCTGATGGCCGCCATGCCCACCCCTCACCAAGCCGACCGCCACGACGTCATCCGAGTTCGGGGCGCGCGCGTCAACAACCTGAAGGACGTGAGCGTCGACATTCCCAAGCGCCGGCTCACCGTGTTCACGGGGGTGTCGGGCTCGGGCAAGTCGTCGCTCGTCTTCGGCACGATCGCAGCCGAGTCGCAGCGACTCATCAACGCCACGTACAGCACCTTTCTGCAGGGGTTCATGCCCACGCTGGCGCGTCCGGAGGTGGACCTCCTTGAGGGCCTCACCACCGCGATCCTCGTGGACCAGGAACGGATGGGGGCCAACCCCCGTTCGACGGTCGGCACCGCTACCGACGCGAATGCGATGCTTCGCCTCCTGTTCAGCCGCCTCGGCAAACCCTACGTCGGCACGTCGAATGCGTTCTCGTTCAACGTTCCGTCGGTGCGTGGGGTGGGGTCGGTCACGGTCGACAAGGCCGGCGCGAAGGCAGAGCGGCGGGAGTTCGTGGTCGCGGGCGGGATGTGTCCGCGCTGCGAGGGCATGGGCTCGGTGAGCGACATCGACCTCACGGCGCTCTACGACGACACGCTCTCGCTCAACGGGGGCGCGCTCTCGATCCCCGGCTACAGCATGGAGGGCTGGTACGGCCGGATTTTCCGGGGCTGCGGCTTCTTCGACCCTGACAAGCCCATTCGCGAGTTCAGCAAGCGCGAGCTGCACGACCTGCTGCACAAGGAGGCCACCAAGATCAAGGTGGATGGGATCAACCTCACCTATGCGGGGCTCATTCCGACCATCCAGAAGTCGATCCTGTCGAAGGACCTCGAGTCGCTGCAGCCGCATCTGCGGGCCTTCGTGGAGCGCGCCGCCACGTTCACGGCGTGTCCCGACTGTGGCGGCACCCGCCTCAACGACGCCGCCCGTTCCTCGAAGATCGCGGGCATCCACATCGCCGAAGCCTGTTCGATGCAGATCAACGCGTTGGCGGCGTGGCTGCGGCAGGTAGAGGAGCCTGGGGTGGCGCCGCTCGTGGCCACCTTGCGCGACACCCTCGATTCGTTCGTGGAGATCGGGCTCGGCTACCTCAGCCTCGACCGGCCGACCGGCACGCTCTCCGGCGGCGAAGCCCAGCGCACCAAGATGATTCGCCACCTCGGGTCGTCGTTGACCGATGTGACCTACCTGTTCGACGAGCCGACCATCGGCCTGCACCCCCACGACATCCAGCGCATGAACGAGCTGCTCCTGCGCCTCCGCGACAAGGGCAACACCGTACTGGTGGTGGAACACAAGCCCGACACCATCGCGATCGCCGACCACATCGTCGACCTCGGCCCCGGCGCCGGCACCTCGGGCGGGGAGGTGGTGTTCACGGGCACGGTTGCCGGGCTTCGCGAGAGCGGAACGTTGACGGGCCGCCATCTGCAAGACCGCGCCCAACTGAAGCCGGTGGTGCGCAAACCCACGGGAGTGCTGCAAGTGCGGGGTGCCGTTCGTCACAACCTTCGCGCCGTGGACGTCGACATTCCCCTTGGAGTGCTGGTCGTGGTCACGGGCGTGGCGGGCTCGGGGAAGAGCTCGTTGATTCATGGGTCGGTGAGCGTTCGGAAGGACGTGGTCGCGGTGGACCAGACGCCGATCCGCGGCTCGCGGCGCAGCAATCCCGCCACCTTCACCGACCTCCTCGAGCCGATCCGCAAGGCCTTCGCCAAGGCCAACGGCGTGAAGCCCGCGCTGTTCAGCGCCAACTCCGAGGGTGCGTGCCCCGCCTGCAACGGCGCCGGCGTGATCTACACCGACCTCGGGATGCTGGCGGGGGTCTCCACGCTCTGCGAAGACTGCGCGGGGCGGCGCTTCCAACCGTCGGTGTTGGACTACCGGCTGGGGGGGCTGAACATCGCAGACGTTCTCGACCTCGCCGTGAGCGAGGCGCTGGCGTTCTTTGCTGGCGGAGAGGCCCGCAATCCCGCTGCCCTGAGCATCTTGCAGCGGCTGTCGGACGTGGGCCTCGGCTACGTGCGGCTCGGTCAACCGCTCACCACGCTCTCCGGCGGCGAACGCCAACGACTCAAATTGGCGGCGCAGCTTGGCTCCGAGGGCGGGGTGTACGTGCTCGACGAGCCCACCACCGGCCTGCATCTGGCCGACCTCCAGCAGCTGCTCGCCCTCCTCGACCGGCTCGTCGACGCCGGCAAGTCCGTCCTCGTCATCGAGCACCATCTGGCCGTGATGGCCCATGCCGATTGGATCGTGGATCTGGGACCGGGAGCCGGCCAGGAGGGGGGGCGGATCGTGTTCGAGGGGACTCCTGCGCGGCTTGTAGAAGAGCGGTCTACGCTCACCGGTCAGCACCTCGCGGCATTCATTTCCGGGATAGGCGCGCGGCCACTCTCCACCCGAGGAAGCTGATGGCCAAGATCAAGGTAAAGACCCCTGTTGTTGAGATGGACGGCGACGAGATGACGCGGGTCATCTGGGCGTTCATCAAGAACAAGCTCATCCTGCCCTACCTCGACGTAGACCTGCGCTACTACGACCTCGGCATCGAGTACCGCGACGAAACGAACGATCGGGTCACCGTGGATTCGGCGAACGCCACCCGCGAGTTCGGTGTGGCCGTGAAGTGCGCCACCATCACCCCCGACGAGGCGCGGGTGACGGAGTTCAACCTGAAGGAGATGTGGAAGAGCCCGAACGGCACCATCCGCAACATCCTCGGCGGCACCATCTTCCGCGAGCCCATCGTCTGCAAGAACGTGCCCCGACTCATCCCGGGCTGGACGCGCCCCATCGTGGTGGGCCGCCACGCGTTCGGCGACCAGTACCGCGCCACCGACTTCCTTGTGCCCGGCGCCGGCACCCTCACCATGACCTTCACCCCGGCCGACGGCGGCGCTCCCATCTCGCACAAGGTCTACGATTTCAAGGAGAGCGGCGTGGCGATGGGCATGTACAACCTCGACGAGTCGATCGTCGGGTTTGCGCGCGCGAGCCTCACCTACGGCCTCAACCGCGGGTGGCCGGTGTACCTCTCCACCAAGAACACCATCCTCAAGCGCTATGACGGGCGGTTCAAGGACCTGTTCCAGCAGGTGTACGACAGCGAGTTCGCGTCGGCGTTTGCGGCGAAGGGCATCGTGTACGAGCACCGCCTGATCGACGACATGGTGGCCAGCGCCCTGAAGTGGGACGGCGGTTTTGTGTGGGCCTGCAAGAACTACGACGGCGACGTGCAGAGCGACAGTGTGGCCCAGGGCTTCGGCAGCCTCGGCCTGATGACCAGCGTGTTGATGACGCCCGACGGCAACACCATCGAGGCGGAAGCCGCGCACGGCACGGTCACGCGGCACTTCCGCGAACACCAGAAGGGTCGCCCGACCTCCACGAACCCCATCGCGTCGATCTTCGCGTGGACTCAGGGGCTCAAGTACCGTGGGAAGTTCGACAACACGCCCGACGTGGAGGCCTTTGCGGAGGCCCTCGAGCAGGTCTGCGTCGAGACCGTGGAGAGCGGTCGGATGACCAAGGACCTCGCGATCCTCATCGACCGCAACCACCCGTACCTCACGACCGAAGGGTTCCTCGAAGCCCTCGATGCCGAGCTGCGGAAGAAGCTGGGCTGAGCGAGCCGTGGGGGTGGGCGCCGAGAGCGCCTACTCCACTGTGATGCGGAGGTAGTCCCAGGCCTCGAGCCCGTCGAGGTCTACGTCGTAGTCCTCTACCTGCCGTTGCACGGTGCCCTCGCCGTCGGTGGCCCGCACGCGCAGGTCGAAGTCGCCCGCGAGGCGCGGCAGGTAGTGGAACTTCCAGGTGGTCCACACTCCGGGGCCGCCCGGGTACACGATCTCCGCGTCTTGCCAGGTGGCACCGTTGTCGCCGCTCACCTCCACCCGCACGATGCCGCGCTCTCCCGCGAAGGCGATGCCCGTGATCCAGGCCCCGGTTTGTAGCGATACGACCGCACCGCTGGCGGGGCTGTAAAACCAGCTGGCCACGAGGTACTCCGCCTCCTGGCTCCAGCCGCGGCTCTCCCAGAAACCGGGCTCGATGTCGGGCACGAAGTCGATCCGCGTGATCCACTTGGGGTTCTTCATGCCGTAACGGCCGGGTACGAGCGCTCTGAGCGGCGCGCCGTGTTCTGCGGGGAGGGGTTCGCCGTTCATCTCGTAGGCAAGCGCCAGCCCGCGGTCGAGGTCGGACCGGGGGAGGTCGGTGACGTAGCCGTCGCCCGCGGTGATCCGGATGGCGCCCAGGTCGTCGGCGGGAGCGAACCCCACCGCGGCGAGCAACGCTCGCAAGCTGATGGCGGTCCACTCCGCGTTCCCGGTGGCGCGCACCGTGGAGCTGCCGATGCAGGAAAGGGTGCGCTCCTGAAGGGCACCTCCGATCCCCCGAATCTCGTCGAGGGTGAGCACGACCTCGCCACCGTCGGCATCGGCGAGGGTGAGCGTGTAGCTGGCCAGAAAGGCGTCGTCGGGCTTCCACCGCGAGACGGCGACCACGTAGAAGTCCTCGTTCGCCGTGATGGGGGAGGGGAGGTCGAGGGTCTGGGGGTGCACCAGTTCACCTCCGGGCGCACTCGCGCTCTCGCGGGATTCGGCGGAGCACGCTGCGCCGAGCGCTGCGGCGGAGGCGAGGAGATCGCGGCGGCTGGTCATGTGCGAGGGTACCCGATACTCTGTCCGAGGGAGGTCTTTTGCGGTCCTATTTAGGAATCCACCTGCTCCGTTGCGGCTGCGTGACTCCCGAGCAGTTGATGGTGGCGCTCGACCAGCAGGAGTCGCTGCGCCCGCGCATCGGCCAGGTGGCGATTCGAATGCGCCTGCTCTCCGTTGCGAACGTCCTCACCATCCTCGACGATCAGCGAATGAGGAACGAGCCTTTTGGTGAGGTGGCCGAGCGGCTCGGTCTGCTGGTGGGCCGGCAGGTGGACGAGCTCCTCCAAGAGCAGCGGCGGCTCACCCCCCGAATCGGTGAGTTGCTCGTGAAGGCGGGCGCCCTCCTCCCCGAAACGCTGGAGCGCGAGCTGAAGTTGCTCGGGATGTCTCCGGATTCGGCCTCGCTGGACTAAACAGGTTCGCGCCGCTTCGTAGCCATGGCGGCGACCGACGCTCGAACATGCGATCTCGACTTCCGGCTCTCGAGGCTCGATAGCCGAGTTTCGAGGCTCGGCAATCGACTCTCGACGATCGAGCTTTCGGGGTTCGACCTTCGGTGCGCGACGTTGCCCGTCGCCTCTGGAGGCTGCAATGGAGTACCGGTTCGACCACGAGAACCTCGATGTCTACAAGCTCGCACTGGAGGTGGCGAGAGCGTGCCCCACGCTCCGCATCGCGCCTGGGCGCCCTCACCTGCGGGATCAGCTCCTGCGGGCAGCGGATTCTGGGGTGCTCAACCTGGCCGAGGGCCGGGTTGAACTCCGGTGAGTACGGCGGGAGTCGGTGGATCTCGACCAAGTCGCCATTTTCGCCGAGCCAGCGTTTTCCCTCCTCATCCAGCCAATGACAGGGGCCGTTGTCCACCACCAGGAACACCTTCCGCCCTGCGTACTGCTCCACCAACCGCTGAAGGAAAACGTGGAAGGTGTGCCCGCTGAAGACGGAGGCGAACCACCACGACCAGACGCCCTCGATGGAGAGCGCTTGCCGAGCCCGCCCGTGGGGGGCTACGGTGACGGGGTGTGCCTTCCCGCCGCGCCGTTCATGCTGCGTATCGCCACCCCACCGCGCCGTCGCTTCCACCCTCTGTCCGGGCGCCTACCTCCTCTCGCACGTCGAGGCCATCCGCGTCCGCGCCGTCGCCCTGGCCGGTAGCCCCTGATCATCACGTCGTCGTCGGCGCCGCGGACGTCGAGGTCCGCTCCCGGATCCGCGACGACCATCGTGTCCGCCGCGCGGACGCGGGCGGTTTGGTAGAGTTGGTGGACGGTTCAGCCCCCCCTCGGGTCGGCCAACGCCGGCTACCCCGCTCGTTCGCGCGCTTGCCTTTCGCGCCGCCTCGTGATTCATTGGCAGTCCGTCGCTGCACTTCTCTGCCGACGATTCATCGTGAGCGCACCATGACCCTCCGCCCCTCGCTGCTGCTGTCCCTGTTCCTCGGCGCCTGCGGCCCCGACACCAGCCTCACCAAGTTCAACAGCGACCCGGCAGCGACGATCACGACGCCGTCGGATGGCGCGGAGGTGCTGGCGGGCACGCTGCTGTCGTTGCGGGGGGCGGTGAGCGATCCGAACGATGGGATGGCGGAGCTGTCGGTCACGTGGTTCGTGAGCGACGCGGAGGTGTGCGCGGCGGCCGACCCGGCGAGCGACGGCACGACGGCCTGCGACACGGTGGCGCCTGCGGCGGACGCGGAGGTGCGGCTCGAGGTGCGCGACCCGGAGGGCGCGGTGGCGGTGGCGCGGGCGGCGCTCGTGGTGTTGCCGAACAGCGCGCCGGAGGCAAGCATCGTGTCGCCGGTGGCGGGCGACATCTACTACTCCGACCAGTTGATCACGTTTCAGGGCGTGGTGGGCGACGCGGAGGACGCGGCGGACACGCTCACGGTGTGGTGGGAGTCGAACGTGGACGGGGCGCTGGACGTGGAAGCCACCCCGACGCTCTCCGGCGAGGTGCTCGGCTACGGCACGCTCACCGAGGGCGAGCACGCGATCGAGCTCCATGCGCTCGACAGCGCGGGGAACGAGGCGGTGGAGTCGGTGACGATCGAGGTGGGCGCGCCGAACTCGGCGCCGACGTGCGCGATCACCGCGCCGGCGGACGGAGGCTCCGGCGAGGAAGGGGAGCTGGTGACCTTTCGGGGGACGGTGGCCGACGTTGACGTGGCGGCGGACTGGCTGGACGTGACCTGGCAGAGCGACAAGGACGGCGCCTTCGGGACCAGCGCGCCGACGAGTGGCGGGGGCGTCACCCTCCCGTACGAGGGTCTGTCGGTCAACACCCACGTAGTGACGATGCAGGTGGTCGACGAGATCGGAGCGACGTGCAGCGCGGAGGTACTCTACACCGTCGGGTCGCCGCCCACGATTGCGCTGGCCGAGCCCGTGGACGGCGAGGTGGTGAACGACGGGGAATCGCTGACCTTCACGGCCACGGTGGCCGACGGCGAGGACCGCGCGAGCGATCTCGTGGTGCGCTGGGAGAGCAGCCTCGACGGCGTTCTCCGGGAGGGCGCGCCCGACAGCTCCGGCGTTTCGCAGTTCCGCGACTCGGGGCTCTCCGTCGGCGCTCACGAGCTGACGGTGACCGTTACGGACAGCGACGGCTTCTACGCCTCGGCCCTGGGCAGCTTCACCATCAACGGCATCCCTTCCGCGCCCTCCGTCTCCCTGACGCCCGACCCCGCGGCCACCGACGACGATCTCCGCGCGAACCTCGACGTTGTGTCGGTCGACCCGGAGGGCGCCGCCCTCACCTACGCCTACGCCTGGTCGGTCGACTCCGTGCTCTCCGCCGCGAGCGTGAGCGCTGCGCTCCCGGCAAGTGCCACCACCCGCGGCGAGGTGTGGTCGGTGAGTGTGACCGCCACGGACGGCCTCGCCACCAGCGCGGCCGGCTCGGCCACCGTCACCATCGAGAACACCGCCCCCACGCTCGCCACGCTCTCGCTCTCGCCCGACCCGGCCTGGGAGGGCGACACCCTCACCTGCACCGCCGGCGCCACCGCCGACGCCGACGGCGACGCCGTGGGCCTCACCTACGACTGGACCGTGTCGGGCTCCCCCCTCGGCTACGACAGCGCCACCCTCGAAGACGGCTACTTCGACCGGGGCGACACCATCACCTGCACCGCCACCCCCACCGACGGCACCGACGACGGCGCCACCCGCACCTCGAACACCGTCACCATCGAGAACAGCGAGCCCTCGATCGCATCGGTGACCGTGAGCCCCGCGAGCCCCACCGTGGCGAGCACGCTCACGTGCAGCTACACCGACTACGACGACGCCGACGGCGACGCCGACCAGAGCACCTACGCCTGGACCGTCGGCGGGGCCACCGTGGGAACGGGCAGCACCCTCGCCGGCGCCTTCGCCTCGGGCGACATCGTCACCTGCACCGTCACCCCCGACGACGGCACCGACGCGGGCACGGCGCTCGCTGACAGCGTGACCGTCGACAACACCGCGCCGGTCCTCGCGAGCGTCACGCTTTCGCCCGACCCGGCCGCCGAGGGCGACACGCTCACCTGCACCCCCGGCGCCACCACCGACGCCGACGGCACCACCGCCTTCACCTACGGCTACGTCTGGACGGTGAACGGCGCGTCCATCGCCGCCACCACGCGCACCCTCACTGGCACCTACTTCGACTCCGGAGATGATGTTGCGTGTGGCGTCACTCCGTCCGATGGCACCGACGCCGGGGCCGCCGTCGCGTCCAACACCGTCACCATCGAGAACACGGCGCCGGTGCTCACCACCGTGGCGGTCTCCCCCACATCCGGTGCGGTCGGCGACACCCTCACCTGCTCGGCGAGCGCCACCGACGCCGACGGCGACAGCGTCACGCTCACCTACGGCTGGTCCACCGGCGCGACCGGCGCCTCGCTCACGCTGACCGCCAGCAACGACCCCGGCGACGTGCTCACCTGCACCGCCACCGCCACCGACCCCTCCGGCGACACCGACACCGGCACCGACACCGCGACCGTCGACAACGCCGACCCCACCGTCACCACCGTCGCGGTCTCTCCGAGCAGCGGCCGCGTGGGCGACACCCTCGTCTGCACCGCCACCGCGACCGACGCCGACGGCGGCACGCCCACGCTCAGCTACGCGTGGTCCACCGGCGCGACCGGCGCGTCGATCGCGCTCACCGCCAGCAACGACCCCGGCGACGTGCTCACCTGCACCGCCACCGCTACCGACGCCGACGGCGGCACGGGCGCAGGCACCGACACAGCAACGGTGGTCAACACCGAGCCGGTCGTCGGCACCGTGAGCATCAGCCCGTCCTCGGCCTACAACGACGATCTGCTCACCTGTTCGGCCACCGCCACCGACGCCGACGGCGGCAGCCCCACGCTCGCCTACGCCTGGACCAACACCAGCGACGCCACCTCCATCGGCAGCGGCGCCACGCTCTCGCTCACCAGCGCCCTCGCCGGCTCCCGCGAGACCGTCGCCTGCACCGTGACCGGCACCGACGCGGACGGCGGCACCGACAGCGGCAGCGCGAGTCTCACCCTGGGGAACCGCTCGCCCGTGGCGGCGGTCTCGCTTTCGCCCTCCAGCGCCACGCGCACCTCCACGCTCACCTGCACCGGCTCGGCCACCGACGCCGACGACGACGCCACCTCGCTGTCCTTCGGCTGGACGGTGGATGGTACGACGACGGCAGCGAGCGCCACCGCGAGCACGTCGAGCACGCTCGCGAGCGCGTTTGCCGCCGGGGACGTCGTGGCCTGCACCGTGACCGCCAGCGACGGCAAGACCGGCAGCGACACCGACACCGCGAGCGTCACCATCGGCAACACCGCGCCGGTCGTGAGCAGTGTCACGCTGTCGCCGAGCACGGTGGCCACCAACGACACCCTCACGGCGAGCGTGGTTTCGAGCGATGCCGACGGGGATGCGCTTTCGCTCAGCTATGCCTGGTACGTCGACGGGGTTGCGGTTGCGACGGGTAGTTCGCTGTCCGGCGTGACGTACTTCGACCGGGACGAGGTGGTCTACGTGGAGGTGACCGCCGACGATGGGACGGACACCGACAGTGAGACGTCGAGCAGCGTCACGGTGGAGAACACGGCGCCGACGGCGCCGGAGATCGAGATCACCCCGGAGGACGCCGAGGCTGGGGACGACTTGACGTGTTCGGTTGTCACCGCTTCGACGGACGACGACGGGGATGCCGTGACGTATTCGTTTGCCTGGGACGTGGACGGGGTGGCGTACACGGGGGCGACCGACGCCGCGACGGAGAGCGTCGTGGATGGGGGGGATGTGGGCGGGGACGAGACTTGGACTTGTGAGGGGGTGGCTTCGGATGGGGTGGAGGAGAGCGGGGTCGCGCAGACGACCGTCTCCGTGACATGCGTCGCTGGCACCTCGGAGGTCTGCGCAGGGCTCGACTGCCTGGACATCCTCAATGGCAGTCCTTCAGCCTCCGATGGCACCTATTGGATCGATCCCACGGGCAGCAGTCCCTACCAAGTCTATTGCGACATGACCACGGACGGGGGAGGGTGGACGCTGGTGATGAAGGCGGTGAACAGCAACTACACCTACGACCACACGGTGTGGACCACAGCGGGTGTCGACAACGAGACCGACCTGTCCCTGACGTCGCCCGGTGAGGCCAAGTACCAGTCCTTCAACGAGGTGGCGTTCACGGACATACGCTCGAGTGACCCGACCACCTTGGCGACAGACATCGTCGAGACGTTCTCCAGCGAGCAGACAAGCGCTCTCGATCTCTACTCGGGCAGCGGCACCCTCCTCGAAGCGGCGACCTACGAGTCGTACTACAACAGTCGGGCACCAGCCACCTCTCAGGCGTGGGGGTGCACCGGCTACGATCGCTACGGGTTCAGCCTGTACGACAGTCTCGGATGCACCTACCTCGGCAGCGGACTGTGCGACCACAACGGCGGTGCTCGCTGGGGGAACAGGATCAATCGGTGGCTTTGTCCCACGTGTGGCGATCTCATCGGGCAGGGTTGGGGCAGCTACAGTTGCGGTGATTCTACGCGCCCGAGCTTCGACACTGGTCCCAGCGCCACAGTCATGTACGTACTCTCCGAACTGATGTGGGTCCGCTGAAGTTCCTGTTCATGCTCGGTAGAAGGCCCAACGTCGCCCCGCCGCAGCCGATTTTCGACCCGCTCCCTCCAGCCTGCCACCGACCGCTCAAGTCCGCCATTGACGTCATCGGTGGGCACCGTGATCCGGAACCGCAGCGGCCCGGTCGACCGGGTTTTCCGCTCCGTGACGGACACCGCCTGCCCGGCGCCGACGCCATCGTGACCGCTCCGCTGGGCGTCCCCCATTGCTCTGCGCAGCGTCGACCCGAGGAGCGCCGTCGAGTTCCCCTCAGCCTTTGAGGCGGCTCCCTGCGTCGTGCCGAAGCGTTCGTCGAGCGCGCCCTCGGGACACCCAACCTGAACCGACCAGCCAGTCGTCGCGGGCGACGACGGTACCGTCTACCTTCCCAACGCCGCCGGCAGCACCGCCACCTTCGCCTACACCGCCGACCCGACCGGCGCCCCCGCTCCGGCCATTCCTCGTTTGAGACGGCTCCCTGCGTCGTACCGAAGCGTTCGTCGAGCGCGCCCTCAGGACACCCAACCTGAACCGACCAGCCGGTCGTCGCGAGCGGCGACAGGCGACAGCGGGCCGATGCCGCCCCTCGCTGCGGTCCGAAATGGTAGCGGACCTCGAAGCGCGGGCGGCGAGGTCTTCAGGTAGGCTCTCCACCAGCTGGGTTTCCCAGTCGGCGACGCCGATCGGTCGGTGGAGCCCCCGCAGTGCGTACTCCGCCTTGATCCGATTCTTCCCCTTGCAAAGGAGCAGCCCGATCGTTGGGCTGGAGCGATGGCACCGGCGCGATCGAGCTGTCGCCGCTGGAGCTCTGTGAGAGGCTCGCGGCGATCGTCCCCCCGGCTCCCCCGCCGAAGGCCAGCTCTTTCGCGGCGGACGCGCGCCGAACACATGCGCCGTCTTCCGCTCGCCCCGCGTTGCCACACGCGGCTGAACGCCGACCCGCGACCACGTCTGATGCAGCGTCCCGTCCACCCAGAACGACGCCTCGTCCTCGAAGACCACTACTCCGCCACACTCCTCGGCCCTTTTTCAAGGCAGGGAACCGCTCGCGCAGCCACGTCGCCTGGGCCTCGGCGTCGGCTCGGGCAAGCCGCCGGAGAACGCCGATGTGGGGGGATCGCTTGTCCGGTTCTGCTGCGTGCCATGACGAACGTCCGGTGGATGACCCCCGATCACCCGTAGGCTTTGACTCGTCAAGGCATGATCGCGCCGCGGCGCGAACCTGTTTAGGCCCCGCGGATCGCCGCGATGGCGCCGGCGCGGTCCGGCGCTCCGAACACGGCCGAGCCCGCGACGAGCACGTGCGCGCCTGCGTCGATGAAGCGGCGGGCGTTGCTGGGTTTTACGCCGCCGTCCACTTCGATGAGGGTGGGGAGCTTCAGGCGCTCGATGCGCTCACGGATGCGTTCCACCTTGGGGAACACCCGCTCGATGAGCGACTGGCCCCCGAAGCCCGGATTCACCGTCATGCACAGTACGAGGTCCGTGACCTCGAGCACGTAGTCGAGCACGCTCTCGTGGGTGTGGGGGTTCAGCGCGACGCCCGCCTTGGCGCCGCTCTGCCGGATCGCTTGTAGGCTGCGATCGAGGTGCGGGCAGGCCTCCGCGTGCACGCTGATCCAGTCCGCGCCGGCCTTCCGGAAGTCCTCGATGTACTTGTCGGGCTCCACGATCATGAGGTGAACGTCGAGCGGAAGCGAGGTGGAGCGGCGAGCCGCCTCGCAGATGAGCGGGCCGATCGTGAGGTTGGGCACGAACCGACCGTCCATCACGTCTACATGGATCCAGTCTGCGGTACGCACCGAGTCGAGCTCCGCGGCGAGGCGGGCGAAGTCGGCGCTGAGGATGCTGGGGGCGACAAGGGGCTTCATGGCGCGAGGGCTATCCGGATCCACCGGAGCCCGCTCCGTCAGGGGAGCCACTCGTCGTAGGCGCCGTCGCCGCTCCACTGCCGCAGCGCCCAGGCGGTGGTGGTCTGGGCGATGCTGTCCCAGGCGTCTTCGGGCTGGGCGTACGTCTCGTCGGCACACTCCGGCTGCACCGGCCCCACCTGGCACATCACCGAGAAGATGAAGTGGCCACCGTTGGGGATGGTTTGCAGGAACGTGGGGCTGCCCAATCGGTCGGCGGTCGGCTGCACCTCGGTGCTCATGGGGCAGATCTGGTCGCGCTCCCCGCCCATGATGGCCACGCCAGAAACCGCGGCGAGCCCGGTCTCTCCGAAGGTGTACCAGCCGCAGGGGGCCATGGCCACGCCGCCGTACACCCGCGGGTCTGGGCTCTCAGGAGGGCTGCCGCCGGCGTCGATGAGTCCGCACAGCTCGCCGACCCCGCCGGCTTCGCACCACGTGGTCACCCAGTCGGGGTCGAACTCGCCACCGGCGACAGCGAGCGTGGTCCAAGCGCCGAAGCTGTGGCCGACCACCAGGTACTCCTCCTCCGTACCGAACTCGGCCATCGCCCACGTAGCCGCACGGGTGATGTCGCCGGGGCGCCGCTGCATCACCTCGGTGAGCAGGTCGGGCTCGTAGTCAAACAGGGTGTTGTTGGGGTGGTCGGGCGCCACCACCACGAACCCATGCGCCGCCAGCCACTCGGTCACGAAGTAGCTCTGCCAGCGGATGCCGCTGTTTCCGTGGCTGAAGGCCACGAGCGGGAAGGTGCCCTCGGCCCGCGGCGCTCCGAAATCGGCGAGGCCGGTGAAGATGGTGGGGGCGTAGGCGGCCGGCTCAGGAGCCTCCGTTGCGGGGTACCACACCTCTACGGTGAGCTGCCCGCCTCGATCATCGTCGATGGTGGCGGTGGTGCGGCCGACGGCCCAGGGGCCCGCCTCGGAGGGGTCGAAGAGGGTGTGGAGGGGGTCCTCCACCACGCAGGCGAACAGGGTGACGAGCACGGGCGCAGTGTAGCGCGCGGCCTCGGGTGAGCGGGAGCGAACGATCGGGCGGAGAGCCCAGCGGCAGCCCTCACCCCACCCGATCCCCCGGCCGAATCCGCGCCCCTTGGAGGAACTCGGCTCCGCTGACGGCACGCTTCCCGGGCACCTGCACCGCCACCAGCTCCAATGCGCCGCTCCCGCACGCCACTCGGCCGTCGGGCAGAATCGTACCCGGCTCGCCCTCCCCCTCCGCGAGGCGCGCCGTGAGCAGTTTTACGGGTTGGCCCGCGTGCTGAAAGGTCGTGCCGGGCCAGGGGGAGAGGCCGCGCACCCGGTTGTGAAGCGTGGTGGCAGCGAGGGCCCAGTCGAGCGGTGCCATCTCACGCGTGAGCATCGCGGCGTGGGTGATGCCCACATCGGGTTGCGCCCGAGGGGCGATTTTCGGCAGATCCGCGAGCGTGCGCACCAATAGAGAAGCGCCGAGCGGTGCCAGACGGTCGAAGAGATCGCCGGCCGTTTCGTCGGGCGCGATGGGCGTACGTTCGGTGAGGAGGAGGTCGCCGGTGTCGAGGCCCTCGGCCATCTGCATCGTGCACACGCCGGTTTCTGCGTCGCCCGCGAGCACGGCCCACTGGATGGGCGCCGCGCCCCGCCACCGCGGCAGCAACGAGGCGTGAACGTTCACGCAGCCCAGCCTTGGGGTGGCAAGCAGTGCCGGCGGGAGAATCCTTCCGTACGCCACGACGACGGCGACGTCGGCCGAAACGGCGGCCAACTGGTCCGGAAAATCGCCCGACCGGAGCTTCGTCGGCTGGAAAACTGGAATCCCGGAGAGACGAGCAAGCTCCACCGTGGGCGGGGCCGTGAGCTGCTGGCCACGCCCCGAAGGACGGTCGGGCTGCGCCACCACTGCCACCACCTCATGACCGGCCACAAGGAGGGCGCGGAGAGTGGGCACCGCGAACGCGGGGGTTCCGAAGAAGGCTACCCGCATCGGGTCAATACTCCAGGCTCCCGTCGTGCCGCACGCGCACCTTGGTCCGCTTGGCGAGGTACCGCCCCTTCTTCAGGCGCGACACCCGGTCGAGGATCACCACGCCTTCGAGGTGATCCATCTCGTGCTGCACCACGATCGCGTCGTAGTCCTCGAACCAGCGCTGCCAGGGCACCCCCCGCTCGTCGAGGAAACGGATGTGCACCCGCCGCGGCCGGGCGATGTTCTCTTCGAAGTCCGGCACCGACAGGCAGCCCTCTTCGTAGACCATCTTGTCGGCGCTCGCTTCGATCACCTGCGGGTTCACCAGCGCCAGGAATCGCGGGTTGGTGGGGCGGCCGTCTTCGTCCTGCTCGCCGGTGCAGTTGCCCGGGTCGACCACGATCACCCGGCGCAGGTCGCCACACTGGGGCGCCGCGAGGCCCACACCCGGCGCGGCGTACATCGTTTCGGCGAGGTCGCTCACCAGCCGAGCAAGGCTCGCGTCGAACTCTCCCGGCCCGACCGCACGGCACTTCTTGCTCAGGACGGGATGGGGCACCGTGAGGATTTGGAGTACGGCCATAGGCGGGCGGATAACCCGTGCGCTCTCGCTCGCGTGCGTGTCCCGCCATACGCGCCGCGCAGGCGAACTCACCTTCTCGTTGAGCCTGCCCCCCGCACCCGGTACCTTCTGAGGACGCATGTACTTCGGCCGCATTCCTCGTTTCAGCCCCAGCTTCAGCCCCGCCGAGGCGGCGGTGTCCGTGCGCGCGCTCCTGAGCCGCCCCGATGATGTGGCGGCCGTCGCCGCTTTTGAGGCCACCTTCGCCTCCTTCATCGGTGCGAAGTACGCGGTGATGACCCCTTCCGCGCGCTACGCGTTCTACCTCATTCTGCGTGCGATGGGCCTTGAGGCCGGCGACGAGGTGGTGGTGCCGGCGCTCACTTACTTTGCGATCCCCTCGATGGCCGCCGCCGCTGGCATCCGGCCCGTGTTCGCCGATGTCGGCTTGCGCACCCACGTGCTCGATCCTGCCGCGTTCGAGGCGGCGATCACGCCCAAAACCCGAGCCGTGGTGCCCACGCACCTCTACGGCACCCCCTGCGACATGGGGCCGATCCTGGAGATCGCGCGGAAGCACGGCGTGCGGGTGATCGAGGACTGCGCGCAGAGCACGGGGGCCCGCTACAACGGCGTCCGCGCCGGCAATCTGGGCGACGCCAGCTACTACACCTTCGGGCTCACCAAGAACATCACCACGCTCAGCGGCGCGATGATCACCACGAACGACCCGGCGATCGCGGAGTCCTGCCGCGCTGCGATGGATGCCACCACCCACGGGCCTCTGGAGCGCGCGGCGAAGGAGGCCATGACCGGGCTGGCGATGATGTTCGCCACCCACCCGTATCTCTACCCGTGGACCCTCCACCCCGCGATTAAAGTGGGCAACCGCTTCGGGAAGGACCCGCTCCACGAGCGGTTCGGCGAGGCGGAGGTGCGCTACGACGGCGTTCCCACCAGCTTTGCGAAGGCGCGGCCGCGTGCGGTGCAGGCTGCCGTGGGCGAAAAGCAGATCGAGCGCATCGAAGCCCTGAACGGCGCGCGCATCCGGAACGGTCGGGCGCTCGACGACGCCCTGGCCAACGTGGACGGCATCGTCACGCCCGAGTACCCCCGCGGCGCCGAGCCCATCTACATGAGCTTCGTGGTGCACCACCCGAAGCGCGAGGCCTTCATGGCGGGGCTCCGCAAGCGGGGGGTCGACACCACGTTCGGCTACATGAGCGACTGCTCCGACCACGCGCTGTTCCCCGAATACCGCCGGCCGCAGCCGAACGCCGCCGCCATCCTGCGCGACCAGGTGCATCTCCCCGTGCACCCGCGCATGGACGAGCGCGACACCCGGCACATCGCCGAGTCGGTGCGGCAGGTCGTGCGTGAGCTCGCATGAGGCTTTCGTGGTGAGCGCGATGCCCGCGATGAGGGGGCTCGTGAAGTCGGCCGCAGGCGCGGCCCGGTTCCGGCTGACGGGGCGTCGCGTTCCGCTCGCGGTCACGTTGGTGCTCACTCACCGGTGCAACACCTCCTGCGGTCCCTGCGGCGTACCTCTTCAGCCCCGCGGCGAGCTCGAGGCTGCGGAGTGGCTGGAGCTGATCGACCAGCTCGCGCGCCTCGGCACCACTCGCCTCGTGATCACGGGCGGCGAGCCTCTCCTCCGGCCCGACCTGGCGGCCATCGTGGCGCGCTGCGCCGAGCACGGGATGTGGACCGTTCTGGAAACGAGCGGGCACGATCTGCCCGACCGCATCGGGGAGCTTGGGGGGTTGGGTCGCGTGATGATTCCGCTGCATGGCCCGCGGGCGGTGCACGACGCGATGGTGGAGCCCGGCGCCTTCGACCGTGGTGTGGCTGCCGTCGAAGCGGCGCGGTCTGCGGGCATCCGAGTCGGCACCGTCACGCTCCTCGCCCGATCCACGCTCTCCAGCGTGGACTGGGTGCTGGACTTTGCGGAGCAGCATGGCGCCGAGGCGGCTTTCCAACTCGTGGCGATGCGCGGCTGGGTGGCGAGCCGTGGGGCTCGTCGCGAGGTGGCCGACGACGACGAACTGCGGAGGGCGCTGCGGGGGCTTCTCGAAGCCCGAATGGCGGGGCGGCCGGTGGCGATGAGTGAGAAGCTGCTCCGCTCCATGCTCTCGTGGCCCGATCTCGCCGTGCCGTTCAGCGATGTCGACCACGAAGACCTCCGCTGCATGGCCGGGCAGACCTTTTGCACCGTCGGGGCTGACGGCGTGGTGTCGGGTTGCCTGCCGCAGAGCAGCGGCACGATGAACGTGCGCGACCACGGCTTTGATGCCGCCTTCGCCGGACTGCGCGATGGATCGTGTCGGAGCTGCACCGACACCGCTTGCGCCGAGGCGAATTTCCTCTACAATCTCAACACGCCGGTGGTGTTGGAGCTCGCCCGCGCGGGTCTCCGAAGCCGGTTGCGGGGTGAAGCATGAAGCTTGATGTCCGTGGCTACGCGCGTGTCGCCGAAGCCTTTGTTACCCGAAAGGTGCCGGTGTACGCCCA
>CANKOI010000081.1 GCA_947484175.1 Deltaproteobacteria bacterium
CGATGCTCCGCCGAGCGGCGGCCGCGGGCACCGCAGTGGTGGTAGTGAACCTGCCGGTGAGCGCGGCCTACCGGGCCGAAGTGCCCGCTCCGGCCCTCGCGCGCTACTCGGAGTGGGTAACGGCGACCACCGCCGAGCACGGCGCCCGCTACCTCGACTACGACACCGCCGAGTGGCGCGAGGCACGCGACCGCTACCTCGACCCCGACCACCTCAACGCCCGGGGCTCCCTGCTCCTCTCGAACGCGCTCTGCGCCACGCTGGCGGGTGATGCGCTTCACTGATCTGGAGTTCACGCTCTTTCTCGGGGTCACCTTCTTGGTGTTCCGAGCGCTCGGCCGTTCGCGGCTCGCCGGGATCCTGTGGCTGACCGGCATGAGCCTGTCGTTCTACGCCTCCTGGGACGCCCGTTTCCTCTGGCTGCTCGGCGCCGCCACGCTGCTCGACTACACCGTGGGCGCGCTGCTGGGCCGAGAGGAGCGCGACTCCCGGCGTAAGTGGCTCCTCGCGGTGAGCGTGGTCGGCAACCTCGGGATGCTCGCCGTGTTCAAGTACGGCGGGACCGGGTTGGCGTTGCCCATCGGCATCTCGTTCTACTCGTTCCAGACGCTCAGCTACTCGATCGACGTGTACCGGCGGAAGCTCCAGCCCGCGCGGAACCTGCTTGAGTTCACGCTGTTCGTGTCCTTCTTCCCGCAGCTCGTGGCCGGCCCGATCGTACGCGCTTCGGAGTTCCTGCCGCAGCTCGACGCCCCCCCTCGCCGCGACCACGGTGCGCTGGGCCAAGGCGTCGTGCTCATCGGCATCGGGTTGTTCAAAAAGCTCGTGCTCGGCGACGGCATCGGGCGGGCGCTGGTCGACCCCTTCTTCGCCGCGCCCACCCGCTACAACGGGCCCGAGGCCCTACTTGCCGATTGGGCGGCCTACTTCTCGCTGTACTGCGACTTCTCTGGCTACACCGACATCGCCCTCGGGGCGGGCCTGCTGTTCGGATTTGTGCTCCCCGCCAACTTTGACCGGCCGGCCTTTGCCCACAGCCCGCTCGAACACTGGCGGCGCTGGCACATGACGCTCGGCACCTTCTTACGAGACTACCTCTATGTTCCGCTGGGGGGCTCCCGAGCAGGGCGCGCGCGGCTGTGGCTGAACCTGTTCCTCGTGTTCTTCGTGTCGGGCGTGTGGCACGGGGTGGGCCTGTCGTACGTGGTGATGGGGCTGTACAACGGGGTGCTTGCCGCCACGTGGAAGCTCCTCCGCCCCGCGCCCGCAGCCGGAGCTTGGGGGGTTGTGGAGCGGCTCGTGGCCTTCCAGCTCACGGCGCTCTCCGTCATCTGCCTGCGCCCGATCTCCATGGAGCGCGTGGGCGAGGTTTTGGAGGCGCTCACGCGCTGGGGAACGGCGGCGGGCGGACTCGCTACCCCGGGCGCTGTGGCCCTCCTACTGGGAGTGATCCTGCTCCACCTCACGCCGCGCGACTGGAAGCCGGGGCTCTTGGAATGGGGCGGGAGGGCGCCCGCTGCGGTGCTCGCGCTGTGCGTCGTGGTGGGCGGTGGATTTTTGTCGCTCTTCGCGATGCAGGCGAGGGAGTTTTACTACTTTCAGTTCTGACCCGCCGCGCGCGCCGCCTCGGTGGGCGTGCACACCACCGAGTACGGCGCGGCCCCCTTGGTACACGCCATCGCCGGCTTCCACTCGCAGCCCGCGGGCGTGCACACACGAGGGGTGACCACCAGCTCGGTCGCGGACTGGACATCGACCTGCAGCCAGCCGGCCACGTCCTGGCCCTCTGGTTTGGTGTAGGCGAGCAGGCTCGACACCCCCTCGCACACCTTGGCCGCGCGCATCTCCATCCCCGCACCCGAGGTGAGGGCCAGCACCCCGCCCACGTCGACGGCTTCGAGGTGGTGCGCATGTCCGTTGAGCCAGGCGTGCATCGGCGGCTTGCCGAGCCAAGTGACGGGCACCTTGTCTTGCTCGCTGCACTTGCCCACGCCCGACCGCCACACGTAGTGCGCCGTGTAGAACCGCCAATCGGACTTCGGCCGGAACTTGAGCGAAGGCGGCGGCGCCCCATCCCCGTAGAAGCCTGCGTCGATCACGGCGAGGTCGACCTTCACCCCGCCCTTGTCGACCCGCCGCACGTGCGAGCGGGCGTCGTCGCTCACCCACCCCAGCTTGCGCCAGGCTTGCACGGTGCAGTCACGGGCCGCAGGAGAGAACGAGGTCTGCTCAACCGTGGTGACGTCATGGTTGCCGAACACCGGGATGATCTTCGATGCCGAGAGCCCGGTGTAGAAGGCGTTGTACGATGCCACCAGCCGGTCGGCACAGTCGTTTGCCTCGATGGGGGGCGCATCGTAGAAGAAGTCGCCGAGAGCAACGATCCCGTCGGCGCCCGCCTGGGCGGCCACAAGATCCGCCGCGACAACGCGCCCCACAGGGGTGTCCTGGCCGGTGTCGCCGACGAGCAGGAGGCGAGGGCCGGCAGCCAAAGCGAGCGGAGCGAAGAGCAGAGTGAGCATCCCGCCCGGTAATGCGCCCGCTTCCGGTCAGCCCAACCCCTGCGAAAGGTCCTCACACCACTCGGCCACCACGCCACCCGCTACGTCGCCGGTGGCGGGATCCGCTTCCGGGTTGTCCTCGTCGTACGGAAAACGCCCGCTGTACTCGCTCATGGTCAACTCCAACGTGAGCTCCCCGCCCTCGTCACCGGAGAGCGAGAGGGTGTACGCGCTGGGCGAGCCCACCCAGAAGGGGCCGCTGAAGTACCATCCCTTGTAGCCCTCGTTGCGCTCCTCGTAGACCCACTCCCCCTCGCCCGCCGCACAGTTGAGCGACACGGTGGCATCGGTGCTGTCTTCCATCGTGGCGCCGCTCTCGAACTTGTCGATGCGAACGTACAGGTTGCAGAAGCCGGCCTCGCCGACGGTGGCCGGGTTGAAGTTGTCGTCGCCGCCGGCGAAGTAGGAGACCGCATCCTCGCAGGTGGAGTCGGGATTCGGGGAAACGACCACGCCCGCTTTGTTTCCCGCGAAGGTGGCGAACGCGGAGAGCCCTGCCACGTCGGCCACTTCGCCACTCTCGATCGTGACCGTGCCCGCGATGGGCTCCAACGCGTCGGGGGCGGCTTCTACGCAGGCGACAAGGAGAAACATCGGCGAAGCTCGGGGGGACGGGGCGAGGACTATCCGGTTCGGTGGGCGGGGCGGCGGCAGCGTGCGGCAGCGTGCCAAAGTCCCGCTGGTCGGCGCCACGGACTTTGCGACCACCTTAGCGCCAGCCCGCCACACCCCCGGCGGCGCTGCAATCCGCCCCATCCGCATTCACGACCAAGAAACGGGGATCCGCGGATTGCCCTGCACCCCTGTTCGGGTATACTCTTGACTCGTCAAGCCACAGCCCGGACACGCCCATGCCACCCACCTCCCCGGCCCCCGTTCCGCACGCGGTGCCTCGTCGCTACGATGTGCCGCTGCTCGTGCTCACCTCGCTGCTGTTGTGCTTCGGGCTGGTGATGTTGTGGTCGGCATCGGCGTTCGTGGCGCTGGAAGAAACGAAGAACGGCTTTCACTTCGTGACCCGGCAGGGCCTCGCCATCGCGATCGGGCTCACGTTGGGCGTCGTGGGAATGGTCACGCCCTACCGCCAGCTCCAGAAGCTCGCGTTCTCGCTCTACGGCGCTACGATTGTGATGCTGTTCGCCGTGTGGGTTCCGGGCCTCGGGCACGCGGCGAACGGGGCGCAACGCTGGTTCGGCGTGGGTGGGTTTCATGTGCAGCCCGCCGAATTCGCCAAGCTCGCGCTGTTGGTGGGGCTCGCCACGTGGCTGCACCGCCACCGGGCCAACCTGCACGACGTCCGCAACGTGCTGTTGCCAGCGGGCGGCTTCATTCTCTTGCCGCTGCTGCTCATCATCCGGCAGCCCGACTTCGGCAGCACCGCGATCATCGTGGGGCTCTGCGGTGTGATGATCTTCTTCGCCGGAATCCGGCTGAGTTGGGTGGCCACGCTCGCCTCGATCGGCGCCGTGATCCTCGGGGTGGTGATGGTGGCCGAGCCCTACCGGCGCGCCCGCCTGGTCGCCTTCCTCGACCCGTTCGCGGACTGCTCGGGCGACGGCTACCAAGTGTGCCAGTCGCTGCTCGCCTTGCAGCACGGCGGCGTTTTCGGGCGCGGGCTGGGTGAAGGCTCCGCCAAGCTCCTGTACCTACCCGAACCCTACAACGACTTTATCGCTGCAGTGTTGGGCGAGGAGCTGGGCGTGCCCGGTTTCCTCCTGATCACCATCCTCTACTTGGCGATCGCGGCGCGCGGCTTCTCGATCGCCCGCCGTGCGAAGGAGATGTTCGGCAGCCTGCTCGCCAACACCCTCACCGTGATGCTCGTGGGCCAGGCGGTGCTCAACCTCGGTGTCGTGCTCTCGCTGGTGCCGAACAAGGGGCTGGTGCTGCCGTTTGTGAGCTACGGGGCGAGCGCCATGATGATCAACCTTGCCGCGATCGGCATCCTCCTGAGTGTGTCGGCCGAGGCGCGTCCGGTGGAGGCGGTCCAGGCGGCGCGGAGCCCGAGCCCGCCGGTGCCCGCGTGATGTTCCGGGGAAAGGTGAAGCGGGTGCACTTCATCGGCATCGGCGGTTCGGGGATGTCGGGGATCGCGGAGGTGCTCGTGAACATGGGCTTTTCCGTGTCGGGCAGCGACCTGAAGGAAGGTCCCGTCGTGGCGCGCCTGCGCGGGCTCGGCGCCACCATCGTGTTGGGGCACCGGGCCGAGAACGTCGCGGGCGTAGACGTCGTGGTGCGTTCGACCGCCGTGCGCGACGACAACCCCGAGCTGCAAGCCGCTCTCGCTGCGAAGGTGCCCGTGATCCCCCGCGCCGAGATGCTCGCCGAGCTGATGCGGATGAAGTACGGGATCGGCGTGGCCGGCTCGCACGGCAAGACCACCACGACCTCGATGGTGGCGATGCTCCTGCACCGGAGCGGGCTCGACCCCACGGTGGTCATCGGGGGAAGGCTCGACACCTTCGGGTCGAGCGCGCACCTCGGCACCGGCGAGTACCTCGTGGCCGAAGCCGACGAGAGCGACGGCAGCTTCCTGCTGCTCGACCCGACGGTGGCCATCATCACCAACATCGACCCCGAACACCTCGAGCACTGGGGCGACTTTGAGCGGCTCGTGGACGGCTTTGTGGCCTTCGCCAACAAGGTGCCCTTCTACGGGTTCACCGCGCTCTGCCTCGACCATCCCGTAGTGCAGCGGATTCTGCCTCGATTGCGCCGTCGGTACCTCACCTACGGGCTCGGCGCGCAGGCGGACTACCGCGCCGACCGCATTCGCCAGGAGGGGCGCTCCCTGCGCTTCCGGGTGTGGCGGCACGGAGAGGCGCTCGGCGAGCTCCACCTCGATCAGCCGGGCCGGCACAACGTGCTCAACGCGCTCGCGGCCACCGCCGTGGCGATGGAGCTCGACGTGCCCTTCGCCCAGGTGCAGACGGGGCTGCAGCACTTCAGCGGGGTGGACCGCCGCTTCAGCGAACGCGCCGACGTAGGCGGTGTGCTGATCGTCGACGACTACGCCCACCACCCGGTCGAAATCCAGGCCACGCTGACGGCCGCCGCAGAGGGCTACGAAGGCCGCCGCATCGTGGCCGTGTTCCAGCCGCACCGGTACACCCGCGTGGCGGCGTTGCGAGACGACTTCTGCCAGAGCTTTCATGGTGCCGGGGTGGTGCTGGTGCTGCCGGTGTACGCCGCGGGAGAGGCCCCGATCGAGGGGGCGTCGGCCGAGGCGCTCGTGCAAGGGCTCACGCAACGAGGCCACCGCAGCGTGCTCGCCGTGGAGTCTCTCGACGCCGCGCTCGAAGCCCTCGTGGCCACGGTCCGCCCCGGGGACGTGGTGATCACCCTCGGCGCGGGCGACGTGAACCGCCTATGCGCCGGCCTCGCCGCCCGCCTCGCCGCCTCCTGATGGGTGGGCTCTGCCGCGAGCTCGAGCCCATCGCACGGCATCTGCCGTTGCGCTCGAGCCCCGGCACCTTTGAGCGGTGGGTGGAGGTGGCCAACGACGAAGCGCTGGTGGCCACGCTCCGCGCCGCGCGCGCCGAGAAGGTCGCGGTGCGCGTGGTGCCCCCGTTCGGCGACGCGCTGCCCCCCGAGGGCGGCCTGCCGGGCATCGCGCTGCGCCTCGGGGCCGGCTTTGAGGGCATCGAGAAGACCGACAGCGGCTGGAAGGTCGGGGCCGCCGTACCCCTGGCCCAACTCGCGGTCCGCGCAGGCTGGCACGCGCTGCGCTTCGCGGGGGGCACGGTGGGAGACGCCCTCCTCGACGGTTGGATTCTGCCCGCCGTCGTGAGCACCCGGCGGTTCCGCGGGCGCGGCTTCGAAACGGTGGAGGGCTGCCCCCCGGAGCCGAAAGCCCTCCCGGTGGAGGTAGTGGTGAACCCCGCGGTGAGCGTAAAGCCCTGCCGCGCGGGCACCGCCTTCACGGAGCCCGGAAAGCGCACCGAACTGAGGGCCACGCTGCGCCGCGCCCGACTCAGCGAGGTGCGCCTCTACGACGCCGCGCTGGCCGAAGACGACGCAGCCGTGATCGTGAACCGCGGCGAGGCCACGCCCAAACAACTGCGCCTGCTCATTCAGGCGGTTCGGGAGCGGGTGCGCATCGCGACGGGGTTGGAGTTGGACGAACGTTTGGTCGCCCCAGGAAGGGCCGGGAGGTGGTGATGGTAGACAAGACGACGGCGAAGGTGGGCGTACTGCTGGGCGGCATCGCGCCCGAACGGCCGATCTCCCTGAAATCGGGTGCGGCTGTGAGCGCAGCGCTGCGGTCGCGAGGCTGGAACACCGTGGACATCGATGTCGGGCGCGACTTGCCCGCGCAGATCGTGGCCAGCGGCATCACCCACGCGTGGCTGGCCTTGCACGGCCCGCTCGGCGAAGATGGCTGCGTGCAGGGCCTCTTGGAGGTGATGCGGATTCCGTACACCGGGAGCGGGGTGCGGGGCAGCGCGATCGCCATGGACAAGATCGCCACCAAACGGATGCTGGTGAACTCGGGAATCTCGATGGCGCAGGACCGCGTGTGGCGGCGAGGCGACGATTTCCCCGCCGACATCGCCTACCCCGTGATGGTGAAGACCCCGGAAGGCGGCAGCACGCTCGGCATCCGCAAGTGTCACGACGCCGCCGAGCTTGAAGCGGGGCTGCTCTACTGCCTCGACTTCGCGGGCGACGTGCTCCTCGAGCAGTTTGTCGAGGGCTACGAGATCACCGTGGCCGTGCTGGAAGGCACCCCGCTGCCGGTGGTGAAGATCGAACCGCTGAACGAGTTCTTCGACTTCGAGGCCAAGTACCAGAAGGGCATGACGCGGTACCTCGTGCCGGCGCCCATCCCCGACGCGGTGGCCCTGCGTGCCCAGTCCTTCGCCAAAACCGCCTACGACATGCTGGGCCTCGCCGGCGTGGCCCGGGCCGACTTCATCGTGGACGCAAACGGCGAGCCCTGGTTCCTCGAGATCAACACCCTGCCGGGCATGACGGGAACGTCGCTCTCGCCGATGGCAGCCGGCCACGTGGGCATCTCCTTCGAAGACCTCGTGGAGCGGCTCCTGAACGGCGCACGGTGCTGGGTTCCCGATTTTAAGCCCGGGGTGAAGTAAAGCGGGCGCACCGGTTGGGTCGTGGGCAACCGCGCGCTCCCGCGCGCCGGAGCCGCTCCGCTCGGCCGCGCCTACGGCCGAACCGTCACCTCGAGTTGCCAGGCCTCCTCGCGGTACTCGATCGGCTTGGTCTTGGGGATGGGAATGCGTGCGCCCTGCCGCACCATTCCGGTTTCGTTCGGCGGCACCGTGATGCGCGGCGAACAGAAGATCTTTGCGCGGCCCTTCTTGTCGAGCTGCGAGAGCTCCGCGGACACCACCCAGGCGGCATCGGCAGGCGCCACGCCGAGCGCGACGCGCACCTGCGCTCCGTTCATCTCCACCATGAACGGTGGCGGCGCGCTGCTCTCCACATCGTGAAAGGTCAGGGACTTCACCTCGCCCGAGGGGGTGGTGAGGCGAGCGTCCAAGTCGACGGCCTGAGCGAAGGGCAGGAGCAGAAGTAGGGTCATTCCTCCCCTTACCTCACCCGCACATCCGCCCACACCGCGGTGTCACAGCTGTACTCGCCGTTGTGGCCCGCGATCAGGTCCACGGCTCCGGGCGAAACGGCGATCGCTCCCATCGACACCGCCTCGTCGTAGTTCCTCACCACGCCGCTCGCCCAGAGCTGCACGCCGCCCTGCCACACCTCGAAGGTCATCCCGTTGCCGCACACCTGAACCCAGTCCTGTGCGCCCACCCGGCCGCTCAGGGTGGACATCCCCGCGGGCACCTGGAGGGTGACGTGGCTCGGCGCGTGGGCGAAGAGGCCGCGACAAAAGTGGTCCCCCGCGATCGAGGCGCCCGGCCCCCAGTAGGTCTGGTCGAGGAGCAGCTCGCCGCGGACATGGAGAGCACGATCTGGTGGACGGTGGCGACGTCGAACACGGCGTCGGTGGGATCGGGCTCCGGCGGGCTTCCCGGAAGGTCGGAGGGGGTGGCGGGGGCCCCGGCAGTGTCTGCGGGCGCGGCGCCGGGGAGCGCGATGTTCCCCGTCGAACAGGCCAGCATGGACAGGAGGAGAGCCACCATGGCGACAGCTTAGCTGATCGTGTAGGGTGGCCTCGCACCGGTGGCGCATCGATGTGGCTCTTCTTCTCCGCTTGCGCCACCGAAGCGGAACCAACCCTCACGCTCGCGACCGACCCGGCCGACGAGTGCCACCCGGTGTGTGTGCTGGCCGAGCTGCTCGACGGGAGCGGAGCGCCCGTGGCCGCGGAGACGGTCTCCGCGAGTGTGGATGGCGTCGCGTTCGGGTCGACGATGCGCACCAGCCCCGCGGGCAAGGTTCAGGTGTGCGCCCGCGGACTCGCGGCAGGCACGCCCACCCTGAAGCTGACGGCCGGCGAAGTGGAGGCGGAGATCGTGCTCGACGTACGCGCCTTCGGCACCCTCGACGGCGTGAGCCGCGAGCCCGACACCGACACCGCCGTTGCCTGGACCCCCAGCTTCGAACGAGTGGGCCGCGCCCCCGTGCTCCCGCCCGGCGAAGCCGACACCTGGGACGATGTGGCCGTGGCCCTCCCCAGCGTGGCCGCCACCCCCGAGGGCTACGCGATGTGGTACGCCGGAAGCGGCGGCGGCGACTACGTGATCGGGGCCGCCACCTCCCCCGACGGACTCGTGTGGACCCGCGCAGCGGGCAACCCGCTCATCACCGCGGGAGTCGAGGGGAGCTGGAACCAATACGCCGTGAACGCGCCCATGCTGTTCGCCACCGACGAGGGCTGGTCGCTGTACTTCGACGGCCGCAGCGAAGAGGACGGCAACCTGCGCATCGGGCTCGCGACCGGCACCGACCCGCTGGTTCTGGAGACGCTCGCCGAAGGACCGGTGTTCTCGTGGTCGGAGTCGGAAGTGGACTGGGCGGGGAAGGCCGTGGCCCACCCCACGGTGCAGCGCGACGCGGAGGGCATCTGGCACCTGTGGTACTCCACCGGCGGGCAGCAGATCGGGTACGCGTACAGCCACGACGGGCTGGGCTGGGGGCGGTACTGCAACAACCCGGTGCTGACGGGGGGCACGGAGGCGAACTGGGAGGCCGGCGCCGTGAAGTCGGCCGAGGTCATCCGCGTCGGTGAGCACTGGGTGATGAGCTACAGCGGGGGCGGCTCAGGCCGCTTTGCCCTGGGCTGGGCCACGAGCCGGGACGGGCTCCACTGGCACACGCTCGCCTCTCCCGTGCTGCGCGCCGCTGGCGAGGAGTGGGAGAGCCAGGCGGTGTTGGGCTCCTCGATGCTGGTCGTAGGGAGCGAGCTGTGGATGTGGTACACCGGGACAGACGGCACGGGGTCGTCGATCGGGTTGGCGGTGGCGCCGCTTCCCGTCGAGCCCTGACCCCACGTGCAGAGCGTAGCTAGAAACGAGCCCCACCCTCGATCGAGAGCGCTGCGAGGGCCGACTCGATGGGGAGAGCGCCGGCGGTGACTCCGAGGTACCAGCGCGACGCCTCGTACCGGTAGCTGACCACCGGCACAGCCGAGGCGAGACCGGCGCGCAGGTGGTGGTGTTCGCCGATCTTTCCGTTGACGCCCAGCTCGGTGCCCACGACGGTGAGCGGGAACCCGACCGCCGTAACGGAATCCTCGGCGTAGCCGTCGGGAGCGATCAGGGCGCCCACCAAGGGCACGGCGCAGTCGAACCAGACGTTCGGCCCGCCCGCCTCGAGCGAAACACCGGCCGCCAGCCCGCCGAACGCCACGTCGCCAGGGGCGCCGCCGATCCCGGCCATCACGAAGGGCGCGACCCGCAGTTTTTCCGTGTTCACGAGGAGGTAACGAGCGCCGAACGTCGCGCCTGCAACGCCGTCGGTGGGCAGGACGTCGCCTGCCGTGACGAAGCTGGCACGCAGGCCGAGGCGGTCCGTGGGGGCCACCGACGCGTCGAGCGAAACGAAGCTGATGGGGCTGGAGCCGGTAAAGATCATGCCCCCCGAAGCGCCGGCGTTCACGCTGCCCTTGTCGGCAGCCGCGGCGCCCGGGAAGAGGTAGCCAGCAGAGATTTCGTTGGCGAAGGCGAAAGAAGCGAGAAGAGAAAGCATGGTGAACTCCGGTGCCGAGAGGGAGAGCCACCTCCGTGCCATGTTGTCACTATCCGCTGCTATCCTTCGTTATTCTCGACAGCGCGACTCGCGGCGGCCACCGGGCCGTGACAGGGGGGTCGCGGCGACGGCGACGGCGACGGCGGCGGCGGCGGCGGCGCTCATAAGTGCCACCAGACCTCAGGTCTCACCCGACTTACGAGCGCGGAAACGTCCCCCCCCTACCCCAACCCCCGCGCCAGCTCCGCAAACACCTCCCCGCGGTGTTCAAAGTCGCGGAACTCGTCGAACGAGGCGCACGCTGGCGAGAGCAGCACGGTGTCGCCTGGGCGGGCGAGCGCGGCGGCGCGCGGCAGCGCGGCGACGAGCGTAGGCAGGAGCTCGGCAGCGACCTCGTTGCGGCGGAGCGCCGCGTGGATCGCGGGACCTTCTTCGCCGAAGCAGAGCACCGAGCGGGCCTGGCGTAGCGGGCCCGCGAGGGCGTCGTAGTGGGCGCCGGCCTTCCCCTTGCCGCCTACCAGCGCCACGAAGGGGCCCTCGAGCCCCGCGAAGGCGGCGAGGGCGCTCTGCACGTTGGTGGCCTTGCTGTCGTTCAGGAACACCACGCCCGCGGCGCTCGTATGCACCGGCTCCATCCGATGAGGGAGGCCCTGCAGCCCAGCCACCTTCAGGTCGGCCCGCCACAGCCCAGCCGAAACCGCGAGGAGCACGGCGGCAGCGAGGTTCTCGACGTTGTGCCTTCCGGGGAGGGTGAACCCCTCGAGGGCCACCTCGCCGGGGTCGTGCACGCCGCGCAGCACGAGTCGATCGCCCCCCCATTCCACCCCCGGAGAGCCGCCGAGCAACAGGCGGCGGCCCGGATGTTCGTCGGCGAGGCGGCGAAGGCGCGCGTCGCCCGCGGGCACGATCGCCACGTCGTCGGGGCCCATGCACGCGAACACGCGGCACTTGTGCGCGCCGTAGTTTTCAAGGGTGCCGTGGCGCTCGAGGTGGTCGGGCGTGAGGTTCAGCACCACGGCGGCTCGCGGCTTGAACGCTCCGGGAAGCTCCATCTGGTAGGAGCTGACCTCGACCACCGCCACATCGAGCTCGATACCGACCGCCTCACTGAGGGGGCGACCGATGTTCCCCCCCTCGAAGGTGCGCCAACCGGCTCGCTCACACAGCTGCGCGAGCAAGTGGGTGGTGGTGCTCTTGCCGTTGGTGCCGCTCACGGCGAGGATCGGGCAGGTGAGGTGCCCGGCAGCAAAGGCCAACTCGCCAACGACCCGCACTCCCGCGGCAAGCGCCGCCACCAGCTCGGACATGGCCGCCGGCACGCCGGGGCTCACCACGATGCAGTCGGCGCAGAGGAAATCGTCCAAGCGGTGCTCGCCGTACGTGGCGTCGGTTCCGGGAATCCGCTCCGCATCGGGCCGCCGGTCGGTACAGCGCACCTGCCAGCCCTGGGCGAGCGCAAGCCTCGCGGCGGCAACCCCGCTTCGGGCCATGCCCACCACCAAAAGGCGCCGCGATGCGCCCCTGCCCCCCTCGAACCCCAGTTGCCGGGCCGCACGCATCGCCCCAATCTACCTCAACTTCAGCGTGGAGAGGGCCACCAGCGCGAGGAGTCCGCTGATGATCCAGAACCGCACGATGATCTTCGGCTCCCCCCACCCAAGTTTTTCGAAGTGGTGGTGAATGGGCGCCATCAGAAAGATGCGCTTGCCCGTACGTTTGTACCACAACACCTGGAGGGTCACGGAGACGGCCTCCAAGACAAAAACGCCGCCGACGAGCGCCAGCAGCAGCTCCTGCTTGATGAACACCGAGATCGAGCCGAGCGCCCCGCCGATCGCCAGCGAGCCCACGTCGCCCATGAACACCTGCGCGGGGTAGGCGTTGTACCACAGAAATCCGAGCCCGGCGCCGAGGAGCGCAAGGCAGAACACCGCGATCTCGCCGCCGCCCGCCACGTACGGGATGTGCAGGTAGGCGGAGAACTCGGTGTGGCCCGCCACGTAGGCCAGAACGCCCAGCGTGCCTGCGGTGGTGATGGTCGTGCCGATGGCGAGGCCGTCGAGGCCGTCGGTGAGGTTGACCGCGTTGCTCCAACTCGTCACCAGGAAGATGCCCCACGCCACCACGAGCCAGCCCAACAGCGGAGATGCGCCGTCGAAGAGCGCGGCGAGGTCGACGACAGCGCGCTTGTAGAAGGGCACGTGCACGGTCGCGTCCATGATGCCGGTGCCGTACGCGCAGCCGAAAACCACGAGGCCAGTGAGCACCTGGCCCGCGATCTTGTAGCGCCCGGCGAGGCCGTCGCTGGTCTTCTCCATCACCTTCTTCCAGTCGTCGATGAAGCCGATGACCCCGCAAGCCACGGTCACCGTGAGCACGAGCCAAGGCAGCGGCTCGTCGAGGCGCGCCCAGAGCAACGTGGAGAGCGCGAGGCCCGCGATGAGCACCAGGCCGCCCATCGTGGGGGTTCCCACCTTGGTTTCGAGGTGCTCCTTCGGGCCCTCGGCGCGGATGATCTGCTCCATCTTCTTGTTCCGCATCCACTCGATGAACGCGGGGTAGGCGAGGTAGCAGAAGACGAGCGCCGTCATCATCGCGCACGCCGAGCGGAACGTGATGTAGCGGAAGACGTTGAAGGGCCCGCCGAGCGGGATCAGCAAGTGGTACAGCATCAGCGCCTCCTCGCGGCGCGTAGCCGCTCCACGACACGTTCCATGCGGGCTCCGCGACTGCCCTTCACGAGAAGAGAGTCCCCTTCGTTGATCTCCGCGACCAGCGCGTCGGCGAGGGCCTCGGCGTCGGCGAACACCCGCACCGCCGGGTTTCCGAGAGCGGCCTCGGACATGCGGGGTCCGGTCACCCACACCTGCGAGAGCCCGCCCGCCACGGCGGAGTGAACCACATCGGCGTGCGCTTCCCGCTCCGCTTCGCCAAGCTCGAGCATGTCACCCAGCACCGCGAACTTCCGGCCGGGGAGCTCCCCGAGTGTGCGAAGGGCCGCCGCCATGCTGATGGGGTTCGCGTTGTAGGCGTCGTCCAGCACGGCCACCCCCCCGATGCGCTCGATCCGGTTGCGCATGCCCTCGGGTTGAAACGCAGCGAGCGCCGGGCCGAGGAGGCCGATCGGCACCCGAAGCGCCCACGCCACGGCCACCGCAGCAGCGGCGTTGTGCGCGAGGTGCTCGCCGGGCACGTCAAGGGTGGCGCGAATCGAGCCGTCGGGGGTCTCGATCCGCAGGCGGGTTTGCAGGCGTTCGCCGTCTACCGACACATCGGTGAGCCGAATCTGGGCGTCGGGGTGTCGGCCGTACGTGACGACGCGCACATGGTCGGGGTGGGGCATCGCCGCGATGAAGGGGTCGTCGAGATTGACCGCGAGCACGTCGCCCTCCGCGGCGCCGTCGAACAGCTCCTGCTTGGCTCGTGCCACTCCCTCGATGCTGCCGCAGCCTTCGACGTGCGCCGCGCCAACGTTGGTGATGAGCCGTACGGTGGGGCGCGCGATGCCCTGGAGCAGCGCGATCTCGCCAAGGTGGTTCATCCCCATCTCCACCACGAGCGCGTCGGCGTCGGGCGGAAGGTGGCAGAGCGTGAGCGGCAACCCGATGTGGTTGTTGAGGTTGCCCTGCGTATGGTGGACGACACCGAGCGAGCGCAGAACGTCGACCACCATCACCCGCGTGCTGGTCTTGCCCGCACTCCCCGTGATCCCGACCACGGGCCCGGTGAAGCCATTGCGGACAAATCCTGCGAGCGCCTGCAGCGCCACCAGTGTGTCGGGCACCCGCACGAGGCCAGACGACCACCGTTCGGGCGCGCGGGACACGAGTGCACCCGCGGCTCCGGAGGCGCCGGCCACCCCAAGAAAGTCGTGGCCGTCGAACTTCTCGCCGCTCAGGGCCACGAACCAGCTGCCCGGCGCCACCCGCCGGCTGTCGGTGCCGACCGGACCGGCCGGACCGTCGAGAAGCAGCTCGCCGCCCGTAGCGGCCGCAATCGTCTGGGCGTCGAAAATCATGCGAGAGCCTGGCGCGCAACCGCGCGGTCGTCGAAGGGGTGGCGCACGCCACACACCTCCTGGTAGTTTTCGTGGCCCTTCCCGGCGATGAGCACGACATCGCCCGGTAGTGCGAACCCGATGGCCCAGTGAATCGCCGCCTCCCGGTCGGGCTCCACGCGGTGGGGCGTAGCCGATAGCGCCACGAGCACATCGGCCAGAATGGCCTCGGGCTCCTCAGAGCGGGGATTGTCGTTCGTCAGCACCGCGAAGTCGGCGCCCTCCGCCACGGCCTGCCCCATGAGCGGACGCTTTCCGCGGTCCCGGTCGCCGCCGCACCCGAACACGCACACGATGCGGCGGGGGCCCAGCCGGCGCAGCTCGGTGAGCACGCGGCGGAGGGCGTCGTCGGTGTGGGCGTAGTCCACGAACACGGCGAATCCTCGCTCGTTGGGGATCCGTTCGAGGCGTCCGGGCGCGCCCGTGCAGGCCGCGAGACCCCGAAGCGCCGCCTCAAGGTCGATTCCCAAGGCGAGGGCCGCGCCGAGCGCGCCGAGCGCGTTCTGCAGGTTGTGGCGCCCCACCATCGGCACGACCAGCCGGCCGCTCCCTGCGGGCGTGGCCACCTCGGCCTCAAGCCCCTCCCAGCTCTCCGACAGTAGGGTGCCTCGGAGGTCGGCAGCGCCTCGGTCGGAGTAGGTCCACACACGGCCGGCGGCGGGGCGCATCTGTGCGCTGGCCGGGTCGTCCGCGTTGAGGATGGCTGTGCCATCCAACAGCTCGTGGAACAGGCGGGCCTTCGCGGAAGTGTAGGCGGCCATCGTGCCGTGCCAGTCGAGGTGATCACGGCTGAGATTCGTGAAGATGGCGGCACGAAAGGGCACGGCGTCGCACCGGTTCGCGGCAAGCCCGATGGAACTGGCTTCGAGCGCGCAGAGGCCTACCCCGGCGGTGCGCATCTGTGCGAGAAGGCTCTGAAGCACCGGCGCTGTCGGGCTCGTGTGCTCCGTGGGGAGGCGGTCATCGCCGATGTAGTTGCCCGTCGTACCGACAACGCCGGGTACGAGACCAGCAGCGCGAGCGATGGCCGCGAGCAGGAAGCTCGTCGTGGTCTTGCCGTTGGTGCCGGTGATCGCGACTGTGGGGACCTCCCGGCCCGGCCACCCCCACGCAGCAGCCGACAACGGCGCCAACGCCACGCGACTGTCGGGCACACATACGACGGCCACATCAGGGTCGGCGGCCACCTCGTGCTCCACAACGACGGCCGCACAACGAAGCGACGGCACGTGGTCGTGCCCGTCGTTTCGAAGCCCTCGGATGGCCACGAAGACGTCGTCGGGGCCGACCCTGTCGTGCCGGTCGACCACGCTTCGCACCACGCGCGAGCCGGCCCCGCGGGCAAGCACCGCGCCCGGAGCGGCGGGCAGCAGGTCGGCGAGGGTCATTCGGTGGGCGAGGATGGAGGGGGGGGTCTTCCGGACGGGTCCGCCCTGCAGGGAGCGGGGAGCGTTCGGCAGCGGACCTGGCGCGAACGCAAGTTCGGGGGCGGTCGTCACGAACGTGACGACGGGGATTTCGCCCCGGAGGATGAACCTGCGCGGGAGCCGGTGTCGCGGCGGGGAGCCACGACGAGGTCCGCCATTCTGGCGGAACCGTCCGGAAGACGTGGGGAGTTCTAAAAGAAGATCAGTTGAGGTGCAGCACGACCCGGTCGCCAGCGGCGACCGGTGAGCCGGGGAGCGGCTCCTGCGACGAAACGCGGCCCGAGCCCACGACCTGCAGCTCCACGCCGCTGGCTTGCATCGCCACGAGGGCAGCGCGGAGCGACCGGCCGGTGAGGTCGGGCACGACCCAGGCACCGTCGGCGGTGGCGGTGAGCTCGATCGGAGCGCTGGGCAGCGCCGACACGAAGGGCACCGGCTTGGGGTGAAGCCGGGGCAGTTGGGGGGGGGCCTCGGGGTCCACGGCCGGAAGGCCGGGGGCCGGGGGGATCACGAGATCGACGGGGTCGGGCTCGACGCCGAGGTAGCGCATCGTGAAGGCGCCGATGGAGGCGAACGCCGGCGCCGCAGCGATGCCGCCATACTTCGAGCCCACAGTGGGCGTGTCCACCACGATCACGATCGCCACCTCAGGGCGGTCGGCTGGCAGGAACCCGGTGAACGACGACACCCGCTTGGTGGGGCTGTAGACGCCGTTCTCGACCTTCTGGGCCGTGCCGGTCTTGCCGGCCACGCGGTAGCCCTCCACCCGGGCCCGGGTGCCGGTGCCGCCTGGCTCCGTGACCGTCTCCATCATTCGAGCGATGGCGCGGGCGGTCCGTTCGCTCACGACGCGGCGGTCCTCACGCGGCTCCCGCGTCATCTCCACCTCGCCCTGCCGGTCGAGAACCGCATCCACGAGCCGGGGGGTCATGCGCATCCCGCCGTTGGCGATCACCGCGACGCCCGCCGCCAACTGCACCGGCGAGGCCGTGACGCCCTGCCCGAACGCGGTGGTGGCCAGTTCGATGGGCTTGATGGTGGCGGCCCCGCGCATCACGCCCGCCACTTCGCCGGGGATGCCGAGACCGGTGCCGCGCCCGAAACCGAAGTCCGAGAGGTAGCGAAGCGTTTTTTCCGCTCCGAGCATGAAGCCGAGCTTCGCGGCCCCCACGTTGGAGCTGTACTTGATCACCTCGGTGAGCGAAATCACCCCCTTCGCGTGATCGTCCTTGATGACCTTGCTCCCCACCGCCCAGGCACCGTTCTCGCAATCGAGTTTGGATTCCTCGGTTACAAGGCCCTCTTCCATGGCCGCTGCCGCAACGAAGGGCTTGAACACACTTCCGGGTTCGAGCTGGTCCATCGCCGGGCGGTTCTTGAAGTTTTCCTGATTGATCCGAGCCTCGCCGTCGTTCGGATTGCCGCTCGGGCGCGAGGCCATCGCGAGGATCGCGCCGGTGTGGACATCCACCACTACGGCCATCGCGGACTCGGGCTGGGACACGCCCATCACCTCGTCGAGCGCCCGCTCAGCGGCGTACTGGATGGAGGCGTCGATCGTGAGACGCACCGTGTTGCCCGCACCCGTAGAGCGCGCGGCGTCGACACTCCCGTCGATCACCCTCCCCTTCCGGTCCTTCTCCTGAAGCACCCGCACGGTATCGCCCGTGAGTTCCTTGTTGAGCACCCGCTCGAGGCCCGCTGCTCCCTCATCGAACGCGTCGGTGAACCCGACGAGCGAGGAAGCAAGCTCCCGACCGGGGTACACACGGACGGGCTCCTCTTCGAGCCACATCTGGTCGCGCGGCAGCCCTTCGATGAGCGCCCGGGCATCGTCGGGATCGAGGCCCGCACCGAGCTTCACCTCCTGCAACAGGCGCCCCTCGCGCGGCGCGAATCGGCTGCGCACCCACTCTTCGCTGCGCCCCGCCGCGGCCGCGATCTGCGGGATCCGATGTTCCAGTTCCGCCGGCGGCAGGCGTGTGGGGTTGGCGTAGAGCGCAGGCAGGTTTACCGTGGAGGCGAGAACCCGACCGTTCCGGTCAAGCAGGGCCCCGCGCCGCCCCCGCAGGTCTACGGCGAAACGGAACTGCTCGCGGCCGCGGGCTTCCAGCCGCTCGTCGGGAACGGCCATCACCCACGACGCCTTCAGCACGATGATCACCATCGCCGCCGCGAGGCTGCCAAAGGCCCAGCGACCCCGAACCGCAGCCTGCACCAGCAACGCCTGATCCTGTTCAGCCGTGGGGCGGGCGGGCTTGCCGCCCAGCCACCCACGCTTCGGGGGCAGGGGCCGCTGCAGGCGCGTCGGGGGCCTCATTTCGGCTCCACGGACAGGTCGACGACCGACGCAGGGGACGTGAGGTCCTGCGACACGGCGATCGCGCCGAGGCGCGCTGGGGCGCGAAGCATCGTGCGCTCCACCAGCAGGCGGTCGTGGTGAGTCTGGGCGCGTACGAGCTCGCTGCGCGCCCGATCAAGCCGAAGCGCCGTCTCCTGCACCAGCATGCGCGTGTACAGATGGACGGACACCGCGCTGACCACGAACAGCATCACTCCCATGAACCGGAGCAGAAGCCGCACTTCAGGAGCCACGGCGCTAGCAACGCCGGTGTAGGGCAGGGCGCGCGAACGAAGGTCGGAGAAGGTACTCAACCGAGCCTCTCGACCGCGCGGAGGCGGGCAGATCGGGCGCGAGGGTTGGGGTCGTCGCCGCCCTTCCGGGCGCGGCGCTCCACGAGGCGGTACTCGGGCGCAACGACGGGGCGGCCGTACAGATCGCGGGGGGAGTCTTCGCCACACAGGGCGCGGAACGCCTGTTTGACGGGGCGGTCCTCGAGGGAGTGGAAGCTGATCACGACGAGCCGCCCGCCCGGCGCGAGGCAGGCCGGAAGCGCGGCGAGCGCGCGTTCGAGTTCGCCGACTTCGTCGTTGATCCGAATCCGGATGCCCTGAAAGACCCGAGTAGCAGGATGAATGCGCCCGTCGGCCGGCACACAGTCGGCGACCAGTTCGGCGAGCTCGCGGGTGCTGCGGAGCGTGGCGAGCTCACGGTGCGCGAGGATTTTGCGGGCCACGCGCCGGGCGTGCCGCTCTTCACCGTACCGGAAAAGTACGTCGACCAGCTCCGCTTCGCCCACCCTGTTGAGCCAGTCCGCCGCCGACTCACCCTGGGTGGGGTCCATCCGCATGTCGAGCGGGCCCTCGGCGCGAAAGGAGAAGCCTCGACCGGGCTGGTCGAGCTGGGGCGAGGACACGCCGAGGTCGAGGAGGACGCCGTTGCAGAGGCGGCCAGCGAGCAACTCAGGGATGCGGGAGAAGCAGGCGTGGTGCAGCTCGGCGTCGGGGCCCAAACGCTGGGCCGCGGCCGCGAGCGCGTGGGGGTCTCGGTCCACGCCGAGTACGCGCCCGCCCCGGCGCTGAACCTCGGCGGCGTGGCCGCCCCAGCCGAGCGTGCCGTCGACGTACAAGCCGCCCTCAACCACGCCCAGCAGTTCGAGGGTGTCGCCGAGCAGAACGGAGCGATGGGCAACCTCATTCACCCCCCCCTCCCAGCGTGTCGCGCCGGGACTGCGCCGCCTTCCAGGCGCCTCGAAAATCTGCCGTCGACCAGATCTCCACCCGATCGAGCAGGGAGATCATCGTGATCTTCTCGCTGAGCCCCACCAGATCACGCAGCTCAGCGGGCAGCACCAAGCGCCCCTGCCGGTCCACATCGACTTCGCACGCAGCACCGAGGCGCAGAAGTTGCTTTTCGTCTTCGTACGGATCGAAGGAGTCGTTGGCCGCGAGGGGCTTCTCCACCCGCTCGGTGAAGTCGGCCGGGGTGTAGCCCCGGATGCGGCCGGCGTGGACGATGAACACGAGGCTGTACACCCGATGCGTGTCGAGCGCGGCCTTGAGGCGTGCGGGTAGCGTTACCCTGCCGCGGGCATCCACCGAAAGCTGCTGGTTGAACCGAACTTCCAGCATGCGTCGTTCCTGCCACGCCGATCAAGGCGTGGGCAGGACATCCTCCACGTGGGAATGTAATCCATTTTGTGGGAAAATTGGAGGTGTTGCGCTCGAAGAAAGTGTCTATTTGTGCTTCAACCTGCCTCTTCGATGGCAAACGTAGATTGACCATTGACGTATCAAGCGTGTGGAACGTGGCGCGAGGCGGGTGACCCCACCGCGCGCACGGTGCGAATCGGGCACTTGCCGCCCTGCCCCGTGGTGCGAACGTTGCAGGCGGAGGCTCCCATGGGCGCACGAAAAGGCGAACGCCGCATCGTCTGCGAAAATCGCCGCGCCCGGTTTGAGTTCGACCTCTCCGACCACCTCGAAGCCGGCCTCGTGCTCATGGGCTCGGAGGTGAAGTCGGTCCGGAACCGCAACGCCCACCTCAGCGAAGCGTGGGTGGGCTTCGAGAACAACCGACCCGTGCTGATGAAGGCGCACATCGCGCCCTACCTGCAGGCCACCCACATTTGTCACGAGCCCGACCGGCCCCGACCGCTGCTGCTCCACGCCGCCGAGGTAGAGCTGCTTCGCGAAGCGGTGCGCGAGCGGGGCCTCACCATCGTTCCCCTCGCGCTCCTGCTCGACGGCCCTTGGATCAAGCTCCAGATCGCGATTGGTCGCGGTCGAAAACTGCACGACAAGCGACACGCGCTCCGCGAGGCCGACGACAAACGGGAGATGGCTCGGGCGCTCTCCCAGCGTTGAGCACGGACCTCCAAGAATCGGGTTAGCTCCGCGCCCTATGCACGCGCTCCTCCTGCTCACGTTCCTCCCCATGGCTCATGCCGCGGAGTCGGCCGGCTCCACCACCGGCACGGCCCTGATCGCCGGCATCCTCCTCACCGTGCTCGTGGTGGCGGTGGCGGTGCTCCGGAAACCTGCCGAGGGCATGATCCTTGCGGCCACCGTCGGCGCCCTCGCCTCAGTGTACCTGACGAGCCAACACCTCGTCGCCACGGGCGGCGGCAGCAGCATCTGCAACGTGTCGAGCCTGATTGACTGCGACAAGGTGAACACCTCCCCGTACAGCACGATCTTCGGCATCTCCATCGCCCTGTACGGGCTGGGCTTTTACGCCGGCATGGCCTACCTCGCGATGCAGAGTCGGGCCGGCCGGGCGGGCACTGTACCTGCGCTCCTGCTCCTCGGTTCGGTTGGGGCCGTCGGCTACGACGTTTTCTTGGCGTGGCAGTCCTACCGAGTTGGCGCGATCTGCCTGTTCTGCGCCGCCACCTGGGCCATCAACGTGCTGTTGCTGGTGGCCAGCCTCCGTCTGTCCCGCCAACTCGAAGGCGGCTTTGTAGCCGCTCTGCTCCGCGCGCTTGCCCGCGACCTCCTGCCCGCTCTGGCGGCGGGCCTCTCGGTGTTCATCCTCGGTGTGCTCGTTGTTCGCGCCCAGGCCGGCGCCAGCTCCCCCTCGGCGGCGGAAGGCGGCAACCCCCTTGCGGGCATCGCACAGAACGTGCGCGGGCGCATCGAGCTCGACGGCACCGAGCCCGTCCGTGGCGACCCTTCGGCCCGCTTCACGCTGGTGGAGTACGCGGACTACCAGTGCCCTCACTGCGGGCTGATGTCCCCCGTGCTCAAGAAGCTCCTCGACGCCAACCGTGACGTGAAGCTGCTCTTCAA
>CANKOI010000082.1 GCA_947484175.1 Deltaproteobacteria bacterium
CGGGCCCGCCGCGCACTTCCTCGCCGCCCCGCAGGCGCACACCCACGCAGCGCCCCCCTTCGACCAGAAGCGACTCCATGCACGCGTTGAAGCGCACTTCGCCGCCCCCATCCGTCAGCCGCCGCCGCAGAACCGGCAGAATCGCGCGGATATTGTCGGTGCCGAGATGAGCCCACGACTCGTCGAGCACGCGCGGGTCGGCGCCAGCCTCCACCAGCTTGCGGAAGATCCACCCCAACTCGCCATCGCGCCGGCGGGTGTACACCTTTCCATCGGAAAAGGTCCCCGCACCGCCCTCGCCGAACAAGAGGTTGGAGTCGGGCAGCAGCGGCTTGCCGCGCCAGAACCCGTTCACGGTGGCGACTCGGGACTCCACCGGCTCCCCGCGCTCGAGGAGCAGCACGGGCGCCCCCGCCTCCACCAGCCGGAGCGCTGCGAAGAGCCCCGCCGGGCCCGCCCCGACGACGATCGGCCGGCTGGTCCATGGTCGTCGGGTAGCAGGCAGCTCCCCGCTTCGCCGCACGGCGTCTCGCTCTGACCACAGGCGCACCCCCGGCACCTTCCGCGCCAGCAGCTGCGCCTCTCCTCGAAGCAGTTCCACCCGCAGGTTGCCGCGCCACACGGCTGCCGCCCGCGCCCGCGCGTCCACCCCGCGACGCACCACTTCGGCCACGGCCACATCGGAAAGCGGCACGCCCAGCGCATCGGCGGCGGTCTCCTCGGGCGTGCGCTCGTCGAGCACGACGTTCTGCAGAAGGACGGCCATGCCTACCGTGTGACGTTCAGCTTGAGCACCGTCTTGCCGATCCCCACGGTATCGCCCGTGCGGAGGCGGGCGACCAGCACGCGGCGACCATTGTGGTAGGTGCCATTGGTGCTGCCGAGGTCCCGCAGGAAGATCATGTCCCGGCCGAACACCTCGATCACGCTGTGGCGCCGGCTCACCTCACCGTCGGAGAGCGGCACCTCGCCGGTCTTGCGCCCGATGTTCACGTTGCCGCGCGTGAACCGGAACACCCTGCCCGTGTCCTGACCCGCGACCACCTCCACCAACGCGTTGAGGCCAGGAGGCAGCCTCAGCTCCTGCCCGATCACATCGGCCGGCGTTCGCGTGCGCTCGCCGCTCCCGGGCAGCTCCACGAGTTCTTCGTCGAGGAGCCAGGCGGTGTCGCCCTGGTTGGCGGCCGTCTCGCCGACGGGCGCCTTCTCGTCACTGGGAAGCGACTCGTCCGGAGCGCCCACGAAGAGCACGAGCTTGGTGCCGCCCATCTGGATTTCGCTACCGGGCCGCAGGACCACCTCGCGGAGGAGGCGCCCATCGACCATCGTGCCGTTGGTGCTGCCGAGGTCGGTGAGCACCCACTCCGCGCCGCGCGCCTGCACCTGACAGTGCCGGCTGGAAACCAGCGGATCGTCGAGCAGCAGTTCGCCATGCTTCCGGCCGATCGTGAGCGGATCGCGGGTGGGCAGCGGCACATTGAGCCCCTGCCGACTGCCGGCGATGATCTTCAGAAAGCTCCGCGCCATCCCGCCTACGCCGTTCGGGCCGCCGCCCGCACCCGAGCGCCCTTCCAGCTCAGATGGAACCGCCCCGGCAACTCACGCCCCACCAGCGCCTCGGCGAGCCCTCCGGCCTCGGCGAGCGCCTCAAGGTTCACGCCGGTGTGGATGCCCATCGCTTCGAAGGTGTACACGAGGTCTTCCGAGGCGGCGTTGCCGCTCGCGCCCGGCGCGTAGGGGCACCCCCCCATGCCGGCCACCGACCCGTCGAACTGCCGCACACCCACTTCGTAGCCGGCGATGGCGTTCGCGAGGGCTGTGCCGCGCGTGTCGTGTAAGTGCAGCGCGATTCGGTGCGCGTCGAGGCCGGCAGCCACCAGTCGCGCGACGACGTCCTTCACCTGCCGGGGGTTGCCCATCCCCGTGGTGTCTCCGAGAACGACCGTTTCCACCCCCCCGGCGAGCAGGCGATCCACGATGCGGAGGGTGTTCTCCACCGGCACCGGCCCCTCGTACGGACAGCCGAAAACCGTCGAGATGTAGCCGCGCACGGCCACGCCCTCGTCTCGCGCCACGGCGAGCACCTCCTCGACGTTGGCTACGCTCTCCCGCACGGTGCGGTTCAGGTTCTTCTTGTTGTGGGTTTCGCTCGCGCTCAAGAAGGTGGCGACATGCGTCATGCCGCTGTCCAGCGCTCGCTCCAGCCCCACCCGATTCGGCACCAGACCCCAATACCGAACCCCCTCCACCGTGGGCAGCATCCGCATCAGCGAGGGCGCATCGGCCAACTGAGGAATCCAGCGCGGCCCCACAAAGCTCGTGACCTCGATGTCCCGCACGCCGGCTTGCACCAACCGACCGATCAGTTCGGCCTTGCCCTCGGTGCTCACGACGGAGGCTTCGTTCTGAAGCCCGTCACGCGGCGACACTTCGTAGAGCGAAACGGTGGGCATCACCCCCATACTAACACGGAACGGGCCCGACCCGGGCCGCCAAGCCATCCGCGGGGTAGCGGGTCGGCATGCGCGCCCTTCGTACCTTCCTGTCCGAGTTCGATGGTGCGGCCTTGTTTCGCGGGTGGGGCCTGCCCACGGTGATGGCGCTCTGCGTGCTCCTCCACTGGCGCTACACCCCGCCCCTCGGTCGCCTACTCCCGTTCGTGTACGACGGAATCTTCGTCCTCGTGCCCCTCGCGTTCGTCGCCGCCGTAGCGCGCCGCGAACGTCTGTCCCTGTTGGTGTTCGGCCTCGTCCTCGCCCTCGTGGCCGGCCCCCTCTTCTACGCCAAACTCCTCCACCTCCCGCGAACGTGGGCCACCGACAATCCGCCCACCGTCGTGCTCCCCGCCATCGCCGCCACGTTGGTGACGCTGGCGAGCGCGCTGAGCGCCAAGCCGGATCTCGAGCACTGGCTCATCGGTCCTGGCGACTGGCGGTGGTGGGGTCCGCGCCTGGGCATCGCGCTGGCGTTGATCGTTCCCGCCTCGGTGCTGGCGGTGCTCCTGTCACCCTCCCTCCAAGCGTTCTACCCCAGCGACCCCAGCGCCCGCGGCAGCCTCGGGGAGCTCTTCCTCGCCCAACTCTCCCGCGGGGCCGGCCTGTTCGGCGAGGAATTCTTCTGGCACGGGCTCTTGCTCGGCGGGCTCTCCTCCCTCTACGGCAAGCCGGCTGCCGTGGTGATCACCAGCTTCGGCTACTTTGTCGTCCACCGCTCGAAACCGGAGCTGGAGATGGCGAGCTCGTGGGTGGGCGCGATGCTCCTCGGCGCCGCCTGCCTGCGCTGCCGAAGCTTCTGGCCCGCTTTCCTAGGGCACTGGCCGATGAACCTCACGGTGGAACTGACGGCGTACGGGCTGGCGGGGCCGCGATGAGCGTGCGGGGAGCGCTCCCCCCCTCAAATCGGCGTCCAGGCTCCCTCCTCCAAGGAGTACCACCACTCGCTCCCCTTGAGGACGCGGAGCTCCACCCGGACGGAGCCCACGAGACGGATGGTGCCGCGCTGCGGCTCGTCGGGCAGTGTCCCGCCAGCGATGGCGCTTGCGTAGCAGAACTCCCCGCTCAGGCCGGCGAACTCCACGAACCCCACCCGGCCTTCACTGAGGCAGACGTCGTCGGCACAGGCGAGCTCGGACTCGTCGGTGCGGCGGCCGCTCTCACTCTCATCGGGGCCGAATAACTCCGTGCTCCCGAGCTGGGTCCACTCCTCGGCGGCCCCGAACGCGCCATCCGGGCTCCGCATCCACCAGTAGCCATCGGCTTCGAAGCCGTACTCACACTTCGCGCCGCTCACGAATTCGAAGCCGGTCGCCGACAGCCATGCCGAACCCTCCACGCCCGACCCAAGGGTCAGCGTGCCCCAGTATTGGGCTCCGTCCTCCGTCCAGCAGTCTCCGCCCATCGTCGTCGTCGAGTCGCTCGAGGCGTAGACAGGACAGTCGGGGTCTCCCTCAAACTGCGCGCCCGCCACGGCGAAAATGAGCCTTTCGAAGTCCAGGTTCGTGGCTTGGTAGGCGTCCCTCGCCGTCCGGGGGTCGGTGAGGTCCATCGGCGTGACCAGGTCGGCGCAGACCGGCCACTCCGGAGCGTCCACGCCGACTCGCGGCACCGGGTTCGCGATACTCCTCTCCCCCGAATCCGGGGCCGTCGAACCGCAGGAGGCCAGGACTCCGAACCCCAGCGGCCCAACACACGCGAGCCAGCGAACGGACATGCCGCCACGGTACCGCCGCGTGGGGGGCGGGCGCAAGCACGGCGGCGACGCCCACGATCCACAACTCCCCGATCGCCACTTGGCGCGTCAAGAGTTATCCTTGCATTCCCTCCTGGGGTCCCTCATGGAACCCGCGCTCCCGCGCACCCTCGCTACCCTGTCGATTCCCGCGAGCGATCACGGCCCTGCCCGGCGTCACTGGGCGGCGCTGACCGTCGCCGTGGCTTGGGAACTGGCGAAGGTGCTCCCAAAGGTGCGGCCGCAGCTCTTCGCAATGGCGCGCAGTCACGCCGCTTGGCGACTGCCTCCCTCAGCGGGCCTCGCCGAAACAGAGGCCGTCGCCGCCGCGGCCACCCGCGAGCTCCTCGCACGTCGGGCGGGTCGTTACCCCCGCTGGGAGCTCGACGTCGACCTCGACCTCCTCCCCGACCCACGCTGGCGCCAGGCGGTGCTCGACACCGTCACACCCTTGCACGAAGCGGTGTTCCGGCTTCACTACGGTGACGGGGTGCCGCTCGAAGAACTGGCGCCCCACTTGAAGGTCGACCTGTCGTGGCTCAGGCCTGCACGCGAAGCGGTGCGGGAGCTGGTGCGCGTGATCGTGGCGGAAGACGGCGTGCCGACCGAGGGCTGGGACGACGCGCGGGTAGACCGGCTCGTGGAGCGAGTGTCTCTCGCAGCCGGCGACCGATGCCCCGGCCCGGGAGGGCTCGCCACGGAGGTGGGGAAAGCGCACGGAGAGTCCTGTCCGCGATGCGGCAGGGCGCTCAGGCTCATCCGGGAGGGGGTGCTGGCACCCGGCGACCTCTACGCGCCCGACAGTCCGGTGCCGCCGCCCAACCAAACGCTGATCCTTCTGCAGCTGCACCCCGAGGGCAGAAAGCACACTCGCGCGCTCCGCGAAGCGCTGCCCGGATCCGTCAAGGTGGGCGACGACCAACTGGTGTACGTGCCGTCTGAGGCGGCAGACGCCGCGCTACGCGAACTGGCCGAAGCGGGAACGCCACACCGTTCGCTGCTCCGCATGGTGCGGGCGCCGGTGCCCGGCGCGGTCACCGAGGGGCTGGTCATTGGCGGTGCGCTCGAGAGCCTGCGCGGGCTCCTTCAGATCCTCCCGTGGGGGGAGGTCGGCGGCATGCAGCCCCTCCCGGAGCCCCTGCCTCCGCCCCCTTCGGCGGCGCGCTGGTGGGCTGTCGCGGCCCTCCTCACCAGCCTCGCGGCCGGCGCGGGCGGCCTCGCCATCTCGGCGGCGGAGCCCGGCCCGCGCTTCTCCGTCACGGCAACTCGGGATGCCGAGGGGGTGCGCTGGGACACGGACGACGACGCGTTCGTCGATGTCGTGGCCGTCTCGGCCGACCGGGCCGAAGTGCTCTTTCACAGTCGCTCCCCCGCCGACAAAGCGGTCCTCGCCACCGGCGACGGCGCGTACCGCGTAGACGTAGACGCCCGCGCCGTCGTGATCGTAGCTTCCTCCACGGAGTTCCAAGACAGCGCGCTGCTGCTGGCCGCGCCGAGTGCAGAAGCGGCCCGTGACAGCATTCGTGCACGACTTCCCGAAGCGGCCATCACGATCGTCCGTTAGGCGGTAGCCATGTCCCTTTCGCCGCTCGACATTCTGCAGAAGCAGTTCGCTCCGGCCCGGCGTGCGGGGTACGAACCTGCCGAAGTTCACGCCTTCCTCGACGAAGCTCGCGAAAGCCTCGAAGCCTGCCTGCGCGAAAACCTGAAGCTGCGCGAGCTGCTCTTGGAGCGCGACCGCGAGGTGTCCGGCCTTCGTTCCGAGTCGGGCGACATCAAGGAGGCCCTCGTGCTCGCCCGACGCCTTGCCGTCGACATGGAACTGAACTCCAAACGAGAGGCCGACCTCGTGGTGGGGGAGGCGAGGCTCGAAGCCGAACAGTTGCTGGGCGCGGCCCGCGACGAAGAGCGGCTCCTGCAAACGCACCTCGTGCGCCTGCGCACCTCCCGCATACACCACCTGGCGCAGATGCGTGCCTTCCTCGATGCCCAGCAGCGAATCCTCGATGAGCTCGAGCGCGAGTAGCCCTGTGCTGTCCCTCGATCTGCACGTGCATAGCAACGCCTCCGATGGAAAGTACCCCCCGGAGGAGGTGCTTCGTTTAGCGGCCGTCGGCGGCATCGATGTGCTCGCGCTCACGGACCACGATCTGGCGCCGGCGCTGGAGCCTAGGATGCATGTCGTGGAAGGGCGTTCGGTGCGAGTGCTCGCCGCTGTCGAGGTGAGCGGGGCCCACGACGGCGAGGAACTGCACCTCCTGGTGTACTTTCCGGGGGAGCCGCCAGCCGAAGCCGTCAGCTTCTTGCGGGCGCGGGCTGCCGGTCGGGCCCAACGCTTCAACGAGGCGGCCGAGCGGCTCGACATCCCCCATCGCGCTGGCGCTGCCGCCGTCTCCGGTGAGCAGTCGCTCACCCGGTACCACCTCGCGGCGGCCCTCGCCGAAGCCGGGCGGGTAAAACGTCCGAGCGAGGCGTGGCCGCATCTTCAGCGCGACACCGTGCCGCTCATTGACTTCACCTTCCTCGAGGCGATCCGGGTAGCGCGAGGCTGGGGCGGGCTCACGAGCTGGGCGCACCCGTCGTTGGCCGACGCGAACCGCCACCTCCCGGCGTTCGTAGCTGCCGGCTTGCAGGGGCTCGAAGTGTGCCGGCCGGGGATGGCCAAGCCGGCGCGAAACGGGCTTCGTCGGCTTGCCAAGCGGTTCAACCTGCTCACCACGGGGGGCTCCGACTTTCACGGGTGGTGGCCTGGTAAACTCGGAGACTTCCGCTTCGACGGCGAACACGCCCAGGCATTCCTCGCGCGGCTCGACGCTTGAACTCCCCCGCGCGGCCGCTCGTCGTCTTCGGCGGGGGGGCCCTCGGCGGGGCGGTAGCGCGGCTCGCGGCCGGGCGCGGAGTGCCGGTGATCGTGGCCTCGCGCAGGATGGGCGACCATCCCGGCTGGTGGCGCCCAACCGACGTGGGCAGCACCGAGCCCGTGCAGTGGTTGCCCTCGAAAGCAGACGTGGTGGTGGCCATCTCGCCGGGCCCGAGAGAAGCGCCGGAACGGGCGTGGGGGGCGCGCCTATCGGAGTGGCTGGATCGACTTCAGGGCCTGCGCCCGGCGTCGGTCCTTCTGGCTGGTCCGGCCGGCGAGGGCGACGGCGGCCTCGACACGTTCTGCGAAACGGCCTGGCGGGCCGGCCAGGCAGGAATCGCGGTCCTCCGCTTCCCGGCGCTGCTCGCAATGGACCACCATTGGGCTGGCGGCATCGCCGCCACCTTGAGATCGGGTCGCGCTGCGCGGGTCTCGTCGTCCCTCCCGACGGCTCGAGCGCTCGCAGCCGATGATGCCGCCCGCGCCGTGCTCGCGTGCCTGGGCAGCAACGACGATCTGCTGCTCACGGGCCCCGACCGGGTGGAGCCCGAAGCAGTGCTGGAAGCCCTCGCCGAACGGTTCGGCATCGAGCCGAAAACATCCATTTTCGCCGCCCGACTCGATCGAAACACCCGCGCCCGCCTCGACGCCCAAGCCCGCTTCGCCGACCGTTGGGACGACGCCCGGTTTGGCGCCCGCCTGTCGGTGCAGGAGTGGGCCGCGCGCCTCCCGGGGCCACGGAGGCGGCGAGGCACCTTTCCCACCTGAACGCCGCCTCACTTTCGCACGCGCTCGGTTAGGTTCCCGGCCCCTCTTGGAGTCACCATGGCCGAAACCCGCGAGTTCTTCGACGACTACATGCCCAAGAAGCTTGTTGATAAACCCGACCTCATCAAGACCAACGCCACCTTCCGCTTCGATGTGGCGGAGGCCGGCAGCTGGGTAATCGACCTGAAGACGCCCCCGGGCAACGTGCACGAGGCCGCGGAAGGCGAAGCGGCGGACTGCGTGATCACGGTGGCGAAGGCCGACTGGGAGCGCGTACTCGACAACCCCGGGGTGGCCATGCAGCTGTTCATGACCGGCAAGCTGAAGGCCAGCAACATCGGGCTCGCGATGGCGCTGCAGAAGATTCTGGGCTGAGCCGCGCCGAACGCGTCCCCTTCGGGGCGCAGGCCCCCTTCAGGCAGAGACGCTCGCCCACCGCTTCTCGGCGCTGCTGAGCAGGTCGCGATGGGCGAGATCTTCTTCGGCCATCTTCTGAAGAAGGTCTCCGAACTCCGGAAACACCTTGAAGAACTGAATGCGGCCGTGCAGCTCGGCGGAGTGCTCTTCCACCCAGCGGGCGAGCCGCATGGACTCGGCGATCGTCACGCCCTCGCGCTCGCACTTCTCGCGGACGGCGCGCACGTCGGCCAGGAAGGCCGCCGCGTCATGGCTCTCCACCTCGAACTTCTGCTCGCCCACCTCCGGCATGCCGGCCAATGCGGACTGATGGATGCGGATGCTGGCCGCGTGGTAACGCTCGGCCTCCGCGTAGTTCATCCAGAAGTAGACCAGCTCGCGGCGGCTCGTGGAGCGCTTGGCGAACACCTCGTAGAGCGCCGCGCACTCAAGCTCGATGCCCACCGCCAGCTCGAGCACGTCCTTCCACGTGGATGCCATGACCGCCCCGTTCGGCCGTTAGTGTAACTGCGACCCGGCGGCTTCGTGGAGAATGCCGTCGGCCACCACGTCGGCCAACGCGTAGATCGTGAGCTGGGGGTTCACGCCGCTTGCAGTGGGAAACAGGCTGCTGTCGGCCACGTAGAGGTTTTCGTAGGCCCACATCCGGCCGGTCGGCGACACCACGCCTACCTGCGGGGAGTGCCCCATCCGGGCGGTGCCCATCTGGTGGAAACAGAACAGGGCCACCTCCCCGGAGGCCCAGCCCGCGTCGTCGAGCTTGGCCAGCTCGGCGGTGCTGCGGATCGAGGTGACGCGGCTGTGGCCGGTGAGCACGGCGGCGGCGCCGCTCGCGAGCCAGGCTTCGGCGCAACGTGCGACGGCGAGCTTCATCCGGTGAGCGTCGGCGGGCGCGAGGCTCCAGTCGATGCTTGGCCGCCCCTTGCCCACCCCGATGCGGCCAGGAACGCTGTCGCGAAGCAGGATGCCCGCGGCGGTGAACTCGTTGTAGCGCTGGAGCTGTCGTTGCCGCTCGAGGCCGAGCCCCGGGAAGATCGTGGCGGTGATGCCCGGCGGGGCGCCGATCCCCTCGATGAGCGCCCCGATGGGGTTCTGGTTGAGCACATCCGAGAACTCGCCGATGTACCAGCCCTGCTTGATGCCCTCGTAGTTCGCCACCCGCTGCCCCGGGTACCAGCCGCACACGGGCGTGCCGGGGTGGGTCCAGAAGTTGCGGCCGAGCTGCCCAGAAGGGTCGTCTACGCCGGAGCCAAGCAGCAGGTAGGGCGTGTGGATCGCGCCGCCGCTCACCACAACGAGGTCGGCATCGATGCGGAACCGGCCTCGCGACTGGCGCGCTTCGTCCACCAGCGTTCCCTCGACACCCGTGGCCCGATCTCCGCTGAGGAGAACCCGCTCCACCCGCGCATCGGTGAGCAGGGTGGCGCCTTGCGAGGTAGCGAGCGGCACGAACGTGATCGCGGCGGACTGCTTGGCGTTGTAGCTGCAGCCCAGGTCGCAGAAGCCGCTCCCGTAGCAGTCCTTGGCGTTGCGATGGAACGTGTCGCCCTTCCACCCCAGCGCCTCGCTCCCCCGCCGAAGTAGGTCGTTGTTCAGGTTGAGGTTCGCAACGGGCAGCTTCCGAACGTGGAGGATCTCTTCGATCTTCTCGAAGCGTGGGCGCAACTTCTCCGGCGTGAGTTCTGGGAGACCGAACCGCTTCACCCAGTCGAAGAGCAGCGTTTCGGGCGTGCGGAAGCAGTCGAGGTAGTTCACCACGGAGCTCCCGCCCACGACGCTCCCGTGCAGCATCGCCATGGCGCCGTTGTCGGTGGTGCGCAGGCCCGCCTCCCGGTACAACTTCCGCATCATCTCGCCTTCGTTCTGCGAGAACTCCCTCGCCGGCACGTAGGCTCCCGCCTCCACCATCAGCACATCGAGGCCGGCATCGGCGAGGCGCTTCGCCACGGTGCTGCCGCCCGGCCCCGTGCCCACCACCACCGCCTGCACGCGGCGGTGGAACTCAGGCTCCACGGTGTTGCCGGAGAGTCGCATCGTTACTCCGGCTCGCCGAAGCGGAGCGCATGGACGGGCAGCAGGTGCCGGCCGAGCCACGGCCCCGCGTAGCCCGCGGCGGCCTGGCCCACCGGATGGGTGTAGCAGTGGGCCAGAACCAGCTGCCGGAGCGCCTGGCCCACCTGCCGTCGGAAGGGGAGCGGGCTCGTGAGCCAGTCCTCCAGCGCCGCGGCCTGCGCGCCCTCGCTGAGGGTGGCGAACGCCGCTCCCGTCGGTACCAGGACTCGCGAAAGCCAATCAAACGTGCTTGGCAACGACGCCAGTTGGGACTGCTGGGCTTCGTCGAGGAAGCCCAGAGTTTCGCGCAAGGGCGTGAGGATGTCGATCTCGTCGGCGCCGGGGCCGTAGAGTACACGTTTCAGCGCGTCGAGAACGGCCTCGTCATCGGCACCGAAGCGGCTCTGGGCGGGGGGGAGCGCGGCGCGCAGCGAGGCGGGCACCACGAGCACCGCCGCAGCCGCGCCGAGGGCGAAGAACTGGCGTCGGCTGGGGCGTGTCGGCACACCCTCCCGTATCCGACCGCTCCGCCTACTGCGAGCGCCGCCGCATCCAGGTGCCCACGGCGCCCAAGAGCGCGAGCCCCGGCACGACCAACATCGCCACCAGCACCGCCACCGTCGTCGGGATCAGGCCCGCCTCCAACTTGCCCACCTTCGCCTCGCTGGCGCGGATGGTCAACTGGGTGGTGTCGTCGGCCGACCAGCCCACGGCATTGAGCAGCAGGTCGCTGTTGAGCCCGAAGGCACCGAACTGGTTCTTGGCGAACTCACTGTCTCCGAAAACCACCACGCGCCCGCCGGCCTTGGCGGGCAGAGGCTCCGCGGGGGCCGTGGGCGGAGCCATGGGGGCTCCCTCCACCGAGGGGACCGCCAACGCCGCGCTGGTGAGCGGGATGGCCGCAGGGTCGGTCACCTCCACTGCCACCGCAACCGGCACGCGCCCGATTCGGTCCACCCCGTCGTCGGGCTGCGGCTGCACGGTGCTGATGTCGTCGAGGCGAGTTTCGGCCCAGGACATCTCGCTGGTGCGAGCGAGCTCCGTGACGGTAAGTCCGGGCACGTCGGCGCCCTTCGCCACCGACCGCGCGAGCGGAAACACCACCGCGCCGGTCGTGAGCTTCTCGGTGATCGGGCTGGGCGCGAAACTCTTGCCGTCGAGCACCACGAACGTGGGGCCGCCGCCAGCGAGCTGCAGGTAAGGATCCTGCTCGATCACCACGTCGTTGCCGACCTTCACGCCGTAACGAGCAAGGTCGGAGGCGAGGCCGGGCGTCTGCAGGGGGTCGATCATCACGATCAGGCGCCCGCCGGCGGCCACGTACTGCGCCATCCGGTCGAGCTCGCCGGGGAGGAGGTCGGTCTTGGGGCCGGCGAGTACGAGCACCTCGCAGTCGGCCGGGGTGGGCTGCGCGGTGAGCAACTGCACCGGCGTGATCGTGTAGTTCTGCCGCTCGAGGCTGCCCAGCACCTGGTCGAGGCCGTCGGGATTGCCCGGTTGGTCGGTGCCGACCTCGCCGTGACCACCGATCAGGCAGAGGGTGTGCGTCTTGGCCGAGGTGGCCTTTACGATCGCGTTGGTGAGCGCCTCCTCGTCGAACTTGCCGGTGATGCGCTGTTCGCTCTCGCCCGAGCGAACGATCACGGTTCCGTACTCGGTGGTGATCTTCTCCTGCTTCGCCATCAGGTTGTCGCCGATGGGGTCGTAAAAGTTCACCTTGATGAGCGTGCTCGCCTCGGTGTAGCCCTTCAGGAGCTCCTGAAAGTTCCCCTCCTCCGGGCTGCCGGTCATGAAGAAGGCCACGATCTCGACCTCCTTGTCGAGGGCACCCACCACCGTGATGGTCTGGTCGCTCACGGAGAATCGTTTGTTCTGCGTAAGGTCCCACCGTTTGTCGTACCGGTGGCCCACCACGTTGACCGCGGCGGTGAGCGCGAAGCCCACCAGTAGCAACACCCCGGCCAAGGCCGACCGCTGCACCGTCTGGTCCTTCCCGAAGTGCGAAAGCGAGCCCCAGTCGAGGAACAGCCACAACCCGATCATCAGGAATCCGGCGCCGCCAACGAGGTGCAAGGCCACCGGGTACACCGGGGTTTCCAACATCCACATCAGGACCGCGTACGAAGCCCCCCAGGCGAACACCGCCAGGGCTCCGATCACCGCTACAAGCCAACCGAGCGCGCGCATGGGGTACCCGCCTACCGCCACCGCAGCGCTTCAACGCGCTGGGTGGTTGCGAAGAGGAAGAAGCCGATGACCGTGACGAAATACACGACATCGTTGGTGTGAACCACGCCCTTCGAGAGCTGCTCGAAGTGGCTCAGCATGGAGAGGTGCTCCACGACGGACTTTACCGCCCCGGCCGGCACCATCTGCCCCAGCCAGCCCATGATCCACACGCTGAGGTTGATGCTGAAGCCGAGCGCGAGCGCCACGAGTTGGTTTTCAGTGACGGACGAGGTGAAGAGCCCGATCGATACGAAAACCGCCATCAGCACGACGAACCCACCGTAGCTGGCGTAGAACACGCCAGGGTCGGGCTCGCCCATCAGCGCCAGCGCCACCGGTACGTAGAGGGTTGTGAGCACCATCACCGTGGCGAAGCCGAGCGCTCCGAGGAACTTGCCGAGCACGATCTGGGCAGAGGAGACCGGCGAGGTGAGGAGCAGCTCGACGGAGCGTTCGCGACGGTCGGCGGCGATCAGCCCCATGGTGAGGGCCGGCATCATCAGGAGCGCGATCACGCTGAGGTTGCCGAAGAGGCCCTGGAGGAGCATCTCGGTGACATTCTCGTCCTGCCCCATGTTGCCCATCTGGGAGGCCTGGCTGGCGTAGCCGACGAGCATGATCGAGAAGAACATGCCGGCGAGGAGCGCGAAGAGCACCAAGCAGATCCACCCGATCGGCCCTGCGAAGTAGGCCGCCGCCTCCCGGCGGGCGATGGCAACGATGGCCTTCATGCCGCACCCTGGGCGCTGATGAGGCGCAGGTAGATGTCTTCGAGGCGCTCCCGACCCCCAAGTTCGAGGAGGCCGAACGGCACGGCCGCGGCGGCGAGCTGCTCGCGCAAATCGTTGTCCGAGCGCACCACGGCGCTACTCCCGGTGAGCTCCACGCTCTCCACTCCCGGTACAGCCGCCAGCGCGGCATGCGCCGCGGGGCTCGGTCGCGCCAGCTCCAGTCGCACTGTCTTTCCGGCCGCCGCGAGGTTGTTGATTTTGTCGTCCACCACGATCCGGCCGTGATTGATGACCACCACCCGGTTGCAGATGGCCTCGATCTCGCCGAGCACGTGGGTGGACAGGATCACCGTGCGCTCGCCGGCCGCCAGCTCGCGGATCAGCTCGCGGATTTCCACGCGCTGTGCCGGGTCGAGGCCCGACGTGGGCTCATCGAGCACCAACACCTGCGGATCGTGCACGAGCGCCTGGGCGAGACCGACGCGCTGGCGGTAGCCCTTCGAGAGGTGGTCGATGAGCTTTCCCGCCACGCTGGCGAGACCGACGCGGTCGAGGGCGCGGTCGGTGGCCTTCGCCACGTCGCCCACGCCCTTGATGGTGGCCGCGAAGCTCACGTAGTCGCGCACCGTCATGTTGGTGTAGATCGGCGGCACTTCGGGCGCGTAGCCGAGCATGGCCTGCACGGCGCGCGGGTTCTCCGCCACATCGAAGCCGGCCACCTTGGCGGTGCCGCTCGAGGCGCCGAGCGACCCGGCGATCACGCGCATGGTGGTGCTCTTCCCGGCGCCGTTGGGCCCCAAGAAGCCTACTACGCCCCCTTTTTCCACCGAAAACGTGACGTTCTCGATGGCGAGGTTCGTTCCATACCGCTTTGTTAGGCCTTGTACCTCGATCATGCGCGATTCTGTCCCAGGTCGGAGGGGCGAGAGGCTAACCGAGGACCGACGATCCGGCCACCGAGGCTCGTGGGCCTCGGCCCCATTCACATTTCGTGACGCCGCGATTGCGGGATAGGATGCTCCCGACCTCCCGGGCCCGGCATGCGTATCCTTGGTTTGTGCCTCCTCGCCCTCGGGCTTTCTGCCTGCGGTTCCACCTGGACCGGGCTCGACAGCGATGGAGACGGCTACACCTTGGCCGCGGGCGACTGCGACGATGGCCCCAACGGCGACAGCTCGTTCCCCGGCGCCGAGGAGATCTGGTACGACGGGGTAGATCAGAACTGCGATGGAGCCGACGACTTCGATCAGGACGGTGACGGCGAGCGCGTGACGAGCGCGGAAGGCGGCACCGACTGCTGGGACGATCCCGGTTCCATTCCGCCTGAGTACGTAGCTCTCAACGGTTTTGCGCAGCCTGCCGCCTCCGACGTGCATCTGGGGGCCGACGAGGTCTGGTACGACGGCGTGGATCAGGACTGCGGAGAGGAAGACGACTTCGATCAGGACATGGACGGATTTGCCTCCACGGCCTGGTCCGAAACCCGGACCACCCTTCCGGTGGAGGACTGCTTCGACGCCGTGACCGAGGTGTACCCGGAGCTGTGGCCGGAGTGTGTGGCCATGGAACTTCAGGTGGTGGCGGTGCCCCTCTCGCCGTCGGCGATCTACCCCGACGCACCCGACACCTGGTACGACGGCACCGACGCCAACTGCGACGAGAGCGACGATTTCGACGCCGATGCCGACGGCTACGCGGCCTGCGCCGAGTGCGACGACGACGACCCTGCCATTTTTCCGAACGACGCCGAAGAGCGCTGGTACAACCACGTCGACGAAAACTGCGACGGCAACGACGCCGACCAGGATGGCGACGGCTACCTCACCGCCGGCTACGTCGAGGCCGACGTCAACGAGCCGGTCCACCTGCCGGGCGCCTACGGTTCCGACGACTGCTGGGATGCTCCGGCCGTCATCCCGGAGGACTTCGACGCCATCAACGGAATGCCCCAACCGGCAGCCGAGGACGTGCATCCCGACGCCGTGGAAGCCTGGTACGACGGCGTAGACCAAGACTGCGGCGAAGACGACGACTTCGACCAAGACGAAGACGGCGATGCGAGCGACAGCGAGCGGGACCGGACAGGCGGCGTGGGGAACGACTGCAACGACGAAGATGGCACCGTGAACAGCAGCGCCGCCGAGACCTGGTACGACGGCACCGACCAGAACTGCGACGGGGAATCCGACTACGATCAGGACCGCGACGGGTACGACTCCTCCGACTACAGCTACGGCACAGCCGACGACTGCGACGACACCAAGGCGTCCGTACACCCCAGTACCCCCGGCGACGAGGTGAACGAAGACTGCGGCACGGTGTACGACGACGACTGCGACGGCAACACCAACGACGACGACGCCGACTCCTGCGTGGCCTACTACGACGATGCCGACCTCGACGGCTACGGCGACATCAACGACGACCGCTGCCTCTGCACGGCCGAGGGCACCTACACCGAAACGGGCGTGACGGCGTCGAATGACGACTGCGACGACACCCGTTCCGCGGTGAGCCCCGCCGCCGCCAACGAGAGCTGCTCCACCACCTACGACGACGACTGCGACGGCGTAACCAACGAGCAGAACGGCACGGCCTGCACCACGTACTACCTCGACGCCGACAACGACGGCTATGGCTCCACGACCTCGCAGTGCTGGTGCTCCGGGTACGGCCTCTACGACGTGACCGACAACACGGACTGCGACGACACCCGCGCCGCCGTGAGCCCCGCCGTCACCCGGGAGAGCTGCGCCACCACCTACGACGACGACTGCGACGGCGTAACGAACGAGCAGAACGGCACGAGCTGCACCACGTACTACTACGACGGCGACAACGACTCGTGGGGCGACTCCACGAGTACCCAGTGCTGGTGCGCCACCTCCGGCAGCTACGACGTGACTCGGGGCACCGACTGCGACGACACCGACGCGAGAACCTACCCGGGCGTGGCCACGAGCAACTCCACGACCGCCTGCATGAGCGACGCCGACAGCGACACCTACGGCAGCACCACCGCCCCCTCCGGCGGCAGCGCCGGCACGGACTGCGACGACAGCAAGTCGGGGGTGAGGCCCGGGGCCACGGAAACGTGCGGCACGGCCTACGACGACGATTGTGACAGCGACACCAACGACATCGGCGCCACCGGCTGCACCACCTACTACTACGACGGCGACAACGACACCTACGGCAAGAGCACGCTGTCGCAGTGCACCTGCACCACGTCGGGCAGCTACGACGTGACGACGACGACTGATTGCGACGACGCGGACGCCGACACCTTCCCCGGCGCGGCCCCCAACGACAGCACGACCTCCTGCATGAACGACGACGACGCCGACGACTACGGCGACGACACCGTGTCGGGCTCCGTGGTGGCCGGCGACGACTGCGACGACACCCGATCGACCGTATCCCCCGCGGACACCGAGACCTGCTCGACCAGCTACGACGACGACTGCGACGGCGGGGCGAACGACGTGGGCGCCACCGGCTGCACCACCTACTACTACGACGCCGACAGCGACGGCTACGGCCTGTTCGCCACCAGTCAGTGCACCTGCAACGCCACCGGTTCGTACACTGTGACCGGCACCACCGCCGCCACCACCGACTGCGACGACGCCCGATCGGGCGTGTACCCCGGCCACGCCGAGCTGTGCAGCACCACCTACGACGACGACTGCGATGGCGGCACCAACGACGTGGGCGCTACCGGCTGCACCACCTACTACTACGACGGCGATTCGGACGGCTACGGCATCACCACCTCGTACCAGTGCACCTGCAGCTCGTCGGGCAGCTACTCCACCACCTCGGTGACCTCCGCCAACGACGATTGCGACGACACCGATGCCGCCGTGAGTCCGGGCGACGCCGAGTCCTGCGCCACCAGCTACGACGACGACTGCGATGGCACCGCCAACGAAGCGAGCGCCACCGGCTGCACCACCTACTATTACGACGGCGACAACGACGGCTACGGGCTCTCCAGCTCCTCGACGTGCACCTGCACGGCGAGCGGCAGCTACGACGTGACCACCAGCACGGACTGCGACGACGGCGACGCCGACACCTTCCCCGGCGCCGCCACGCTCGACAGCGCCAGCTCCTGCATGAACGACGATGACGGCGACAACTACGGCGATGCGACCGTGTCGGGCTCCGTGGTGGCGGGCAGCGACTGCGACGACACCCGACCGACGGTGTCCCCCGCAGACACCGAGACCTGCAGCACCACCTACGACGACGACTGCGACGGCAGCGCGAACGATGTGGGCGCCACCGGCTGCACCACCTACTACTACGACGGCGACAACGACGGGTACGGCATCTCCACGTCCTCCCAGTGCACCTGCTCCGCAAGCGGCAGCTACGACGTGACCACCACCACGGACTGCGACGACAGCCGCTCCGGGGTGTACCCAGGGGCCACCGAGACGTGCGCCACCAGCTACGACGACGACTGCGACAGCAGCGCGAACGATGTCGGCGCCACCGCCTGCACCACCTACTACTACGACGGCGACGGCGACGGATACGGCCTCTCCACGTCCTCACAGTGCACCTGCTCAGCCAGCGGTAGCTACGACACCACCGACAGCAGCGACTGCAACGACGGCAGCTCCGCGATCAGCCCCGCGGCCTCCGACACCTTCTCCAGCAACGACGGGGTGGACAACGACTGCGACGGGTACATCGACGAAGCGGGCGTGACCTACGGCGACCTCGTGATCACCGAGTTCTTCGGCGGAAACGCCCTGCAAACCTACGATTGGTTCGAGGTGTACAACAACAGCGGGGACACGCTCTCGCTCAGCGGCTGGACCGCCTCGCTCTGCCACGAAGCGGACTCGACCGTGACCGCGCCCTACACCGATGCGGGCTGTGACTCCGAGGTGGTCATCACGTTCCCGACCACCGCCACGGTTGCGGACGGCGCCTACTACGTGGTGTGCGGGAGCACGTCCGGCGGAATCTGGACCACGCCCGCCGACTGCGACCTGCTGCTCACCGACTACGACTCCCCCGCCTACACCACCACCAACGATCTCGAGAATCCGGTCGGCGGCGTCCACATCGACCTCGACGGCACCACGATCGACGAGGTCTACTGGTGGCAGGAGAGCGGAAGCGACGACTGGCCCGCCTACGCCGCCGTGACCACGTCGTACGCCAGCGTTCAGCTCGATCTCGACACGCTGAACGCTGCGAGCCCCGACCCCGCCGACCAGAACGACGACTACAGCACCGACACGTCGGCGCCCTACGCCGAAGACATCTGGTGCCTCGCCGGCGAGGCCGGCGTCACGACGGACTGGTCTTACGCTTTCACGATGTACGGCACGCCGGGCGCGGCGAACGTGGCCTGCCCCTGAGGGGGCGGCGGCCCAGCGATAAGGCAAGGCAAGGCAAGGCTACGTAGGTAAATTCGGAATGATAAAACGGCACTGTTCGTGAGTTCCGTATGCCCTTTCGTTGCCGTGCCCTATCGTTCTTGCTCCTTTGCTGCTGCTGCACGGGGCCGACAGACCCGTGGCAGACAGCCGTCCCGGCAGGAGGCGTCGGAGGGACCGTCGCCGACATCGTCTGCCGCCAAGTAGCCGCTGGACGGCAGGTTTCGGGCGCCAAGAGTACGGTCCACGCACGGTGCGGCGACCCTTCAAGCGCCCGCGTTCAACCAGGGGTCCACCGTTCCAACCCCGCCCTCTGACTGACCCCGTCGAGTGGGTGTGGCTGCTCGACCGCTACGAGGTGCCGCTGGCCGCGTACGCCACCCTAGTCAAGTTATGCGTCACCGGCAGGAGAGGCCGCTGACGCACGACCCGAAGGCGGTGCTGGAGGAGGCGGCTGCGCGCCGCCTCGTGTTCACGGCGACCGCCGGACGCACCGGGACGGCCTACGTCACGGAGCTCTTCAAGGAGCTTCGCGACACGCTCGCAACCCATGAGCCCGAGCCGAACTTCGTTCACGTGATGCGCCGCGCGCAGGAGCATGCGCCGGTGGCAGTGGACTTCCTGCTGCGCCACAAGCTGCCCTGGATCGTGGCCCAGCCCCAGAGCGCGTACGTCGAGCTGAGCCACCTCGCCTGCAAGGGCTTTCTGGAGCCGATGCTCACCCTCGGGCTGCGGCCAGGCCTCCTCGTCCTGCGCCGCGCGCCGCGCGACATCGCCCGCAGCCTCCTCGAGCGCAAGACCGTGCCGGGACGTACCAGCGGCGGGTGGATGTACCTGTTGCAGCCGGGCGACCCGAACACCCTCCCGTTCCCCGGCCACGCCGGGGCCAGCGACTACCAACTCTGCTTCTGGTACGCGTTGGAGATCGAGCGTCGACAGGCCCGCTACGCCCAGCTGTTCACCCGTGCCGGCTGCCCCGTGGCGGCCGCGACCGCCGCCGAACTGAACGACTACGACACGTGGGTGCGGGCCGTCGACACGCTCGGCCTCATGGACCGCCTCGACCCCACGACGATGCCCGAGCGGCACCGCGCCCACACCGAGCGCGCGTGGAACAAGAACCCCGACGCCCTCCCCGCAACCCTCGACTACGACAAGCAGGAAGATGCCGTGTGGCGCCAAGTGCTGCCCTGGGAGCCCTTCCTCGGGGCCGAGCTCGCCGCGCACTACGGGCGTTGAGTCGGCCAGCGCTTTATGGATCGGGGATGCGCCTCTGGTTCCCCTTGTTCCTCGCGGGTTGTGGCTCATCGTGGCTGGCCGAAGACCTCGATGGCGACGGGTGGAGCGTTGCCGAGGGCGACTGCTTCGACAAGCCCGATGGTGAGCAGGGCGGCATCGCATCGGCCGACATCCACCCCGGCACCTCGAACGAGACGTGGTACGACGGCGTAGACCAGAACTGCGACGGGGTCGACGACTCCGACAAAGACGGAGACGGCGATCCCGCCGCCGAGTTCGGCGGCACCGACTGTTGGGACGACCCCGACACCGTGCCGGCCGACTACGTGGCCCTCACCGGCTTCTACCAGCCCCTCGCGCGGCAGGTGAAGCCCGGGGCGGAGGAGGTGTGGTACGACGGGGTGGACGCCGACTGCGACGGGGCGAGCGACTTCGACCAGGACGGCGACGGTGTGGACTCGCTGTACCAGGACCGCCGCGACGGAACCTACGGCGAAGACTGCTTCGACGCCGCGGCCGACCCCTTCGAGAATCCGGCCGAGGCCGCCCCCGCCAACGTCCACCCCAGCGCGGTGGAGACTTGGTACGACGGGACGGACCAGAACTGCGACGGCGCGGACGACCAAGACCAAGACGGCGACACCTTCACGGTCGACGAAGACTGCGACGACCTCGATGCAACCGTGTTCCCCAACGACTCGGCGGAGACGTGGTACGACGGCATCGACAGCAACTGCGATGGCGCGAGCGACTACGACCAGGACGGCGACAGCTACGACGCTGCGGCCTACGGCGGCGACGACTGCAACGACGACCCTGCGGCTCCTTCTGTAGGCCGCGACGGCGCCACCCTCGACGCCGAGCGGGTGCACCCCGACGCTCGGGACACCGCCTACGACTCCATCGACGCCGACTGCGCCGCCGACAGCGACTTCGATGCCGACGGCGATGGCGAGAACACCGACACCATCCTCGACGACGAAGGCGCCTACGGCCCGGACTGTGACGACGACGACGGCACCGTGTACAGCGGTGCCCCCGAGACCTGGTACGACGGTGTCGATCAGGACTGCGACGGCGTCAGCGACTTCGACCAAGACGGCGACGGGTTCGACGCCTCCAGCTACGGCTACGGCACCTCCGACGACTGCGACGACTCGGCGGTCGGGGTACACCCCACTAGCGCGGGCAGCCCCGTCGAGGAGGACTGCGGCACCGTGGCCGACGACGACTGCTCCGGGTCCGCCAACGACGAAGACGCCACGGATTGTGCGGCCTGGTACGCCGATGCCGACCACGACGGCTACGGCAAGCTCTCCGACAGCAAGTGTTTCTGCGCCGAAAGCGGCACCTACTCGGTGACCGGTGTGACGACGGCCTCCGCCGACTGCAACGACTCCAGCAGCACCGTGAACCCCGGCGTGGTGGACGAGGACTGCGACACCAGCGACGACGACGACTGCGATGGCGACATCAACCAACTCAATGGCGACAACTGCGAGGACTTCTACGCCGACGCCGACGCCGACGGCTACGGAAGCGGCGCCGCGGAGTGCTGGTGCACCGCCACAGGCGACTACTCGTCGCGCAGCGATACCGACTGCGACGACGCCCTTGCCACCGTGCACCCCGGCGCCACGGAGACCTGCGACAGCGTGGACCAGGACTGCGACGGCAGCGTGGACGAAGGCACCACCCACTACTACAGCGACCTCGACGGCGACGGGTACGGCGACGACAGCA
>CANKOI010000083.1 GCA_947484175.1 Deltaproteobacteria bacterium
GTGGCGCACGCGACGGCAGCCGACCCCGCGCAGCCACTCCGCCAACCACGCGCTCACCGCGACGATCTCGGGTGCGGCGAGCAGCACATCGAGCTCCCACGACTCGGCGAAAGCGCGGTCGGGGAGGGTTTCGTACCGCGCGCGCTCCTCGACGAGCGGCGCATTGACTTCGAGGACCCAGCGGGCGCCTGTGGCGGCGTGAGCCTTCCAGCCGGCGTCGCAGAAGAGGCTGTGGCGCTCCCAGATCAAGGTGGGCGCCTGTTCGATCGCGGCCTCCGCGCAGCGACGGCCGGTCCTCACCTCGCGCATCGCCTGTCGCGGCGCCCACGTGGGCCAGCCCGCCAAGCCGGTCGCCACGATCGGCACCCCTAACGACTCGGCCGCGCCGCGGGCGTCGACCGCGAGGGGGCACACCAAGGGCGCCCGGAGGGCGGTGGCGACGCCCCGGAGGTGGGCCGACGCCCCCGAGGGACCCAGCGCGGGGATTCCCACCGCACCGGACAAGACGATCGGGCGCGATGCAGCCACGACGCGCTCAGCCGCCCCGCGCCGCCCTCGCCGCGCCCACCGCGCCCACGAGGCGGGCGCATTCGGTGTCGACCTCGCCCTCCCCGTTCAGGCGAAGGTCGGCCCGCGCGAGCGAGGCGGGAAGGTACTTCACATGAGCCGGCCTCACCGTGTTGAACCACTGATCGAGCACATCCTGCCATTGCCGCCCGCGCTCCGCCGTGTCGCGACGGAGGCGGCGGGCGAGGCGTACGTCGTCCGCGCAGTCCACGTAGGCGGCGAGGTCGAACTGCGCGGCGAGGGCGGGCTCGGCGAGCACGAGGATTCCTTCCACCAAGATGATGCCGCCCGGCTCGATGCGCTCGGTGCGGGCCGCCCGCCGGTGCGTAGCGAAGTCGTACACCGGAGCGTCGATCGCCTCGCCCCGCCGCAGCGCGCCGAGGTGCTCCGCGAACAGCGCCGTTTCGAGGGCCTCTGGTCGGTCGAAGTCATGGCCGCGGGGGTTCGGCGCGTCGAGGTAGTAGCGGTCGTGGGTGAGCACCCGCGCGCCCAGCTGTCGTGCAGCCATCGTGGCCAAGGTCGTCTTGCCGGAGGCCGTCCCCCCGGCAACACCCAGCACGAACGGCCGCATCACCGGTCTCCCGCTCGCACCTGGGCGTGAATCCTTCCCCCGGGCCACACCTCCAGCGAACGAGCATCAACCTGGCCCTCAATCAGCCCCGTCGCCTGCACCACGAGCCGCTCCCGCGCGTGGATGTCCCCGCGCGCGACGCCAGCCACGATCAAGGTGGCGGCGTCGATCTGTCCGTCCACGACCCCCGTTTCCCCGATCTCCAAGACGTCGTCGGTGAAGATGCGGCCGGTGAAGTTGCCGTCCACCCGCACCCGCCCGTCAAAACTCATCTCCCCGCTGTAGCGGGCCCCCTTGCCGAGCAGGGCAGCCAACTTCGCGGCAGAATCACTCACCCCTCCCCCCGCAGGCGCCGCACCAGGCCATTGAGCTCGGCGGCGTCGTGGTAGTCGAGCAGCACGCGCCCGCCGCCGCCCTGCCGCACGGTGATGCGCACCTTCACGCCCACGGCGCGGGCAAGTTCCCTGCCCAGACGCTCCAGCCCCTTGTCAGGACGCGGCGTAGCCGATGGCGGCTGCCGAAGCTGCCTCACCAGCGCCTCGGTGCCGCGAACGTTCAGCTCGCGCTCCAGCACGATCGCGAGAGCCTGGGCGAAACGCTCGGGCTCCTCGCCGAGGGGCAGGAGTGCCCGCGCGTGGCCGGCAGAGATCTTCCCGGCGATCAGGGCCTCGCGGCCGACGGGGGGCAGGTTCAGCAAGCGAAGGGAGTTGGCGACGGTCGCCCTGTCCTTCCCCACCTTCTTCGCCACGTCCTCTTGGCGCAGCCCGAACTCCTGCACGAGGCGCTGGTAGCCCTCGGCGGCCTCAAGGGGGTCGAGGTCGGCGCGCTGCAGGTTCTCCAAGAGCGCGAGGACAAGCTGCGTGTCGGACGCGAGGTCGGAGCCCCGCACGACCGCCGGGATGGTGGGGAGGCCCGCGAGCCGGGAGGCGCGCAACCGGCGCTCGCCGGCCACGAGCACGAAGCCCTCGCGGTCGCGCCGAACCACGATCGGCATGATCACGCCGTGCTCGCGGATGGAGTCGGCCAACTCCGCCAACTGCGCGGGGTCGAAGCGGCGGCGCGGCTGGTGGGGGTTGGGCCGCACGCGGTCGACCGGAATTCGCTGGAGCGAGTCCGCCGGCTGCCCCGTGGGCCCCGACTCGGCCGCCTCCTCGGGGATGAGCGCGGCGAGGCCGCGGCCCAAGCCCAGGCGGGGAGGCGAGGCCATCAGCCCACCGCGGAGCGGTGCGCTCCGGCGGCCACCGCGCGGGCGTGCACCTCCGCCGCGAGGTCGGCGTATGCACGAGCGCCCTTTCCGGAAGGCTCGTACTCAAAAATGCTCTTCCCGTGGCTCGGCGCTTCGGCGAGGCGCACCGAGCGGGGCACCACCGCGGTGAACACCTCGCTCCCGAACACGGAGCGCGCCTGCGACTCCACGTCGCGACACAGGTTGGTGCGGGCGTCGTGCATCGTGATCACGATGCCCTCCCGTACCAGCCGCGGGTTCGTGCTGCGACGAACCGCCGCGATGGTGCGCACCAGCTCGCCCAGACCCTCCATGGCGTAGTACTCGGCCTGAAGCGGTACGAGCACGCTGTCGGCGGCGGTGAGCGCATTGAGCGTGATCATGCCCAGCGAAGGCGGGCAGTCGAAGATCACGTACTCGTACGGCTCGGGGAGGCCCGCGAGCGCGAGCCGCAGCCGCTGTTCGCGGTTCGGCAGGTTCACCAGCTCCACCTCCACGCCGATCATGGCGGGTGTGGCCGGCGCGAGCGAGAGGCCCGTGATCCCCGTGGGCACCACCACCCGCGAGAGGGGCTCGAGGCCAAGAAGCACGTCGGCGATGCCGAAGGCCACGCGGTCGCGGGGGCAGCCGAGCCCGCTCGATGCGTTGCCCTGCGGGTCGAGGTCGACGAGCAACGTGCTGTGACCCGCGCGAGCGAGCGCAGCGGCGAGGTTCACGGCGGTGGTCGTCTTGCCGACGCCGCCCTTCTGATTGGAGACTGCGATGATGCGGGGCATGGCACTTCCGGAACGAAGGCTCCGAGTTCAGCGCGGGGAGCGCTCAGCCCCAGAGCGGGGGGGCGCAGTTCATAGCCCGGGTGGCGCGGTTTGGCACCGGGTTCCACGGTCAACAGGGCGCCGCCGAAAGCGAACGGATGCGCGCGGCTTCCCGAGAACCATGTAGCGGAGCGTCTCGTGCAAGTCGAAGTCTTCGCCCGCCGCGGGCTCGCCACCCGCCGTCAGGACCACGGCGAGGCCACCGGGCACAAGCAGGGTAGCCGCTTCCGCCAGAAACTCCACGGGCGGCTTGTAGGCGCGGCTGATCACGCCCTGCCACGCCGCGCGCGGAAGGGTGCGGCTGTCCCCCTCCACGACGGTCACGTTGGCGAGCCCCCCTTGGGCGATCACTTCTCGAAGGAAGGCGCACCGCTTCTGGCGGCGTTCCACCATGGTGAGCCTCACCGCCGGCCAGTGAATCGCCAGCGCGATGCCCGGGAACCCGGCGCCAGAGCCGAGGTCCAGCCAGTCCCCCGAGGCCGCCAGGCCCGCCACAGCGGCGTCGGCGTCGAGAAAGTGCTCATCCACGGGGCCAGGGCCCACGAGGTCCATGACCATTCGCCAGGACTCCAGCAGCTCGCGGTGCACACGGAGCGGGTCGGGCACGCAGCCGCGGTAACCTCTGACGGCCGCCTGAGGCGTTAGACCGCCCCCACCATGATCGACCCCAACCTTGTTGCCACGCAGCCCGACGCGGTTCGCGAGAGCCTCCGCCGCCGCCACGCGTCGGCTGCAACCATGGGCACCGTAGAGGAGCTCGTGTCGCTGATCGCGCGGCGCCGCCTCGCTCAAACGCAGCGCGACGAACAGCTCTCCGTTCGAAACCGGGTGTCGCCGCAGGTGGGCGCCCTGATGAAAGCGGGCCGCGCTGCGGAAGCCGAAGTGCTGAAGGCCGAGGTGCGTGCGGCCACCGAGCTCGCCGCCACCCTCGAAGCGCAGGTGGTCGAGCTCCAGGCCGTCGAGGCCGACCTCCTGCTGGGCCTCCCCAACCAGGTGCACGCCGACACGCCCGATGGTGCCGACGAACACGGCAACGTCGTGGTGCGCACGTGGGGAGCCGAAAGGCGCCTGATGCAAGGCCGCACGCACGACGATCTCGCCCTCGCCCTCGGCATGTACGACCCCGAGCGAGCAGCCAAGCTCTCCGGGAGCCGCTTCGCCGTGCTGTCGGGCCCGCTCGCCCGCATGGAGCGCGCGCTCGTGAGCCTCTTTTGCGACATCGCCGAGGAGCACGGCTACCGCGAGGTGCAGGTGCCCTACATGGTGAACGCCGACTCGATGCGCGGCACCGGGCAACTGCCCAAGTTCGAAGAGGACCTGTTCAAGCTCACCGTGGAGCTGTCAGGCCAAGCCGCGTATCTGATCCCCACCGCGGAGGTGCCCGTCACCAACCTCCACCGCGACGAGATCCTCGAAGAAGCGCAGCTCCCCATCCGCTACTTCTCGTTCACGCCCTGCTTCCGCAGCGAAGCGGGCAGCGCCGGGCGAGACACCCGCGGCCTCATCCGGCAGCATCAGTTCCACAAGGTGGAGCTCGTCTGGATCACGGCGCCGGCGGCCGGTCTCGCGGCCCTCGACACGCTCACCGGCCACGCGCAGGCCGTACTGGAGCGCCTCGGTCTGCCCTACCAGACCGTTCTGCGCTGCGCCGGCGACGTAGGCAATGGCGGCGCCAAGGGCTTCGACCTCGAAGTGTGGCTGCCGGGACAGTCGGCCTACCGCGAGATCAGCAGCTGTTCGTGGTTCACGGACTACCAAGCCCGGCGGCTGAAGCTCCGTTTCAAGGCGGAGGGCGAGAAGAAGACCACCTTCTGCCACACCCTGAACGGCTCCGCGCTCGCCGTGGGCCGCACGCTGGTGGCGATCCTCGAGAACTACCAGGAGCCCGACGGCAGCGTGCGGGTGCCCGAGGCGTTGCGGCCGTACATGGGCGGGGTGGAAAGACTCAGCCCCCGCTGAAGTTGCAGTTCAGAAGGTTGCAGCTCCGCGTGCAGGTGTGCACCTCGTAGCGCCGCCGTTGCGTGCGATGGGCGTTCCAGATTTCCGCGAGGGGAACGGCGTCGCTCAGGTTGCCCACGGGCTCGAGGAAGTAGCAGAGACGGATGTTGCCGGCGGGGTCGAACGCGAGGTCGGTGTGGCCGGCCTTGCAAACTTCGCCGTTGTACACGCTCGGGTTCACAAAATAGCGGCGGAACGCCTCCAGTTGCTCCACCGGGTTGCACACCTTGCCCGCAGCCTGCCGTTCGGCCACGAGGACGTCGACGGCGGCGTTGATCGGGCCGAGGTCGGCAGGCCAGAGCGCGCTGCGCCTCCACCAGCCGGGGTCGTGGGCGTTGTTGCCGAAGTTCTGGTACAGCGGCTGCACTACCAGCTCGTAGCCGCGCTCGCGGCACCACCCGAGCAGCGGCTCCACCTCGTGAGCGTTGCCGCCGTGAAGGATGCAGGAGAGGATCACCCGCGGGTTCGGGAGTCGGTCGAGCAGGTCGCAGGCCTCGCGCACCTTCTGCCAGCTGCCGGCCTTGCCGCGGGAGTGATCGACGGTGCTCTCCGTGTACCCGTCGCAGGAGAGGTAGGCCACCGAAACGCCCGCGTCGCACAGCGCGCGCGCCCGCTTTTCGTTGAGCAGCCAGGCGTTGGTGTTGAAGGTAACGGTGAAGCCGCGGTCGGTGGCGCGCCGCATCAGGCGCTCGAGGTCGGAGCGGAGGAGCGGTTCGCCCCCCACAAAGTTCATGGCGGCGGGGCCTGTCCACAGGGCCAGCTCGTCGATGACGGCGGCCCAGGCGGATTCGGGCAGATCGACGGTGTCGTTCTTGTAGATGTCGCAATGTGCGCACGGCAGAAAACAGCGGTCGGTGACGGACAGGTGGATTTGTGCGGGGCGCTCGGGCGCGGAGCGGAGGCGAGCGAGGGAGCGCGCGCGGTCGGCGAGCGTGGCGGGCGCTACGCCCACGCGCGGATCTCTTCGGGGAGGATGTCGGTGTAGTTGGCCGAGCGAGGGATGTAGCAGCCGGTGCAGGCGGCGAACCCGGCGTAATTCCCCCGCGCGGCGGCCTCGCGCCCGCGCCGCATCCGTTCGCCCCACCAGATCGCGGAAAGCGGGCTGGAATGGACATTTCCGAGAAGATTCTCGAAGCGGTTGTCGCGAACGCAGGTGGTGACCCGTCCGTCCCAGCCAACGACCGGACTCTTCCAGAAGCAGCCGCACACGCCGGGCTCTTCCTGAACGACCGGTGGGGTGGCGTGGGGGCGCGGGAGCGGCACGCCGAGGGCGGCCATGGTGTCGCGCATCGCCCGGTTGGCGCGCACCTGAGCGGCGGCATCGGGCGCGTCGAGCTGGCGGAAATAGACGATGGCGTCGGAACCGGGGGGCACGTCCTGCGCGGCGGTGCGCACGGGGATTCCGCGGCTGCGGCATGCCGCTTCCCAGCGGGCGGCGAACGCAGCGGCCTCGTGGGCGTTGTTCTCCCCGACGATGAACTGAAACACGGGGCGCGGCCAGCGGGCGCCCGTGCGCGCCTGCTCGTCGAGGAAGGTGAGGAGGTTCGTTTCGACGACCGCGAACTGGTCACGGCCCTTCACTTGGCGGTAGGTTTCAGCGGTGGCGGCGTCGAGGGAGAAGTGCCAAGTCTGCGGGAGCGGCGCCGAATTCAGGGCCACGCGCACGCGGTCGCGGCCGAGGTGAGTGGCGTTGGTGTGGAGCTCCAGGCGCCCGAACGTGCCAGCTTCGACGCCCGCCCGCAGACAGGCCTGGTACATCGTGCCGAAGGCGGGGTGAAGGAGCGGCTCGCCCAGCCAGAAGGGGATCAGGGCATCGAACCGGGCGTTACAAGCAGCAAGGTCGGCAAGGACCGCGTGCAGGAGCGCCTCGGGCATGAACCCGACTTGCTGGTGGTGGGGGTGGGCCGGCCCCTCAGCCACGGTGCAATGCACACACGCCAAGCTGCACTGGTTGGTGGTTTCGAGAACGAGGTAGCTGCCGGCGAGGCGGGGGGGCACAGCCGCATCATGGGTGGCGAGCCGACCCGGCGTCAAGGCCGCGCGAGCGGGGGGCGCGAGACGGGGGGGCGCGACTACTCGTACTCGTGGAACACGGGCGCGGAGGCCGGCGCTTCAGGGGCCGGGGGCGGCGCATCGGAGCGTGCGGCGTCGGCCGAACCCTCGGGCGCCCAGTACCCGGGAACCCAGTCCCCGCGGTCGTCGTAGTACCCGTCCACCCAGGCCTGCTGTCCGCGGCTCGCTTCGCGCCAGTACCCATCGACGTAGACGGTACCGGCCCAGTACCCCGGGACGAACAGCCACCCAACTCGCGCCAACGCCGGCTGCCAGTAGCCCGGCCGCCAGCGGGGACCGACCCAGCTGCCCGCCACCCACAACCAGCCGGCGCGCGCCGCCGGCGCGTAGGTGGGTGCCCACGGGTTCACCACGATCGACACCCGCGGAGCGCCAACGACAATGTGGGCTCGCCGGTGCTGGCGAGGGCGAGCCTCCGCCGAGAAGGCGGTGCCCAGAAGGAGGATCGGGAGGAAGAATCGGAGCGCGCTCATGAAGGATCCCATGGGACCCATCTGCTACGCGCGACCCGCACGAAGGATTCATGGGATAGCGCGCCGTATGGCACTCGACCCCCAACTTCTCGACCTCCTGCTCGTGGCGTTGCCGAAGACCGACCTGCACGTTCACCTCGACGGCTCGCTCCGTCTCTCCACCCTCATCGACCTCGCTCGCGACCGCGGGGTGGCGCTGCCCTCGTTCACGGAGGCGGGCCTTCGCGAGCAGGTCTTCAAAGACCACTACGCCGATCTGCCCGAGTACCTCGCGGGTTTTGCGTGGACCTGCGCGGTGATGCAAGACGAGGCCGCGCTCGAGCGGGTGGCCTACGAATTCGCGCTCGACAACTTCGCGGAGGGGGTGCGGTATGTAGAGGTGCGGTTCGCGCCCCAGCTCCACCAGCGCGATGGGCTCGACGCCCGCGGCGTGCTGCGGGCCGTGAACCGGGGGATGGTGAGGGCGGCGGACGAGATCAACGCCACGATTCCTGCCACCGAACCGGAGTTCCGCTACGGCATCGTGGTGTGCGCGCTGCGCACCTTCACGGAGCAGTTCTCCGCGTACTACGCGAACCTGCTGCGCGCGCTCTCCAAGTCCCCCCGGAAGCGCCTTGCCGGGCTGGCCAGCCTCGAGCTCGCTCGCGAAGCGGTGTGGGCCCGCGACGAGGAGGGAATCCCCGTAGTGGGCTTCGACCTCGCGGGGCAGGAAGATGGTTTTCCGGCCATCGACCATCAGGAAGCCTACGCCTACGCCCTCGCCAACTTCTTGCACAAGACCGTGCATGCGGGTGAAGCCTACGGGGCGGAGAGCATCTTCCAGGCGATCACGGCGCTGCACGCCGACCGCGTGGGCCACGGCTACTTCCTGTTCTCACCGGAGCGCATCAGCGACCCCCGCATCACCGACCCCGCCGCCTACGTGGAGCGGCTGGCGGAGTACATCGCCGACCGCCGCATCACCATCGAGGTGTGCATCACGTCCAACCTGCAGACCAACCCTTCGATCGGCACGGTGGAGGCCCACGCGGTGCGGCAGATGCTGGATCGTCGCATCAGCGTGTCGATCTGCACGGACAACCGGTTGATGTCGGCCACCACGGTGTCGCGGGAGCTGGGCCTCGCCGTACGACACGCCCGCCTCACGCCCCGCGAGCTGCGCGACATCGTCATCCACGGATTCAAGAGGAGTTTCTACTCCGGCACCTACGCCGAAAAACGTCGCTACGTGCGCAAGGTGATCGACCGCTGCGACCGCGTCCTCGCCGAGTTCGGGGTGTCGACGCTCGGCGAGGAGGGCGGGAGGCCGCTCGTGGACTCGCAGGGGTAGCCGCGCTCAGCCCGCCAGCGTCACGCGATTCCGCCCCAACTCCTTGGCTCGCTGGGCCGCCCGAGACGCGGCGTGGAGGTAGGCATCCGGGTGAGAGTGGGTGCCGTCGAGGCTCGCCAAGCCCACGCTCACCGAGAGCCGCACGGCCTCGCCCCGCAGCACCATCGGGAACTCATGGACTTGGCTTCGCAGCCGCTCGGCCACCACCAACGCGCCCTCCGGACCGGTTTCTGGCAGCAGGACGGCGAACTCGTCGCCGCCGATCCGCGCGCTGTGGTCACAGAGCCGCAGGTTGTCGCGCAGGATGCGGCCCACCTGGCGCAGCACGAGGTCGCCCACTCGGTGGCCGTGGACTTCGTTGAGCTTGCTGAGATGGTCGATGTTCAGGCAGAGCAGCGAAAGCGGGCGGACGTAGCGGCGCGCGCGTTCGAACTCGCGCCGCAGCGCGCGGTCGAAAACCTCGCTGTTGGGGAGCGCGGTGAGGCTGTCGCTCGTGGCACGCTGAACGAGCCTCCGAAGCTGCTCATGCTCCTCGTCGAGCTGAATGGAGAACGCGAAGAGAGTGCTGCCGATCTGAATCTTGTCGCTCGCCAACAGACGCGTCGGCCCTTCCACCCGGCGGCCGTTCACCCACGTTCCGTTCTTGCTGCCTAGATCCTCGAGCCGGACGTCGGGAGGGTCGCTCGGCGTGGCCGAATTCGTCCAGTGGATCCGGGTATGTTTGCGGGAGGACCTCGCATCGGCCAAGGCGATGTCGCAGCCGGCGTCACGACCGAGCACCACGGGCTGGCCACCCAGCGCCCACGAACGACTGGCATCTTCGCCTTCCAGCATCGTGATGACCGGCATGGTTCGGTCGCGAGTCAGCGGAGGCTGGCTCGGCTCCCGTCGGGGCAGAGCACCCGAACGTGCAGATGGTCTCGGTGCGCCGGGGCGTGCCGGATGACCCCAGTAGCGCGGTAGTTGCCGCGGTGGTCGCCCAAGAAGGTCTGGGAGGCCTCCTCTTCGGTGAGCAAGCCGGCCTCGAGGGTGTAGGCCTTCAGGCGGGCGATGTGGCTGTGGTCGAGGAGCAGCATGTCTACCCGGCCGGTGTCGAGCATCGCGGAGATCAGGGCCCAGTTCGCTTCCACATCGAACTCGCGGGGGCCCGGGTCGAGGAACATGCCCGCCTGCTGCCGGCCGCCCGACAGGTAGATGCCCACGTCGGCATCCACGCCCCCCCGGTGCGTCTTGTGGCCCGAAAGCTCTCCGCCGCGCTGACGCGAAATCTCCCCGATCGTGATCGAGGAGGCATCCGGCATCAGCCAGCGCATGTGACGGGCGGTATCGACCAACAGCTCCACCATCTCGCGAGAGCCCCACGCATGGTCGGCTTGGGTACGCGTGAAAAAAAGTGGCAGGTCGGGCAACTGGATGCCATCGTTTAGTTGCTGATCACTACACCCCACCACGCCCGTGTCGGACGCTTCGATGCTCTCCGCCACCACGAAGTCGCCTTCAATGGTGGGGCCATATTCGGCGGCCGAGGCGGAAAAAAATGCAGCGAGCAGCAGCGAGATCACGAGCCCGAGGTGGTTGATTTGCGACCATACTCAGCCGGGGCGATCCCGTAAAGCGCGGGTGCGCACATTTTTACGCACCTCGGCCCATCCGGTTGCCCGGTTGAACGATCCGAATGTGCCTCGGCGGGGTGGACGCGTCAAGGGCTTGCCCTTCCCTTCACCACCGGGCTACCTGCGGGGGCATGCCGAAGCCACTTCCTTCTACGCTGATGGGGCCCGGTTGGCGTGCGCGCACCCGCTCGCACGCGGAGGATGTGGAGGGGGGCGGCCTGTGGGGGGCGATAGGCAGCCGGAGCGAGGTGGCGCCGCTCCGCGCAGTACTCCTCACGCGACCGGGACCTGCGCTGCGCTTCGCAGGAGAGCCGTCGGCGTGGCTGATGGCCGAGCGCCCCGACCTCGACGCCATGGCGCTCGAGGCCGAAGCCATCGCCGCGGCCTACGAGCGCCACGGCGTGCGAGTGGAATGGATCGACCCGTCGGAGAGCGCCTCCCCGAACCTCGTGTTCGTGCGCGACCTGTTCTTCATGACGCCCGAGGGGGCGGTGCTCTCACGGATGGCAGCAGGCCAGCGCGCGGGAGAGGAGCGGATCGCCGCGCTGGCGCTCGCTCGCCTCGGCGTGCCCATCCTCGCCACGCCCACCGGCAACGCCACCCTCGAAGGCGCCGACGTGGTGTGGCTGCGCCCGGACTTGGTGCTCGTAGGCGTGGGGAAGCGCACCAACGAGGGCGGGCTCCGCACCGTGGGGAGGGTGCTCGCCGATCAGGGCGTGCGCTGCCTCGGCGTGCCGCTCCGCAGCGGCGTGCAGCACCTGCTCGGCACGCTGAACCTCCTCGACCACGACCTCGCCGTGCTCTACGACGCCGACCCCGCCCTCCGCGCGCTAGTCGCCGATGAAGGGGTGCGGGTGCTGGACTTCGCGGACACGCCGGAGGTAACGGCCGCGCGCTCGCTCAACTTCGTCGCGCTCGCCCCGCGCGAAGTGCTGATGCCGGCGGGCGCCCCCATCACCAAGGCGCGGCTCGAAGCGGAGGGGGTGCGCTGCCACGAGGTGGCGCTGCCCAACTACCTCCGCGCCGAAGGCGCTCTGGGCTGCCTCACCGGCATTCTCCGGCGAGAGGCGTGAGAACCCCGCGATGCAGGTGACCACGCTCGTTCAGATCGCGGCGCTGGTCGTCGGGCTGGCCTTAGGCGCGCTCCTCCCGCGCGGCGGGGTGCGGCTGCCGCTCTTCTCTCGCGACCTGCTGCTCAACGTGGGCACCGCTGCGCTGCTGTTCCCGCTCCGTGTGGGCCTCACGCTGCTCGGTGTGCGGGTGGCGCACGGCGCCGACGGCGGCTTCTCCGGCGCCGTGGACCTCGGCGGCCTCACCGCCCCCTGGCTCCAGTTCCTCACCTGCTTTCTGCTCCTCGACTTCGCCAAGTACTGGCTGCATCGCGCCGACCACCGCATCCCCTGGTTGTGGACCTTCCACCGGGTGCACCACAGCACCGAAAGCCTCGACGCCACGGCCGGCCTGCGCATGCACGCCGTCGACTTCCTGAAGCTCTCCGCCGTGCCCGTGGTGCTCTTCGGCCTCCTCTTCGACGTCACCAGCTTTGCCATGTGGGTGCTGCCCGCCGCCGTGAGCGTGGGCATCGTGGCCGACACCTTCTCGCACATGCACGTGGAGTTTCCGTACCAAAACCCAGTCTGCCGCACGCTGCTCTACGTGTTCAACAACCCGCTGTTCCACTCCTGGCACCACACCCGCGACGCCGTGCTGTGCGACGGGAACTATGCCAACGCCCTCCCGGTGTGGGACGTGGTCTTTGGTTCCAACGTGACCCAGCCCGAGCCGCCCGCTCTCTACGGGATCGGTGGGGACCAGCGCCTCGAGCACGGGCTCTTGGCGATGCAGCTCCTCCGCCGGCGCCGCGAATGAGCACCCGCGCCCGGTTGTTGGCGGTGCTGGCGCTCACGCTGGTGTGCCTCGCCTGGGTGGTGTGGGGCATCGACGTAGACGAAGCGATCGCTGGGGTGGGGCGCTTCCGCTGGGGCTACCTCGGCCCGATCTGGCTCACCTACCTCCTCGCCCACGTGCTGCGGGCTCAACGGTTCCGCATCCTTCTTCCCCAACCGCTCGATTTCTCCGCCAGCTTCTCCGCCCTGAGCATCGGATACCTCGCCCTCCACGTGATCCCCTTCCGGCTCGGCGAGCTGGTGCGGCCGTACCTAGTCCGCGAACAGCGCGGCGTGCCCTTCGGCGATTCGCTGGCCGCGGTGGTGTTTGAACGGCTGCTCGACGTGACCATGCTGCTGGCGATGATTCTGGGCACCACTTGGCTTGTGGAACTCCCCGCCGGCCTAGAGGTGGGCGGGGTGGATGTACTGGGCCTCGCGCAGCGCGGCGCTGGGCTGCTCGTAGCGTTGTGTGCGGTCGGGCTCGTAGGCATCCTCGTGTTGGGACCGAGGGTGTTGGGGGTGACCGACCGGCTGCCGTTGGGAGGCCTGTTCCGGGTGGTTTTCGTGCGGTTTCATGGGGCCGTGGCGGCGCTGGCCGCTAGGCCGGCCGTGGCGCTTCAGGCCTTCGCTCTCAGTGTCGTGATCTGGGCGCTCACCGTGCTGGCGGTTCGCCTCCAGCTTGCGGCTTCGCCGGGGCTCCCGGCCGGCTTCGATGCCGCGCTGGCCACCTGGACCGCGACGCTGAGCGGCATGACCGTGCTGCCCACCCCGGGGTTCTTCGGGGGCTTCGAGGCGGCGTGCGTAACGGCGCTTCAGGCGCTGGGGTCGCCCCGCGAGTTGGCGGCGCCGTTCGCCATCCTCCTGCACCTCACGCAGTTCGTGTTCACCGTGGCGCTCGGCGCGGTCTTTCTCGTGCGGGAGGGGCTGGACCTGCGGCAGGTGGTGGCGCGGAGCCGGGAGGGGTGACACGCGCACCGCGGATCGCACGCTGGGCGAGGCCCGCCTGCAGGAGCCTGCCTGCATCGACCGAGCGCGAGGAGCTGACGGACGACATCGAGGGCTGGCACGGGGAGATCGTGGAGACCATCGGACTCGCCGAGTAGAGCACCTCACGCCGTAAGGCGAAAGCTCGGTTAGAGGGCGCGGCTTGTCCCACGACCCTCCCGCAAGCCGCCTCGTGGCGGCCTACGACCCCGCCTTCCGAACCACGATGCACGTGGCGGCCGAAACCGCCGACTCCGCCGACGCCCTCGCAGCGGCGGTGCGCGCGCTCCCCGAAGCCGCTCGCGGGCTACTCGACCAACTCCTGCTCGCAACTGCAGTGGGCGGGGCGCTCCCCGATCGCCTGCGCGACCGCATCGCGCAGGAAGCGGGCCCCCTCTGGGTGTCCGCGTTGCTCCTGCCGCGGGCCACCGCCTGGCAGGAGGGCAGCCTGCACCCGCAGCACTACGCCGGCTCCTGCCGGCTGAACCCCGCCATCCCCCGGTGGTCGTTCTCGTTGCCCCGACCGGCCAGTCCCGACTCCCCCGCAGCCTTCCCCCCGGCCGACGCTCGGTGGGACGCCGTGGTCGTCGCCGCGGCCCTCGAAGCGGCACCGGCGGCGCTCACGGTGGAGGGAACGATCCGCCGCGACGTGGAGCGGCGCCTGTACGCTCAGCTCGGCGACGATGAGGCCCGCTGGTCGCTGGCGCTCCGCTACGCTCGCGCCGCGGGCCTCATCCGCACGCAGGAGCAGCGCCTCGTAGGGCAGCCCGAGGCGCGCATGCGCCCCCTCCCCGACCTCGCGGCCGTGCTGCCGGCGGCCGTTCCGGCCGCCGCGGCCGCGCTGGTGCTCCGCCTCGCCGACCACGAGTGGACCTCGGTGGACTGGCTCGAAACGCTGCTCGCGGGTCCGGGTAGGGAAACCTTCTACAGTCCCCGGGGCAAGCTCTACCCGCAGCGCACCGAGCGCTTCGACGACGCGGGCTGGCAAACGATCGAACGCCCCGCCCTGCACGAGGCCCTCGATGTACTGCACCGAGTGGGAGCCATCGACGCGCTGCGCGACCACGAAGCCGTCACCGCCTTCCGCCTGCCCGCTCCGCGCCCGCCGCCCGTCGGCGGGTTCCTGCTCACGCCCGCGGGCGAGGTGATCGGCCATGTGGCAGAGCTCCGACTGGAGCTGTACGGCCGGCTCGCCCGCATGGCGCCCTACGTGCAAGGCGACTCGCTTCGCCGCCACCAACTCAGCCGCGAGGGCGTCACCGCCGAGCTGAGCGCCGGCCACCGCGACACCCTCGACTTCCTCCTCGAACACAGCCGCACCGGCGTAGCGCCGAACATCGTAGACCAGCTCCGCGAGTGGCAGCGCTCCGCCAGCCGGCTCACGGTGCTCACCGGCGTGGACATCGTTGAGACCGAGGACGGCACCCTGCGAGTGGCCCTTCCCAGCGACACGGGGAGGGTGATCGACTACACCCAGCGGCCCCGAGCGCGCTTCCTCGCGATCGAGGATCGGCTCGTGGTGCCCGACGGGTGGGACCCCCTCGACCTCCGCGCGCTGCTCACGCGCGTGGCCCGCCCGCTCGGTCGGGAAGGGGATGCTTGGGCGTGGAAGCCTGAGCTCCGCAGCCACCCCGATGTGCCCGCGCTCCTGGCGCGACTACGGGCGTACCACGGCGGCGATCTGCCCGCGGAGCTGGAGATCCTCGTGCTGGCCGGCGCCGGCCTCCCCCCCGTTGTCGCCACCGAGGCGGTGTTGGTGAAGTTGCCAGACGTAGCGGCCGACGCCATTCGCCGCGACCGGATTGCCGGACCGTTGGTGCGCCGCGGCATCGGCGCCAACCAGGTCATCGTGGACCGCGAGCACCTGCCCGCCCTCGCCGCCCGCCTCGCCGCGTTGGGAATGGCGTGGGAAGGGCCGAGCTGAACCGCGCCGGCGCCGAACTGCGCCGCGAGCCCGCCTTGGCCAAGCGTACGGGCCGCCGCGCAGTTCCCTACAGGTAGTAGTCCGCCAAGATGTCGACGCCACCGAGGTAGAAGCCCCAGTAGTTGGTGGCGTAGGGCAGCACGGCGCCGAGGCCCGCGTCGAGCCGGCCCCCACCCTGTTCGCTGGTTGGCTGCTTCGCCGTGAACTTCAAGCCGAAGGTGGTCGTGAAGAAGCGGAAGCTGTCGTCCACGTCGGGGTGGGAGAGGTACTTGGCGTCCCAGCTCCACTCCCAGAACACGGAAACGGTGTCGTTCGCGCGGAGATTGGCGGTGAGGCCCCAGTTGTACCGCAGGTCGGAGTACTCGCGGGTTTCGATGTCCACCGACATCTGAGCGGCGAGATCGAGCCCCTTCAACACGCGGACTCTCTGGCCGAAACCGACGGTCGGGCGGAACGCAAGAAACGTGGGGCTGGTGTTGAGCTTGAAGTCGAGGCCGGCGCTGAGGATCGTGCCGGTGCGGGCGCTCTTGATGATGGCGTACTTGGCGCCGGGCTGCACCACGCCCCCCGCGAAGTCGCGGCCGAGGAGCACGTGGGCGCTGAACTGCCGCATGAACGCGTACTCGGCGTCGACCTTTCCGCCGAACCACGACGGAAAGCCCCACTGCACGCCGACCGAGATGTGCGAGCGGGTGTCGAGCGGGGAAAGGGAGTAGGGCTGCGCGAAGTTCAGCTCGCGGTCTACCGCATCGATGGCACCGCCCCCCTTGTCGGAGCCCGGCACGCGCTCACCGAACATGATGGCGCTCAGCTCCTCCATGTGCGCCTCGATGCGTTCGCGGAAGAGGCTCTTGGGGTAGCGCTCCAGGTAGGCCTCCCAAACCAGCTGCTCTTCGTCGGGGGTCATGTCCTTGGTCTTCTTCTGCGTGTCCCGGTAGAGCTTGGCCGTGTCTTCGCCGGGCCCCCGCGGGCGCACGGACTGCTGCTCGTCGTCTTCCGTGAACTCGAGGTCGTCGTCGTTCTTGCCGTCGTCACCGAAGTCGAGCTCGTCACCCTCTTCTTCGGGCTCCTTGTCGGCTTCTTCGATGCGCGCGGGGGGCGGGTCGGCATCCGGGTCTCCCGCATCCTTGAAATCGGACTCGTCGACGTCGAGCTCCTCGCCCATCGGAATCTCATCTTCCTCCTCGGCAGCCTTCTTCGCCTTGTCGGCAGCGAACGCAGAGGAGCTGGCGAACAAGGCGGCGAGGAGGACGGTGAGCAAAGGAGTGGGGCGCATGGGCTCTCGCGAAGGAGGGCGGAGGATAATACGGCATGCAGCCAGCCGCGACGGGCGCGGCAGGACCGAAACGACGAGGGATGGGATGATGGCGGCGGAAGGGGCAGATGTCCGAATGATTGAAGCATCGGAAGCCGTGCGCGCCTACCTCGTGAGCGTGCGGGGCGGCGCGCCGTTCCTTTCGAGCGCCGACGCCCGCCTCCTGCACGGCTGGCTCCGCACCGGGGTTCGCCTCGGCGCGATCGTGCGGGCGATCGAGCTCGTGGCGGCCAAGCGCGTGGCCCAGCGCATCCGGGCCCCGCTCTCCCTCACCAGCTGCCGGGCCGAAGTGCTTCGCCAACAGAAACAGGCGGGGAGCTGGGTGCGCCGAGGCGGGCCGCGCTCGATCCCGCCCCTGTCGGCGGCAGCCGACGCTCGTTTTGCGGCGGTCGACGCGCTCGCCGAAGCTGCAGAGGCTGCGCTCGCCTCGCTGAACGAACCCGACGCGGAGCGGCGCGTGGCCCTCGCCTGCAGCCACGCCGCCCGGTTCCACGAGGCAGCGTGGGAAGCCGCGCCCCAGCCGCTTCTTCTGGAAGACGCCGCCGCCCACCTCGCTGACGCGCGCCCGCTGTACGACGACGACGCATGGGAGGAGGCCCTGGTGGCCACCGCGCGCGATCACCTCCGACGGCGTTATCCCTCCTTGACGGCCACGGCGTTGTGGCAGGAGTTGGGCCCTGGACTGGACTGAAGGCTGGACGATGACGGAGCGCGGCGGCCTCGCCGTGGCCGAGGTGAACCCCGCGCCGCCGTGTGAGCTCTGCGGGGGGGAGGGGCGGCGCTCGGTGGAGCGGGATGGCGTGCGGCGCGTGGGCCGCTGTGTCTGTCAGCGCTTGCCCGACAGGGTGGCGCTCTACAACAGGGCCGGAGTGCCTGCGAGGCATGCAAGCTGCACGCTGGCGTCCTTCCGGGTGGAGCTTGCGCGCCCCACATGGGTGGCGGTGCGCCGCTGGACGGACACCTTCGAGCCCGGCGGCAACCAGCAGGGGCTCGTGCTATCGGGCGAGCCCGGCCGAGGAAAGACCCACCTGCTCGCCGCGGTGGTGCGCGAGCTCGTGTTCCGCTACGGCGTGGCCGTTCAGTTCGTGGAGTTCTCGCACCTCCTCGCGAACATTCGCGAAGGCTACGACCGCAAGGAGGGCGAGGCCCGCTTGCTCAGCCCCTTGGTGCGGGCCCCCGTGCTCGCCATCGACGAGCTCGGCAAGGGCCGCGGCAGCGACTTCGAAACCGCCGTGCTCGACGAGATCGTGAGCCGTCGCTACAACGCGCAGGCGGGGCCCCTCCTCGCCACGACCAACTTCCCGCTGCGGGCGCCTCGGGCCCGGCGTGACACCGACTCGCTCAGTACGATGGTTCTGCCCACGCTGTCCGACCGGCTCGGCGACCGGGTGTGGAGCCGGCTCAAGGAGGGTTGCCACCTCGTGGAGGCCGGCGGCGACGACTACCGCATCACCCGCGGAAAAGCCTGAGGCTGGGGAGCGGGGCCGTTGCGGGGTCGAGATCGCCCTTCTTGGGGTCGTATTCGCGGATTTTCAGCCGCCGGTCGCGCATGTCTTCGGAGCGCCGGCGAGAGAGGACGCGCGTAGGATCGGCCTGAACGGCCGCGCGGTAGGCGCGGTAGGCCGTGTCCCAGTCCTTCTCGCCGAACGCGGCAAGCCCATCGGCTTCGAGGCGATCCGCGAGCGGGCCGCCCACGGGCGCGAGGAGCGCCGTCTTCGGGTCGATGAACCGGGCCTCCCACAGCGTGCGCGCGGCCACGAGCGGATCGGCCTGCGCCGTGGCCTGAGCGACAAGACATCCGACGATCGCATCGAGGGCGCCTCGCTCGGCCGCAGTCTTCCACTTCCGGTCGAGCGGCACGAAGCGTCGAGCGTCGGCCCAGCCCGTCTCGGCCCCGTCGCAATCGCCCGCCGACCCGGCCCGCACGGCCTCGGCCAGCCGGGCGTCGGCAGCGGCGTGGGCGTCGGCCCCCGAAACGATCCGCACGGTGGTGGGGAGGATGTACTCGCCGGTCATGTACACGGCGGGCGGTCGCTCGACCGGCGCGGCTTCCGGGGGGGTGGCAGCAGGCTCGTCACCGAACATCGGCTCGCCCTGCACGCCCTCGCCCACCAGCGGAAGCACCGTTCCCTGCTTGCTGTCGAGCAGCACCATGCCCAGTTGGTAGTCGCCCAGCGGCAGGTCGTCGGGGAGGGCCACGCTCCAGTCGCCACGCACGAAGTCCCACGCCTCCCAGCGGTCGGCCTCGAACCAGCCGTACCCCGGCGCAACCTCGCCCGACCACGCCAGCTTGCCCTCCCGTGCGAGGAAGAGCAGCACCCGCAAGGGGCCCGCTCGTTTCGTGGCCCGCCAGCGCGAAGTCACGAAGAGCTCGCTCCCGGGCGCAACCGACGGCGAAGGCACATCCCACCACGCGAGGCGAACGTCGTCGGCGAAGGTGACGGTGCGCGAGCCGTCGGCCGGCGGCGCGGGGCTGGCGAGCAGGTCGCGGCGCACATGGTTGCCCGTGTGCAGCGACTTTCGCCCACTCGGGTAGCCCGGGATTTCCACGTAGTCCTCCTTCCACTCGGGGTGGGTGGAGATCTTGATCGTGCCCGCCCAACTGCCGTGGACGTGCGCGAACTCGGGCCGTACCTCTTCGAAGAGGTACTCCTTCAAAAAGGCCTTCTCGTACTCGTGGTGGCCGGTGGCCACGTCGACAAGGCCCGCGATGTCGGCGATGTACCAGTCGGTCCACCACAGGTGGGCGCCCATGTCCACATCGAAGAGGGTCACCCGGTCAAGCCCGAGGCGAGACTGCACCCAGCGCATGTACTCCACGCGCTTGTGTACATCCCGCGGGCCCGTCTCTGGCTTGAGTACGAACTGGTAGGCCCACCACGGATTGGCGAGCATGAGCGCCAGGGCCGGAACGACCGCGTACAACGCGCCCACTCTTACGCTGCGGTAGAGCGGGCGGGCGGCCATCGGGAGCGCGGCGGCGAGGGCGGCGAGGCCGAACGTGAGGAGCACAAACTGCGGCACGCTGGTGAGGCTGTACCACCGGTACGCCTTCATCCAGTCGCCGCGGGCGAGCACGGTGTAGAACAGTCCGAAGGCGTAGCAACACCAGAGCGTGCCGCGCACGAGCCAGCCCGGCCGCCCGAACGCGAGCAGGCCCAACAGCCCGGCCGACCCCGCGAGGGTGTACACCCGAACCTTCATCCAGCTCTTGCTCAGGGCGGTCGCCCACTCCTCCTTCCAGCTCGCCGGGAAGCCGAACGAGGTGGTGAAGGGGTTTTTCGCGGCCCCTCCCTGCCACACGAGCCAGCCGCACAGTCCCGCGAGCAGCAGGAAGGCGATCACGAGGTACACACGCGCCCACCGGGTGGACGGGGCGAAGGCGGCCGCGAGCACGGGAGGCAACGTGAACAGCAGCGCGAGCTGCCACCCGAACACGGTGGGTTTGCCATCCCACGCGAGCACGACGGCCAGCGCCAAAAAAAGTGCCGTGAGCACGTACCGACGCCACCCCGAGAACCCCGCCACCCCGATGGCGATCACCGGCGAGGCGGCGAGGATGCCGTAGCGCAGCGAGTATTCGCGCATCTGCTTCCAGCCGAGCTGGTTCCAGTCAAACGGCTTGAAGTCGGTGCGTTTGGCGTACCAGGTGTTGGGCCACTCCCACGCGAACGTGTCCATGCGCCAGGCTTGGTAGGCGCCGAAGGGAATGGCAAAGGCAAGGAGCCACACGAGCAGGGAGCCCACGCGACGATGGGCGACCACGGCCATGATCTGGGCGATGAGGCCGATCCCGGCGTAGGCGAGGCCGTCGGGGCGGGTCATGGCGAGGGCGACGAACGCCCACGCACTCAAGGGTAGGCGTCCGGGCTCCTCGGCCTCCACCACGAGGCGGTACACGCCCGCAGCAAGGCACAGGCAAAAGAGGCTGTTTTCGAGGCCCGAGGCGTTCCACAGGGTGAACTGCACCGAGGCGGCGAGGAACCAGGGGGCGAGCACCGCGAGCCGCTTCTGCTCCTCGGGAAGCCCACGCCGAGCGATCCCCCACGCGAAGAGCTGCGCGAGGCACCCGAAAACGGCGCCGAGCACCTTCGACGACGTCCACGGTGTGATGCCGATCGCATAGGCGCCGCCGATGAGAAAGGTCCACAAGGGGTTGCTGAAACCCTCCACGGGGTCGCTGCCCACGAAGGGAACGAGCCCCCACCCATCCACCCAGTTGCGCGCGTAGGCGAAGGAGATGGCGGCGTCTTCGATGTACCAAGGCTGGGGCAGGCAATACACAAGGTAGTGCCCGACGTGCACCGCGAGGGCCAGCACCACCAGCGAGAGCTCGAAGCCGAAGCCTTGTGGCCGCTGCGCAAGCCAAGCGGCGGTGGCGGACCGGATCCGCGCGGAAAGGGTGCTCATCTTCCGCTCAGATCGTCTTCTTGAAGAATCGAGCGACCACACCCATGCCGAACCCACGCTGATCCGCCGCGTAACCGGTGCATCGCGGCGCCGCGGTCTCCACGGTCTCCACCCCACGGCGATCGCAAAGTCGCCGATAGGCCTCTGGGGGATCGACCAACGCCATGAATTCTGATCTACTGGCCGCGGCGGCGTCGCCTCCGCCGCGAGGTAGAGCATGGCCGACGCCACCGACATCCGCGATCTCCTAGGTCGATTCTCTCTGA